>CAZPTI010000039.1:0-13545 GCA_964588925.1 uncultured Anaerolineales bacterium | reverse complement strand
CGAACCGCGCGGCGCCGTCGTGATCTCAACGAATGCCGGGCCGCTGGCGCGCCGGGGAGATGCGCCCTCCGCCGCTTTCGCCCTGCTCGATGCGCTGCTGCCGTGGACGCTCGGCATGCTGGCCGCCGGATGGGCAAGTGTTGACGCGCTCCGCTGGCAGCCGCTGCTCGTCGGGTTGGCGCTGACCGTTCTGCAATGGGGCGTTTTGCGCGCCACGGCGAAGGAGCAGGGCGCATCGCTCGCCTTGACCGTGGGCGCGCTGGCCGTGATCGTGGCGCTCGTCGCGCTGCGGCTGCCCGGCGCGGCTGCCTTGACTGCCGTCCTGCTGGCCCCGGCGCTCTACTGGCTCGGCCGGAGGGATGGGGCAGCCGCCTTCGGCCCGGCGCGCATTGCCTGGGCGGGACCCTGGCTCATGCTCACGTTGTTTGTCGCGGCTATGGCGCTGCGTTAAGGATACGTCGCACCACCTCTCATCACTCAAGGAGCAGCAATCATGGCTAAGAAGGGCGATTTCATCAGCCTTGCCGATTTCTCCACTAAGGAGCTCTGGCGGTGGCTGCAACTGGCGCGCGATCTCAAGGTCGAATGGCAGGCGGGCGGCAATAAGCCCATCCTGCAGGGCAAAGTGCTCGGCATGATCTTCCAGAAGCCGTCGCTGCGCACGCGCGTGAGCTTCGAGATGGGCATGAAGCACCTCGGCGGCGACGCGCTCTACCTCTCGCCGCAGGAGATCGGGCTGGGCGGCCGGGAGAGCGTGGCCGATGTGGCGCGCGTCCTCTCCCGCTACGTCGACGGCATCATGGCGCGCGTCTTCGCCCATCAGCACGTCGTCGAGCTGGCGCAATACAGCCGGGTCCCCGTCATCAACGGCCTCTCCGACTACAGCCACCCGTGCCAGGGGTTGACCGACCTCTTCACCGTCTGGGAGAAGATGGGGCGGCTGTCGGGCGTGAAGCTGACCTACGTGGGTGACGGCAACAATGTCGCCGCGTCACTGATGTTCGGCGGCGCGAAGCTCGGCGTCCACGTCACGGTGGCAACGCCGGTGGGCTACGAACCCCGCCCGGACGTGACCGAGAAGGCGCGCGCCTTTGCGGCGGAGAGCGGCGGGTCGATCACCCTGACCAACGACCCGATGGAAGGCGCGTCCGACGCCGACGTGATCTACACCGACGTGTGGGCGAGCATGGGGCAGGAGGCCGAGGCAGCAAAGCGCGCCGAGCTCTTCCCGCCCTTCCAGATCAACAGCAAGCTCGTCTCGGCGGCAAAGCCCACCGTGCTCGTCATGCACTGCCTGCCGGCGCACCGGGGCCAGGAGATCACCGACGAGGTGGCGGATGGCCCGCACTCGGTCCTCTTCGACCAGGCCGAAAACCGGATGCACGCGCAGAAGGCGATCCTGGCCGATTTGTTGGGATGAATCAGCGCCGGGGCTGCCGCAAGTAGCCCCGGCCCGTAGTATTAGGAAGTACTGTGCTGGAACAGGTACGAGCATTCGTCGAGCGGGTTGCGATTGAGCTGACCGCACTGGCGCCGCAGTTTACATGGTCGAGCGTCCTCGACATCTTGCTGGTGGCGCTGGTGTTCTACGGGTTGTTTCGCCTGTTCCAGGGCACGCAGGCCGTGGCGCTCCTGCGCGGCATCCTCGTCATCGCGCTGATCTTCGTCCTCGCAGCCAGCCGCTTCACCGCCTTTGGCTGGCTGCTCCGTAATTCGCTCCCTATGATCCTCGTCGCGATCCCGGTTATTTTCCAGCCGGAGCTACGGCGCGCGCTCGAACGGCTCGGCCGCTCGGCCCCGATCATCATGGGCCGGGGCGCGCGCGAAACCACGGCGCAGCAGTTCATCCACGAGGTCACGCAGGCCGTCGAGGCCCTCGCGCGCGAGCGCACCGGCGCGCTGATCGTCATGGAGGGCGACACCGGCCTGGAGGAATACATCGAGTCGGGCGAGCGCATCGACTCCGAGGTGTCCGCCCGCCTGTTGCAGACGATCTTCTTCCCCGGCACGCCGCTCCACGACGGGGCCGTCATCATCCGGGGCAATCGGATCGTGGCCGCCGCCTGCGTGCTCCCGTTGACGCAGCGCGACCTGGCCGACAGCTCGCTCGGCACCCGGCATCGCGCCGCCGTCGGCATCACCGAACAGAACGATGCGCTGGCGATTGTCGTCTCAGAGGAGACGGGCATCGTGTCGCTGGCGCGCTCCGGCCGCATCGCGCGCCGCCTCGACAGCGCGCGCCTGCGCACCATTCTGCAGGCGTTCTACAAACCACGACGCCTGTTCAATGGCGGATCATAAGCTATGCAGAACATTCTCTCGCGACTCGGATCGGGATTGCTCGCCCTGGCGCTGGCGGGGTTGGTGTGGGTCATCGCGGTGCGCGAGGAGTACCCGCAGCGCGAGTTCGGCCAGCCGGTGCCGCTGAGCCGCTCCGGGCTGTCCGAGAAGCTGATCGTCTTCGGTGACACGTCGAGCGAGGTGTACTTGGAAGCGCGCGCGCCGAAGGCCCGCTGGAACACGCTTCAAGCGCGCGACTTCACGGCGTGGATCGACCTGACCGGCTTGCAGGCGGGCGAGTACGACGTGCCGGTGCAGGTGCTGTCGTCCGACCCGGAGGTGCAGGTCACGGCGATCAAGCCGTCGCAGGTGCGCGTGCGGCTGGAGGAGCGCAAGGAGCGCGTCATGCCGGTGCAGGTCAACGTGCTCGATGCGCCCGCCTTCGGCTACAACTGGCAGACGCCCGTCATCACGCCCACCAACGTGCTCGTCTCCGGCTCGGCGCCGCTGGTCGATCAGGTCGAGTCGATTGCGGTCGATATGTACCTGCGCGGCGCGCGTGGCACGGTCGAGCGCACGCTGCGCGTCTCGCCCCGCAATGCGGCCGGCGAAACGCTCGGCTTCGTCAACATCACGCCACGCGACGTGCTCGTCACCGTGCCGATTATTCAGGTGCCGGGCTATCGCGAGCTGGCCGTGCTCGTGGAGCCGAAGGGCCGCCCCGCTGAGGGGTACACGATGAGCTCGGTGTCCGCCGAGCCGAAGCTGGTCACAGTGCAGGGCGATCCGCAGGTTATTTCCGACTTGAGCGGCTACATCACCGTGTCGGTCAACATCGACGGCGCCAGCCAGGACGTGGTCGAGCGCGTCCCACTCAAGCTGCCTGAGCAGGTGTCGGCCATCGGCAACCAGGCCGTCAACGTGCAGGTGGGCATCGTGCCGGTCAACGGCGTGCAGACCGTCCGCCGCTCGCCGCAGATTCAGGGGCTCGGCGCAGGGCTGACCTACACGCTCACGCTCGAATCGGTCAACGTCTTCCTCGCCGGGCCGCTGCCCAAGCTGGCGACCATCCGGGAGGATCAGGCGCCGGTGATCCTTGACCTGACCGGGTTAGGGCCGGGCACGCACGCCATCGAGCCGGAGGTGTTCCCGCCGGCCGACATCACCGTGGAGGGCGTCTCACCGGCCACCATCGAGGTCACGATTGCCGCCCTGCCCACACCCACGCCGACGCCAAGCCCTACGCCGACGGTGACGCCGACGGCGACGAGAAGAAGATAGGCTGTCACAGAAAGAGTGAGTTATGCGTTTGCCGATTGTTGCGCTGGTGGGTCGACCGAACGTCGGGAAGTCCACGCTATTCAACCGCCTGGTGGGCGAGCGAAAGTCCATCGTCGAGGACGAGCCGGGCACCACGCGTGATCGCGTCTACGCGCCCGCCGAGTGGACCAACCGCCCGTTCCTGCTGATCGACACCGGCGGCATGGACATTGCCGCGACCGATAAAGCCGCTGTCAAGGGCGATCAGCCGGAGACGCTCAGCCACGCCTCGCGTGACTTCGTGCGCGAGATCCGGCAGCAGGCCGAGCTTGCCATCGAAGAGGCGGACGTCGTCGTCTTCCTGACCGACGCGAAGGACGGCCTCACCGAAGCGGACCGCGACGTGGCGGACGTGCTGCGCCGGTCGAGCAAGCCGGTGGTGCTGGCGGTCAACAAGGCGGACAACGAGACGCGCCGGCAGGCTGCGCTGGAGTTCTACGAGCTGGCGCTGGGCGACCCCTACCCGATCTCGGCCCTCCACGGCACCGGCACGGGCGACCTGCTCGACGCCATCGTCGAACTCATCCCGCAGGCCACCGAAGAGCCGGAAGAGGACGCGGTTCGCATAGCGATTGTAGGGCGACCGAACGTCGGCAAGTCATCTCTGCTCAACGCGCTGCTCCAAGAGGAGCGCGTCATCGTCAGCCCCATTGCCGGCACTACGCGCGATGCGGTCGACACCGAGTTGGTGTGGGAAGGGCAGAAGATCATCCTGATCGACACGGCAGGCATTCGGCGGCGCGGCAAGGTGGAGAGCGGCATCGAGAAGTACAGCGTGCTGCGCGCGGTCAACGCGATCCAGCGGGCCGACGTCGCGCTGCTCGTCACCGACGCGCAGGACGGCGTCACCGCCCAGGACGCGCACGTGGCTGAGTTCATCATGGACGCGTTCAAGAGCGTGGCGGTCATTGTCAACAAGTGGGATGCGGTGGAGGACAAGGACTCCACCACGATCAACCGTCACACGGAAGAGATCCGCCAGCGCATGAAGTTCTTCGACTACGTGCCGGTGCTCTTCATCTCGGCTAAGACAAAGCAGCGCGTGAGCAAGGTGCTGCCCGCCGCCATGCAGATCGCTGCGCAGCGCAAGCTCCGCATCCCGACCAGCGAGCTCAACCGCATCCTGCGGGAGGCAATGGTTCAGCACCCTGCGCCCAGCCGCCGGGGCAAGCCGCTCAAGTTCCTCTACGCGACGCAGGCCGAAACTGCGCCGCCGACGTTCATTGTGTTCGTGAATGATAAAGAACTTGTCCACTTCTCGTATGAACGCTTCCTTGAGAATCGCATCCGGGAGGTGTATCCTTTCACCGGCACGCCCATTCGGCTGTTCTTCCGCAGCCGGGATGAGGGGCGGGAGGATTAGGGCGCAAGGGGAAAGGTAGGGGGTCGGGTTGTCGCGCGTTGGCGCGCGGCCATCTCGAATAAACGAATGACGACCGAATAAACGAATGTCGGTCCTCGAGTGATTGCGCTCGATCAGAAAGGCTGGCGCAATTCGCTTATTCGATTATTATTCGTTTATTCGAGATGGCCGCGCACCAACACCGCCTCCATGTTATTCTTCGCATAGCAATTGCTCATCAGCGAAGAACGATATAAAATTCAAGAAGAGGAGCAAAATAGGCTATGCGAAATGGAGCAAGCGCCTGGTTGCGTGAGCACTGGCTTGAAAATGTCCTTCTGGCAGGGTTCGCCGGGATCATCATCTGGTTCGGCTACATGGTCGCGCCCACCGTGGGGCAGTTCCTGCCGGAGTCGTTGAGTCGCGAGTTCGACGGCAGGGCGGCGTACCGGCACGTGCTGGCGCAGGTGGACATCGGCCCGCGCGCGACCGGTTCGGAGGGGAGCCGGGAGACGCAGACCTACATCATGCAAAAGCTGGCGAAGCACGGCTGGAAGGTCGAGTATCAGGACTTCCGCTATCGTGGCACGCCGGCGCGCAACATCATCGGCAAGGCCGGGGTGGGGAAGGGGCCGGTCATCCTGATCGGCGCGCACTACGACACGCGGCGCCGGGCAGACAACGACCCCACAGCGGATGAACGCAACGAGCCGGTGCCGGGCGCGAACGACGGCGCCAGCGGCGTGGCGGTCCTGCTGGAACTCGCGCGCGCGCTCGACAAGAGCAAGCTGCAAAACGAAGTGTGGCTCGTCTTCTTCGATGCGGAGGACAATGGCCGGCTCGACGGCTGGCAGTTCATCGCCGGTTCGTCCTATTTCGCGAACAACCTGGCGACGAACCCGGCCTCCGTGATTATCGTCGATATGGTTGGCGACGCGGACCAGCAGCTTTACAAAGAGCAGAACTCGACGCCGTGGCTGGTGGAGCAGGTGTGGGGCATCGCGGCCGAGCTGGGCTACGAGGAATATTTCCTGCCCACGGCCAAACACAGCATGCTTGATGACCACACGCCGTTCCTCCGCAAGGGCATTCCGGCCATCGACATTATCGACTTCGACTATCCGTACTGGCACACGACCGAGGACACGGCGGACAAAGTGTCGGCTGCGTCGCTGGCGCGCGTCGGTCGCGTGCTGGAAGTGGCGCTTGAAGGCGCGCGCGTCGGCCCCAACGTAACGACGCCCACGCCGACCCCCTCGCAGAAAGGCACACCCACCCCGTGAGAAGCTCGCACCGCCTCGAATCGCTGCCGCTGTACGTCTTTGCCACGCTCGACGCCAGGATCAAGGCGCTCCAGGCGCAGGGCGTCGATGTGATCAAGCTGGACATCGGAAGCCCCGACGGGCCGCCGCCAACCTTCGTCGTCGACGCCCTCGCTCAGTCGGCAGGCATGTCCAACAAGCACGGCTACGCGGGCTACGTCGGCACGCCGAAGCTGCGACAGGCGATGGTGGACTACTACCGTTCGCGCTTTGGCGTGGAACTCAACGTGGCGAACGAAGTGCTTCCGCTGCTCGGCTCGAAAGAAGGCATCGCGAACATGGCGCTCGCCTGGCTCGATCCGGGCGACCTCGCGCTCGTGCCCGATCCCGGCTACCCGACCTATGCGGCAAGTGCGGCGATGGCGGGCGCGCAGGCGTACTGCATGCCGCTAACCGGGGAGAACGGCTGGCTGCCCGACCTGGACGCGATTCCGACAGCCGCAGCCGACGCAGCCCGCCTCATGTGGCTCAACTACCCGAACAACCCGACGGGAGCGGTTGCGCCCCTGTCGTTCTTCGAGGAAGCGGTCGCGTTCTGCCGGGAGCATGACATCCTGCTGTGCCACGATGCGCCCTACGCCGACGTCTGCTTCGACGGCTACCGCGCGCCGAGCCTGCTCGAAATCCCCGGCGCAAAGGACGTGGCGGTCGAGTTCAACTCGCTCTCCAAGTCGCACAACATGGCCGGCTGGCGCGTGGGCATGGCGGTCGGCAACGCAACCGCCGTCGCCGCGCTGCTGCAAGTGAAGAGCAACGTCGACAGCGGCATCTTCCTCGCCGTGCAGGATGCGGCCGTTGCGGCGCTCACCGGCGACCAGTCGTGGATCGAGGGACGCAACGCCGAATATCAGCGCCGCCGCGACGCCATGTATGACGCGCTGGTGAACGACCTCGGCTTGCAGTGCGAGCTACCCGCTGCCAGCCTCTATCTCTGGCCGAGAGTCCCGGCCGGTCACACGTCCGCCGAGTTCGCCGACAAAATCCTCCTCGCCACAGGCGTCAGCCTCACGCCCGGTTCGGCGTTCGGCGCGCACGGCGAGGGCTACCTGCGCATTTCGATGGGGCAGACCTCCGAGCGGTTCATGGCCGCCGTGGAACGCCTGCGCGGGTTGAAGCTTTAGGGGAGGGGTTCTATCAGACCGTTTGATACACAGGCGCCGCAAGAGACGGCGCTGCTCGTGGGAGTGGAAATCAAGGGCCAGCGCAACACCTGGGCAATGGAAGACTCGCTGGCCGAGTTAGAGCGCCTTGCGGAAACCGCCGGGCTGAAGGTGGTCGGCACACTCGAACAGCGGCTCGACCGCGTCAACCCGGCCACGCTCATTGGCTCCGGCAAGGTCGAGGAGTTGGTCGCGCTCCGCGCCGACACCGGCGCGAATGCCGTCATCTTCGACGAGGAGCTGTCGCCCGGCCAGCAGCGCGAGCTTGAGAAGGCGATCCGCAACGAAAACGTCAAGGTGCTCGACCGCACCGCGCTCATCCTCGACATCTTCGCGCAGCACGCGCGCACGCGCGAGGGCGCGCTACAAGTCGAACTGGCGCAACTGGAATACCGCCTGCCCCGGCTCACGCGCGGGTGGACGCACCTGGCGCGACAGACCGGCGGCGCAGCGGGTCGCGGCGGGAACGGCGGCGTGGGCTTGCGCGGTCCCGGCGAAACCCAGCTCGAAGTCGACCGGCAGGAGATCGGCCGCCGCATCGCGCACCTCAAGCGCGAGCTCGAAGAGGTCCGCAAGCACCGCGCGCAGTACCGCCGTCGCCGCACCGAGGAAGCCATCCCGGTCGTCGCGCTCGTCGGCTACACCAACGCCGGCAAGTCAACGCTGCTCAACGCGCTCAGCGGCTCGGACATCTACGCGGCCGATCAGCTTTTCGCCACGCTCGACCCCACCACGCGGCGCATCAAGCTGCCGGGGGGCAGGGAAGTGCTCGTCACCGACACGGTCGGCTTCATCCAGAAGCTCCCGACGACCCTCGTCGCCGCGTTCCGCGCCACACTGGAAGAGATCGCTGACTCCGACGTGATCCTGCATGTAGTAGACATAACGCATCAGAACGTCGAGGAACAGGTCGAGACCGTGCTGGAGGTGCTGGGGGAGTTGGAGGCCACCGATCAGCCCGTGGTTACAGCGCTCAACAAGATCGACCAGCTTCCGAATGCGGAGGAGATCGACCTGTCCGAGGCCGGATTGCCCAACAGCGTCCCGATTTCTGCGTTGACCGGACAGGGGATCGACGACCTGCTTGAGCGGCTGGAAAGGGTGCTGGATGAGGACATGGTGCTCATCGACGTGCTGCTGCCGTACGGGCGAGGGGACCTGCTGTCGCTGGCGCACCAGCGGGGCCTCATTCTGAGTGAGGGGCACGAGGAATCCGGCACGAAGCTCGTTGCGCGCGTGCCAAAAGCATTGCGCCCGCCGTTCGATCCGTATTCACGGATATGATTGCCGCGTTCTTTGACATGGATAATACGCTGCTCAGCGCGGCATCCGGCCGGCTGTACCTCAAGTGGCTGCGGCAAACAGGGCAGTTGCCCCTCCACCGGTGGGCCTATATTACCGGGCAAGTAGGGCTATACATAACGGGGCTAACAGACTTTCCCCGCCTGATGAGCCGCCTGATGGTCTACGCGGCCGGGGCGGACGAAGCCGAAGCCTGGCGCATGAGCGACGCCTGGTTCGACTCCATGCTGCGCCACTACATCGCGCCGGGCGGACGCGAGCGCGTCGAGTGGCACCGGCAGCAGGGCCATCACGTCGCAATTGTCTCCGCCGCAACGCCGTATGCGGTCAAGCCCGTCGCAGAGGCGCTCGGCCTGGGGGAGAGCTATATCGCGACCGAGCTAGAGGTTCAGAACGGAAGTTTTACAGGGCGCGTGATAGAACCGGCATGCTACGGCAGCGGCAAAGTCACGCGCAGCCTGCTATACGCCGAACAACACGGCATCGACCTCCGAGAGAGCTACTTCTACAGCGACAGCGCTTCCGACATGCCATTGCTGGAAGCGGTCGGACGCCCCGTCGCAGTCAACCCCCACAGGAAGCTGGCAAAAATCGCCGCCGAGCGCGGCTGGCCGGTGATGAAGTTCTACTGAGAGTGAATTGAACGCATCAAAAAGATCATGCGAATCCACTCCATCTGCCTCATCTGCGCGCAACTGGATTATGTCTACTTATCCTCCTAATCGCATGTTCACACTATAGATGTTATGTCGACAATTCACGCTTCAACCATTATCAAGTTTACATAAAAATTATATCGTGGGGGAGCGAGGGTGGAGTCCACGCGTAACATTAGTCGCGCATGAGCATCGTTTAGAGTTGCATGAGAGCGGCCAAAAACGCGAAACCCGCTGCGCAACCGCCTCGTCATGGGGTTAACGCCACGAACGTCGCGCTCCGCGCCGCAGCCCGTGCCGGTCGCGCGTTCGTGCGTTCAATTACGGTAGAAATGGCTCCGTGGTGGCATAATAGTCACGTTGATCCGGGTGGTCCTCCGTGCGCGGCTCTCCCCACCTGGCCCCCCTGCTGAGAGCGACGTTTCGGTGTGTCGAGAGGAGCCTGTCGGATATGCGTCAATTCGGGCGCGTTGTGGTCACGACTTTGCTCGTCGCCGCGGCGATTGCCGGTGTCTTTGCCGGCGGATACTATTTCGGTTCCCATCAGACGGCCAGCGCGTCGTCGCCGGACGCGTTCAACCGCCTGTGGACAGTGCGCGCCATGCTGGAACGCTCCTTCATCGGCGAGATACCGAGCGAGCAGAAGCAGGCGTGGGGCGCGGCGCACGGCCTGGTGGCATCGTACGGCGACCCCTACACGGTCTTCGTCGAGCCTGCCCCGCGCGAGATGGAACGCGACGAGCTGGCCGGGCATTTCGGCGGCATCGGCGCATATCTCGGCCGCGACGACCAGGGCCGCATGGTCATCACTGTGATGCGCGACCGTCCGGCAGCGAAGGCCGGGTTGCAGGACAACGACATTCTGCTTGCAATTGACGGCCAGGAGATCACGCCCGAGATGACCGTCGAAGAGGCGGTCGCGTTGATCCGCGGCGATCCGGGCACAAAGGTCAAGATCGCCTACCTGCGTCCGCCGGCCACGCAGCAGGCCAGCATCGAGGTGACGCGCGAGCGCATCGAGACGCCGAGCGTCGAGTGGCGCGTGCTGGACGAGGACGCGAAGATCGGCTACACGCGCATCGCCCTGTTCGGTGAGCGCACGTCGGAAGAGCTACGCGCCGGCATCGACGAGCTGAACAAGGCGGGCGTAACCAGGCTGGTGGTCGACCTGCGCGGCAATGGCGGCGGCCTGGTCGACGCGGCCATCGACATCGCCAGCCAGTTCCTCAAGGGCGGCGACGTGCTGCGCGAGGTCAAGCGCGGGGGCCAGGAGCGCTTCTACCCCGCCAACGACGTCCGCAGCCCCGCGCAGGAGTGGGAACTGGTCGTGCTGACCGACGGGGGCACGGCCAGCGCCTCCGAGATCGTGGCCGGCGCGCTGCGCGACCGTGGACGCGCGACGCTGATCGGCGAGAAAACGTATGGCAAAGGCTCCGTGCAGGAAGTCCACGAGTTCCCCGACGGCACTTCCCTGCACGTGACCGTGGCGCGCTGGCTCACACCGGCCCGGCACCAGATCGACGGCAGCGGGCTGGAGCCGGACGTCCAGGTCGGCATTAGCGAAGACGACCGCAACAATGGCCGCGACCCGCAGTTGGCGCGCGCGATTTCCTGGTTGAAGGGCGAACGGTAAACCTTTCGTGTATAATGCGCAGCGATCCGTCAGGCGAAGGAAACTGCTTTATGAAAGATAGTATAATGACAACGGTGATGAAATTCCTGGTGGCCGGCATGGTCGCCCTGGTGTTGATACTGGCCGCTTTTGGCGTCGGTGTGGGAGTGGGTTTCGGCCAGGGACGCACGGCTGCGGTTGCCGCCGCGCCTGCGATTGTCGAACAGGCGGACGAGGTCGCGCAACTCTCGGAGGCCGCGCCGACTCCGGCGGCGGAAGTTATCGCGCAAGCCACGCGCGCGGCGACCGCCACCCCCGCTGCGCCCGCCCGTGGCTCCGCAACACCTGCGCCCACCGCCACGCGCGTCTTCCCGACCCCCACGCCGCAGGACAAGTCGCAGCTGCCCGATGAGGCGCCCATCGACACGGAACTGCTCAACGAGGCGTGGAAGCTGCTCAAGGAGCAGTACTACGGCAACCTGCCCGAAGGCGAGGACGTGACCTACGCGGCCATTCGCGGCATCATCTCCGCGCTCGGCGACAAGCACACCGCCTTCCTCGACCCCGAACAGGCCGAGTCGTTCAATACGGACATGCAGGGTCAGTTCGAGGGCATCGGCGCGCGTGTCGGCCAGGCGGAAGAGGGCGGCGTGCGGATCGAACACCTCTTTGCCGACCAGCCCGCGCAGAAGGCCGGCGTCGAGGTCGGCGACGTGGTGATTAAGGTCGACGGCCGCGATATCACCATGCTCGACCTGAATGACGCCGTCGCGCTGATCCGCGGCAAGCGCGGCACGCCGGTGACGCTGACGATCAAACGCGGCAACGAAAAGCCGTTCGACCTCACCGTCACGCGCGCGCGCATCGAGATCCCGATCGTCACCACGAAAACGCTCGAGGACGGCAAGATCGAGTACATCGCCCTGAGCGAGTTCAGCAGCTTCGCGGCCGAGCGGACGCAGCAGGCGTTGCAGAAGGCCGTCGAGAAGAAGCCGCAGGGCATCATCCTCGACCTGCGCGACAATCCGGGCGGCTTGCTCGACGCGGCGGTCAAGATCAGCAGCCTGTTCGTGCCCGAAGGCAACGTCGTCATCGAGCGCTTTGCCGACGGCCGGCAGGAGGACTACAAGCGGACGGGCCGCTACCTGCTGGGTGACATCCCGCTCGTCGTTCTCGTCAACGGCGGCAGCGCCAGCGCGTCCGAAATCGTGGCTGGCGCAATCCAGGACGCCGGAACCGGCAAGCTGCTCGGCGCCACCACCTACGGCAAAGGCTCGGTCCAACTGCCCAACTCGCTGAGCAACGGCTCGCAACTCCGCGTCACCATCGCGCGCTGGTACACGCCGAAAGACCGCGGCATCGACGGCGTCGGCCTCGACCCCGACATCGCCGTCCCCGATCCGACGCGGGAAGAGCTCGAAGCAGATCAGGACCCGCAACTGAACCGGGCCATCGAGTTCTTGCTGACCGGAAAGTAGTTTCCTGCCGCAGAGGACACAGAGCGCGCAGAGCGGTTGTTGCGCAAGTTGCTAACTTCGCCGCGCTCCTCTGCGGCCTCTGTGTCCTCTGTGGCAAAAGTATCTCTGGAGTCCCAATCAGTGAGCAGGCATAGCGACAGCGACGTCAAGACGGTTGCCAGCAACCGCAAGGCGCTATTCGAGTACTTCATCGAGGACAAGTTCGAGGCGGGCATCGCGCTGACCGGCACCGAGATCAAGTCCGCGCGCGCCGGCCGCGTGAACCTGCGCGACGGCTTCGTGCTGATCCGCAACGGCGAGGCGTGGCTGGTCAACGTCCACATCTCGCCCTACGACTTCGGCAACCGCGAGAACCACGAGCCGCGCCGCGAGCGCCGCCTGCTGCTGCATAAGCAGGAAATCCGCAAGCTGCTCAGCAAAGTGTCCGAACGCGGCTGGACCGTGGTGCCGCTCGACATGCACCTGGTCAAGGGCCGCGCCAAGGTCGAAATCGCGCTCGTCCGCGGCAAGCGCCAGTACGACCGCAAGGACGCCGTCGCCGAGCGCGACGCAGATCGCGAGCTGCGCCGCCAGTTGAAGGATCAGGATTGGGATTAGCCGCCTAAGAATCCAGATTTCTAACTTGATTCTAATTGAGCATCTGGTATAATGCTCCTCACAAGGGGATGACTGGTTTCGACGGGGCAAATGGGTCGTTAGCTGCAAGCCGAGGCGCTCTCACCTCGCAAATCCAGAGCAAACTTACAAATGCCAACAACGGCAAGGCGTTCACCTTCCCGATGGCTCGCAACAGCGCTATGGCGCTCGCAGCCTAAAGGGATACGTGGACAAATCGTCGCCTAACAAGTGACGACGGCGCTCCTATCGGGTCCTGGCGGCGATAGACAGCGTCGTGACATACCGTAAGGTGCTTCTCGCCCACGCTGATAAGCGAGATTAAGATCATCGGCTGGCCGGGCTAGTGGACGGTGGTTACTGCCGGACCGTCCGGCGAGATCAAATCAGTAGCTAAGCTTGTAGACGCTGGCGGTCGTTTGTTTCGGACCCGGGTTCGACTCCCGGCATCTCCACCT
>CAZPTI010000038.1:13781-26481 GCA_964588925.1 uncultured Anaerolineales bacterium | reverse complement strand
GGGCCTCGGGGCGGTGAGCGTGATCAACATTGGCGATGTCGTAAGTCGGCTGAAGATCGAGAGCTACCCCTACCTGGGTGCGCACCTGGACTGGCACGTTTACCAACTGGCGCTACGGCGCAGCTTCTGTCAGTATGGCTTACCCATGCGCATTACGCTCGATCACGACAGCGCCTTCTATGATAATACCAGCCAATCGCCGTTTCCCGCGCGTCTGCAGCTGTGGCTCGTGGCCTTGGGGATTGAGGTCGCCTTCATCCGCCGCCCCCCGCCGCAAGCCCATGCCATGATTGAGCGCACGCATCAAACGCTCAGCGCCCAGGCGGTGGTCGGACAGCGTTGCGAGTGCCTGGCGGCACTCTGGCATGAACTGGACCAACGGCGGGAGGCCCTGAACGCCCGACTGCCCTGTCGCACTTTGAACGGCGCAGCACCGCTCGCTGCCCATCCGGAGGCGGCTACTTCGCCGCGGCCGTATCGTCTGGAGTGGGAGGAGGCCTTGCTGGACCTAAAGCGCATCCATACGTTGCTGGCCACGGGCCGCTGGTTTCGGCAAGCCAGTCGTCGCGGCCAGTTTGGCTTGGGCACGCAGCGCTACAACGTGGGCCTGGGCCATGCCCAGGCGATGCTGGAAATCCACTTCGATCCGGCGACGCTTGAGTTCGTCGTGCAAATCGCCGGCACGGCGCTCACCAAACGCTTTCTTGCCCGCGGCCTGACGAAAACCGATCTCATGGGCGACTGGCCGGAGATCGCACTGCCCAACTACCAGTTTGCGCTACCCTTTACACTTGAGGACTGGCGCAAACTGGAGTTGGCAAGCTGCGCTTGCGGCACGACTTTATGAGACAATGTTAAAGTGCGACCGGTACGACTTTACGAGATTCAACAGGGTCGAATAATCGAATGGCGCTGCGCGCTCTTGTTCCTCCCAAGCGCGGCCAGTGATGGGAAGGGCATTCGATTATTCGACCCGCATTCGCTTATTCGAGATGGCCGCATGCTAACTTGCGCGGCTTCCTCTTCGTCCCTACTCCAGCGGCGGGAACACCATCACCCGGTGCGAATCCCCGTCCGCCACGTACACCCTGCCGTCGGGGCCGACCGCGATGCCGGTGGGAAGCGTGAACGACTGCATATCGTTGCCGTAGAGGCCCCAGGTGGCTTTGAACTGGCCGTCGAGGTTCCAGGCGAGCACGCGGAAGTTCTCGGGGTCGACCGCGTAGAGCGTGTTGCGCTCGGAGTCGACCGCGATGGACGGCTTGTTGACCACCGACTGGCTGCCCCAGCCGTTCACCGGCCACGACTTCTCCCACTCGTTGACGGGGTTGAAGCGCTGGATGCGCTTGTTCCACGTGTCCGCGACGTACCAGCGTCCGTCCCCATCCTGCGCGAGGCCGACCGGCTCGTCGAAGCGGCCGTCGACCACGCCGCCGCCGCCCCACTGCGTGACGAACGTCCCGTCGGGCTTGAACACCTGCACGCGCTTGTTGCCGGTGTCCATCACCGAGATGTTGCCGTCCAGCCCGACCACGACTGCGCGCGGGCCGTAGAAGAGGTTCTCCTGCCCCAGCTCGCCGCCGGTCGAGCCGAAGACGCCCCATGAGGTGACGTACTGGCCGTCGTTGGTGAACTTCTGGATGCGGTGATTCCACGTGTCGGAGACGAAGACGCTGCCGTCCGGCGCAACCGCGATGCCCCACGGCTCGTTGAACTGCCCCGCGCCGCCGTTCACGCACCCTTCGCCGGTGTCGAGCTTGCAGGTGGAACCCCACTCGCGCAGGAAGGCCCCGTCCGGCCCGAAGACGACGATGCGGTTGTTGCCCGAATCGGCCACGTAGACGTTGCCCTGGCTGTCGACCGCGACCGCGCGCGGGAAGTTGAACTGGCCGGGGCCTGTGCCGGGCTGGCCGGTCACGCCAAGTTGCTGGACGGCCGCGATCTGCTTCTGCGCGCCCGCGTACGGGTCGGTCGGGGCTTCACTGCCTTCGCCGGTCGACGCGCTACCCTGCCCCGCGCCCCAGTTCCACACCTGCGCGGCCACGTCCTTGCGTACGAACATCGAGAAGCGGTGGATGGGGTCCCACTGCGCCGTCTTGGTTGTGTAGCGTCGATGGATCACCACATCCCAGAACTGGCCGCGCTGCACCGGGTCGCGGATGCCGTCCCAGATGCGCTGCCAGTTGAGGCCCTTGTAGGTCTCGCGCGGCCACCAGATCAAGCGATAGTTGAACTCGTAGTAGCGGTCGCCCAGATAGGGCTTCACCTTGCTCACGTTCTTGTCACCGACGATGACCACCGGCGAATCGACCGCGTCGCGCGACGGGCTGCCGCCGAAGTAGACTTTGTTCGGGTAATCGCGGAAGTACCATTCAAGCGGCCACGTCGAGTCATCGTCGTAGGAGAAGCGTATAGCATGATCGCCCGCGGTTTTGCGCGAGAGTTCTTCGAGCTGCGCCAGGGACAGCTTGATGTCGGGCGTGGCGTGCGCGTAGACGATGGGCTCGGTCGCGTAGTCGTAATTGACGAAGTTAAGGCGGAAGGACACGCCGACCGTGAGGATCAGCAGCAGCGCAGCAAGGCTCGTCACCACAGCGCGCACTGCCTGCCCGCCGCCGACTGCGACGAAGCGGTCGTAGAGGAAGTAGATCAGGACGAGCGCGAAGATCAGCCCGAGCAGCCATTGCGCGGTGTTGCTCAGGCCGTCCACGCTGACGTTCGAGAACGGCCGGTTCGTCGACGTGGGCAGAATGGCCTTGAGCGCGACCAGGAAGAGCGGGACCATGACCATGATCGCGACCAGGCTCTTGACCTTGCCGCGCCAGTCGATGCCATCGATCACGCGACCGATCCACCAGCCGGCGAGCGGGGCCATCGAGGTTGCCATGTAGACCGAGTGCCAGGGCATCTTCTCGCCCACGTAGGTGAAGACGAGCCACGTCATCGTGGGCCAGAAGACGAGGAAGGCGATGAATAGCTCCTGAACCGTGATGGGCGCGACTTGCGGGCGCAGCGCAGAGACGCGCTGCGCGCCCATTGCGGGCATTTCCTGCCCAACCGCCGGTGCGACGACCTCCGCCACTTCCGCATGGCCGCGCGCGCGCTGAACAAGCCAGACAATCGCAGCGATCATGCCGATGCCGGAGAGAATCCACGGCAGGAACTCGTAAAGCGGCACGATCAGGTAGAAGTAGTACCACGGCTGGCCGCCGCGCATCACCTCCTGCTGATCGATCCAGTAGCCGAGCGAGCCGATCAGCCCCGTGCCGATGCCCTGGCCGTTGGTCAGGAAGGTGGTGAAGAAGAGGATCTCGATCACCCAGAACGCGCCCGCGGCGATGAACCACCGCTCGCGGAGCCAGAGGAAGCCGAGAACGCCGCTCAGGATGAAGAGGATGGCGAGCACGAGCAGGCCCTGCCAGACCATCGACAGGGTGATCTGGCCGGGGTTATTAAACTGGCTGATCTCCCAGCCGACCGCCTTGAGGACGACGGCGGAGAGGAAGGGCATGACAAGCGTCAGCAACAGGACGATCAGGTCAAGCTCGCGGAAGGCGCGCAGGCTCCACCGCCACTGCGTCAGCGCGAGCAGCGCGGCAAGGACGGCCAGCACCGCGCCCACGCCCATGAGGATGAAGCCGGGCACGCGCTGCTTGAAGATTTCGAGGACAAGACCGATCACCAGAAGCGGCAAGGCAATGCCCGCCAGCATACGGAAGGAACCGCGGCGGCTGGCGCCATTCTCGCCGGGCCAGACGGACGCCCATAACTGCGCGGTGAGCGCCAGCACGAGGAAGATGCCGAAGATGCCGCCGAAGATGAACGACGCCTCCATCGTCAGGAAGGCAAAGCCGAGCGTCACAGCTGTGCCGACCAGCCAGGGCAGGCTGCGCTCCTCCAGGTAGCGGAACAGACAGATGACCAGGATGACGAGCAGGCTGGTCAGCATCACTTCGTCGCGGATGTAGCGGCTGTGGTAGACGAGCGCGGGCGAGACGGTGTACATCAGCGCGGTGAGGAACGCGCCCGTGCGACCGATCCAGCGGCGCATGACCCACACGACGGCGACCATGACCACGCCGAAGATGGCAACCTGGATGCGCGCGCTCCAGTCGTTCACGCCGAACATGAAGTACATGAGCGGGTTCAGGATGAACTTGAGCGGGCCGTGCATCATCGGCTGATGCTGGTAGCCGCGGCCGTCGTAAAGCTGGAACGAGTAGACCGTGTGAAGGCTCTCGTCGTGGCTCATCGCCCGCGCGCCGAGCATGATCGTGCGCGACAGGAGCGCGACGAGGATGAGAATGATCCACGCGATCTTCTCGCCGTCGAGCTTGAGGAAGCTGATAAAGGCCCGGTCAAGAATGCCGGGTGACTTGGTTTCGGTGTTTTCCATGTTCATCACCGTTACGGTTGTGTCGGCCATTTGATCCACAGAATCGCGCGCGTCTTTTCCGGCGCGACCTTTGACTCGCGATAGAGTATCCAGCGAAGGGTTGTCGGGAGGTCCCACAGGCTCGGCGCCCAACGCTGCGAAATGCCAAACTCCGTGCCGCTGTAGCCGTCGAGGCGCGGCTGTTCGCCCACGGGCGTGATGACAAGCGGCGCAGGGTCGCCGGGGAGCGACGCAGCTACGCGCACGGTTTCATGGTCGCGCAACTGCCAGCGCAGCACCGGTATGATCGAGTTGCCCTCGAGATTCGGCCACGCCACGTCGACCGCCGCATCCTGCCCGCCGCCCGTAAGGCCGCCGAAGTCGAGCAGCGCCTTACGCAGATCGGCAAGGTCGGCTGCGGGTGTCTCGTGGACGATGCCCGGCTGCCGCCACGCGCCGCGGTCGTAACTCAGCGCGACCATCTCGCTCACGTGCCAGAAGAGGCCGATGACAAGCAGCACGACGGGAACGACGCGCGCCACCTCGCGCCAGCTATCCCACACGCCGTAGGCAATCCACACGATCAGCGTCATGACGAGCGTCGCGATGCCGACCGCGGTATAGAGAAAGCGCCACTCGGCGTTGTTGGTCAGGTTGAAGCCGCTCGGCAGGGCGAAGGACGCGGCGATCAGCAGGATCAGCGAGACGATGAACAGGAGCCACGGATCGCGTTCGCGGCCCCATCCGACAGCGGTTGCTACAACACGACTGACCACCGGCCCGGCGAGCAGCGTCAGCCCCAGCGCGACGAGCGCGAGGTCGAATGGATGCCGCCCGCGGCCGATCAGCGCGACGAGGAGCGCGAGTCCGGTCGCGACACTGAGCCAGATGCCGAAGCGGTCGCGGCGGCGGATGGACGCGACGATGCCCGCAATGCCGAAGCCAAAGACGAACAATTCGGCCATGAGGAGGCGCGCCAGGATTTCAAGCGGCGAGTACTCCCCCCGACCGGGAATCAGGTCGGACAGCCAGCGGCCGGGCAGCTCGAATATGGCGGCAAGGGCGGCGGGCTCGGCCAGGAAGAAAGATGCGACGACCAGTGCGGCGAGGAAGCCGAGGCCGATGTAGCCGAGCCGTCCGCCGCCCGTTGCGTAAGGCGGTCGCTCGCCGTCGCCGTCAGGTCGCCTCCCGCGCAAGCCGTCGCCGAAGATAACCAGCGCAGCCGCGCTGGCAAGGAGGACGGTGTAGGCGTTCGGGCCCGAGGCGAGAAGCAGGCCGAGCGTGAAGCCGGTCAGCGCGGCCCACCACTTGCCGCGATGCTCCGCGGCAAGCAACGCCAGCAGCGCCAGCGCGAAGGTCGGGACAAGCGCATCACCCGTCCCGGTCCGGCTGCTCCACACGCCAAGCGGCGAGACGGACCAGATGAACGCCGCCGCCAGCGCGCCGCCGGGGGTCAGTTGCCGGCGCAGGAAATAGAAGAGAAGCGGAGTCAGCCCGGCCAGAAGCGCAGGCCAGAAACGCGCCGTGCCATCGGTCGCGCCGAAAAGGGCAAAGGTCAGGCGTTGCAGGACGTGGAGCAGGGCGCTCGTGTCCGCCAGGTTGGGCAGCGCGCCGCGCGCCGCGTCCACTGCGGGGAGCGCCTGCATCGCCTCCGTCGGGCCGAGCGGGACGTCGCCGAGGCCGTAGAGGCGCACGCCGAGCGCGATGACCACGGCCAGCGCGTAGCCCGCGCGCTCGACGGTGAGCCACTCGACGACGCGAGGCATGGTTGTGGGTTGTAACGCAGTTGCTTCTTGCGTCATAACGTTACCTTGCGTAGATGCGAACGCCGTCCGCATCGTAAACTTTGGTCAGGACCGAGTCGAAGCGCGCGAGCGCCGCGTCCGAGACGCCGTACTTGTTGCGCTCCAGTGCGCCCACATAGACGTAGTCGACGTTCCACAGGTCAAGCAGGCCGGTCAGTTCGGTGGCCTGCGCGCTGCGGTAAATCTGGTCGATCACGCCCGGACGCATGGCGGCGAGCCTGTCGTAGCCCTCGTTGCCGCGCCACTGGCGCTCGTGGAAGTCCCAGCCGAGCAGGGTCGGGTTGCCGGTCGACATGGAGACGCGGCCCGCACCCTCGGGGCTGTACGAACCACCCGTTGCTTCCAGGACGACGGCAGTGGGCGGAACGTTCACGCGCAGCCATTCGATGGCGGCCATATCCGCGGGGTTGTTGCGGCGGAGGTAGGCGAGGCCGTCGAGGGTGGGCTGACCCGCGAAGTTGTCGGCCTTGCTTGGAATCGCGGCGAGCGGATACCACAGCCCGCCGAGGATCAGCAGGCCGGTCAGGACGAGCGCGGGAACCTTCAGGCTGCGCGGCGTGGTGGACATGGCAAGGCGGCTGAGGGCATACGCAGAGGCCAGCGCCAGCAACGCCCACGCCTGGTAGTAGAACTTGAACACCGTGTTCATGCGCGAGCCAAACAGGTCGCGCAGGTAGAGGAACTCCGGGAAGAGGGTCAGCGCCAGCGCGACGACGATCATCAGGGTCGCGAACAGGTCGACCGGGATGCGCGGGGCAAGAACCTCTGCTGCCTCTGCGTCCTCTGTGGCAAATCCTGACTTCTCGCGGCGAACAAGCATTGTCACCGCAGCGCCAATCGCCCACGCCAACAAGACGGCCAGCGCCAGCCACGTCCACGGGGAACCGGCGCGCACCTGCGCAGCGAGCGCGACGAGTCCGCCCGCAGTGGGCGAAGAGACGTTCGCGGCGACTTCCGGCTGTTGCAGAACTTGCTGCACCGCTTCCTTGCCCGCAGGCGTGATGAAGAAGGTCAGCGCGAGCAGCGCGACCGCCAGCACGGGCAGGAGCGCGGTGAACGGCAGGGCCAACAACGTGTGACGCGTGGTCAGACGACTGCCCCACTCGTGGCACAGCAGGCCGAGGAAAAAGACGACCGCCGCGAGGAACGGGCCGAACATGAGGAAGAACTGGCTGAAGCGGCTCGGGAAGAGCAGGTTCGGCAGGATGCCGCCCAACTGCGACTGGAAGCCGACGTAGAACGGCACGTAGAGCAGGTAGCCGAGGACAGCGAGCGTCACGAAGGCCGCTGCTGCGCCGCCAACTGCCCGCCAGCTCAGCCCCTCGCGCAGCGCGACCGCTCCGCCGAACGCGAGCGCGGCCAGCAGGACGTAGATCGGGAAGTCCCACGTATTAAGGAAGGCCAGGCTGCCAAGCGCGATGGCGGTCAGCAGCAAGCCGCCCCACGAAAGACCGGTCGCGTCAGCAAGGCGCGTGACCCGGTGCGCGACGCTGTTCCAGAAGCCGGGCGCAGGGTTCGCAGGCTTCTCCGCCGACAACGCCCCGACCAAAAGATTCGCGCAGAACATCACCGCCAGCAGGACGAACGGGAGCGCCAGGACGTGCGGGTGCATGTCGCCGAGGAGGAACGAGAACATGGGGAACTCGTCGATGACCTCGACCGTGTTGCGCGCGCCGTTGACGGGGAGGGTTTGGTCGTGGATCACGCGCGAGGCGCGCCACCACCACCAGTAGCCGCCGGTCCACTGCCCGGTGGGCGGCGCGTCGGTGAGGTCTTTCAGTCCAAGCCACTGGATTATGTTTAGTGGCAACAGGCTGCGTTGGTAGGCCGTGTCGATCAGGCCCTGGAGGTTTGCCATGAAGCCGAGCATGAGCGCGCCGAGAAGGCCCCACGTGATAGGAGCGCGGCCGGTGGAGGGCGCAGGGGTGGCGTCGGCGCGGCCATCTCGAATAAACGAATCGGGGCGAATAAGCGAATTGTCGCCGGGGGTTTCGGGTTGCTGCCATGAGTTACGCGCAAGGGCTACTAACGTGTAGACGATGCCAAATGCCGAGGTCACGACGAGCGCGTACCACATGGCGACGCCGAGGTTGAAGCCGATCTCGGGGAGGACGCCGGTCATGCGGATGAGCGCGGCGAGCATGACGTAGCCGAAATAGTAGTAGCTGATGCCGTAGCCGGATAGCCACGGGTCTTGCGGCGGGAAGAGGCGCGAGCCGAGGACGCCGTTGATGAAGGCGAACTCCATCGGCTTTTCGGTGCCGGCGATGTCCGGGTTGTAGGCGCGGAAGACGGCCCAGAGCGCAAAGACGAGCAAGAAGAGCAGCTCGGTCGTCAGGACGAGGCCGCGATGCGCGCGGAGCCACGCGATGAGCGTTATCCTGCCCGTTTCGTCGCGGCGGAAGGCCGCGCGCCCCACGGTCAGCGAGAGCGCGAGGACGAGCAGCAGCGCGACGATGACACCGCCGAGCGTGTTGGGCAGCACGTGGAAGCTTGCGCCGAGCCATAGAACATAGGCGACGAGCAGCAGGCCGAGCGGTTTGGCGAACGGATACGCGCGGCCGGGCAGCCGCGCGAACATGCGCCACGTCAGCGGCAGCGCGACGAGTCCGAGAAGCTGGAGGGCCAGCCACCATGAAATCACAGGCAACATAATTGCTTCCGGCGAAAACCAACGAAACGGGCGCTGAAGCGCCTACTACGAACGATCTGCAACTGATAATCAATGCGTTATTGTAGCATGGGCGGGTGGCCCGGCAAAAAGAGTGGCCGAGTTGCCCTGCGGCGCCGGCGCAGGCGCGGGGGTGGGGACGAAATCAAGCGCGTGCGCAGGACGTTGCGCCATCGCAAAGATGATCGCCGCCGGACCGGTCTCGCGCGCAGTAATGGTGGTAGGCGTGAGGGTGGAGGTGAGCGTCGGGGTCGCCGTGACGGGCGCGCCGCCGCTGTTGAGCGACCACAACACCGCGGAGAGCGCGACAATGATGAACAGAATAGCGGCTGCGGGCGCGAGGCTGCGGGCGAATCCGATGCCTGGCCCCCTGCTCTTTTGCGAAGCGCGCGGCTCCGGTTGGCGCTCATGCAGGAGGGCGGCGAAGGGTAGCGACAGGCGCGGCGGCAACGCGCGTTCGGGCGCAGCCGCAATCAGCGCGTCCACTTCCCCGTAAGCGGCGAAGGCATCGGCGCACGCGCGACAGGTTGCCAGGTGCGCGTCGACGGCCGCGCGCTCCTCGCCCGTCGCATCGCAGTGCGTCGCCAGAATCCGCTGAAACTCCCCGTGGTCGGTCATTCTTTCTCACCCTGTCGATAAGCTCGCAGGAACATCTCCTTCGCCCGGTACACTCGCGTTTTCACCGCCCCTTCGCTGATGCCGAGGATTGCGGCGACTTCAGCGACCTTGAAGCCGTGGTGGCTGAACAGCAGCAACGGAGCCCGATACTCTTCGCTCAAGGCGGACAGCGCGCGTTCCACGGCGTCACGCTCGATCAACTGCTGCGCCTCGCTCAGTCGCGGCCCCTGCCCTTCTGCGCTCTCCCAGGGGAGCCAGCGGAAGCGACGGTTGCGCTTGAGAGCGGTCAGACACGTATTAGTGGCTATGCGAAAAACCCATGCGCGCTGGTTGTCGATGCCTGAAAGCCGATCACGCGCCGCATAGATTTTCAGGAATGTCTCCTGCGTGATCTCCTCGGCCAGCTCGCCATCGCGTGTCATGCGCGCAAGGTAGGCGTAAACAGCGGCGCGGTGCTGCTCGAACAGCGCCGCCACCTGCTCCGCCTGCGCGTCATGTTCTCCTGGTGCTGGCATCTCGGTTCACGCTAGATATGACTGTTGGAGGGTCGCAAAGGTCACAGGAATTGGTTGCAAATGGAGCGCTAGATTTGGCGCATGCGGCCATCTCGAATAAGCGAACGGGTATCGAATAAGCGAATTGCGCCTCCCGCATTCGGATTCGTTTATTCGACGCCATTCGCTTATTCGAGATGGCCGCGCACCCACTACGCTCCCTGCTGAACCTCGTAAATCGTCACATCCTCATTCTGGTAGACAATGCGCAACTCCCCTGCCTGGGTCAAAACGTCAAACTTGCTCAGCGCGGCCTGGTCGAACAGGATGCGTTCGAGCTGGCCGAAGTAGATGTAGCGGATGCGCAGGTCGCGAATCAGGCGGCGCGCTTCGGCAAGGTTAGTCGTCGTCCAGAACGCGCGCGCGTCCGTGCTGCGCGGGCCGATCTGCTCGCCAGGGCGCTGCTCGTACTGGTGCTGACCGAGGAAGGTCGGCAGTCCCGTTGCACTCGCTACACGAAGTCCTCCCGCCCGGTAATAGTCGTAGCCCACTTGCTCCCCGTCGACCACGTAGCCGCCCGCGGGAGCCTCCGCAACGATAGGCGTTCCCTTCACGTTGTCGAGCAGCCACTTGAGCGCGGCTCGTTCGTTGGCGAGGCGGATAATGTGATTGCTGTTCGGCCAGGTGTACTCAGCCGTGTCCATGTAAGCTGTGGCGTCGAGCGCGCCGAGGGGCGGGCTGCCGTTCGGGAAGCGGTCTTCGGTGCGCGCGCGGACCCCGACCAGCAGGAAGATGAGGCTGCCGGCCAGGAGGATGCCGGCCGCGGCCTGCCACGGCACACCCACCCATGCGGGCGCGGCGCTCGTCGCGCGCCACAACCGGGCCAGCATGTAGCTGCTTGCCAGGCCGAGGAACAACCACGCAGGCACGGAGAACTTGAACAGCGTGTTCATCCGGTTCCAATCGCCGCCCTCAAGGAAGTCGCGCAGGTAGACGATCTCGATGCCCGCAACCACGGCCAGGCCGAGCGCCAGCAATAGCGCCGCAAATGCGGAACCGGATGTGGCGCGGCGGTCGACAATCAGCGGGAGCGCGAGGAGCAGCGGCAATGCGGCGAGCGCCACGGTGGGCCGGCCGAGCGCGGCGAGCACGGCCAGCGCGCCGACGACTAGCAGCGCGACGAACAGCCAGGGTCGCGCGCGGCGCTCACCCTCCGCCGCGCGCTCGGTGCGCAGCCCGCGACGCAGCAGCATCATCAGCGTGTAGCTCACCGCCACGAACAGGAAGAAGCCCCAGATGAGCAGCCACTTCCCGGCCGGGCTGGGGGCCTTCACCAGGCCGAGGAAGCGCGAAACAACGTCGCCCTCGCCCCCGCCGACCTGCGCCTGATAATTAAGGTAGAAGGGCAGATACGCGGCGACGGACAGAATCAGCGCGGCAAGCGCGGTGAACGCGGCGGCAAGCAAGGAGACGAAGCGATTGCCGGACGGCGAGCGCCATGCGGCCAGCAGCATCGCGCCGGCCACCAGCAGCGCGTAGGTGGGCAGGTCCCACGTGTTGATTGCGCCGAGCGAACCCAGGGCTAAGGCGATCAGCAGCAGGTTAAGGAGCCATCGCCGCGGGGTGATGGGGCGGTGAACAAGCCAGTTGAGCGCGAGGCCGACGGTGAGCAGGCCGAACGGCATCGAAATGAGGTGCGGGTGCAGGTCGGCGAAGGTGAAGGTCCACAGCGGGAACTCGTTGATGGTGTAGGGGATGACGCGCGACGCGGCCCAGTAGTCGAACGGCGGGAAGGCGCCCCCGCGCATGACCTCTGCGAGGCCGTTCAGCGCCCACTCGATGCCGGTCAGGTTGCCGAGCAGGAGGGTGAGGACGACGGCCAGCGCGCCGCCGACGAGGGGACGCACGTCGCGCGCGCGCGACGCGATCGCGTGACCGAGGCTCCACGCGGCGAGCGCGGTCAGCGCAAAGAGGGACGGCACGGCCAGATTGAACGCGACCTCTGCGAAAATGCCGGTCAGTCGGATGGGCAGGCCGATGAGGTACAGGCCGTAGTAATAGTAGTTGACGATGCCGCCCGCGAAGTACGGGTCGTAGGGCGGGAAGACCGGGCTGCGAAGGGTTGCGTTGAGGAACGCGAACTCCATGAACTTCTCGCCGCCGTTCCACGGGTGCCACAGGTCGGGGTTGAGCAGGCGGACGAGGACGAACAGCAGGAACGCGACGAGGAAGAGCGCCTCCTGGCCGAGCAGCAGGCGGCGGCGCTGCGCGATGAACGCAGCCATCTGCCGACGTTGCGCGGCCCACGCGACGCGGCCGAGCAGGACGAGGGCGAGCAGAACCAGCAGCAGCGGCCCAAGCGCGTTCTGCCACAGGCCGAGGCTCACGCCCATCCAGTGAATCCAGCCGAGCAGCAGCCACCCGGCCGCGCGGCTCAGCGCGTGGCCGCGGTCAGGGAGGCCGCGCAGCAGCGGGAAGAGCAGCGGCCACGCGAACCAGCCGAAAAGCGTAATGACGAGCCACCACAGGACGATCGCGACGAGCGGGTTGTCGGACGCAAAGCGGTTCCAGCGGTAGTCGGTGACGTCGGGGAGGGTGTCGACGGGCTGGCGGAGCAGGAGCGGTTCAGGTGGGGTTTCGGTTTGCGCGCGGAGGCTGGCGTGGCCGGGGACGCGGTTCGTAGTGCGGGCTTCAGCCCGCCCCGGCGCGGGAGCGCTAAAGCGCTCACTACGAACCG
>CAZPTI010000038.1:3937-13681 GCA_964588925.1 uncultured Anaerolineales bacterium | reverse complement strand
GTGCGGGCTTCAGCCCGCCCCGGCGCGGGAGCGCTAAAGCGCTCACTACGAACCGCATTACGAACGGACGCGGTTGGCTGCCTTTCGCCTGCTGGCGGGAGGTAGCGGCGCAGGCGCAGCGCGATTTCGCCGGCCGTGAGCCTGCCGGTGTTGCGGAAGATGATCGGGCGCGGGTGGTCGTAGACGCTGAAGCTTTCGTCCGCGTGGTCGGTGCGGATGACCCACGAGCCGAGGCGAGGGTAGGCGCTGAACTCGGCCACCTGCTCGTAGCCTAACTCGCCGGAGAAAAGCTGCCGGTAGTACTGCGAGGTCATCGGGTAGCGCCACGGGAGGCGGGAGACGGGCGCGTAGACCCGGCTGCTGGCGATGGCGAGATAGTCGGCGGCGGCAAGCTGCGAGGCGAGTTGCTCGACCTTGTCGTTGCTGTCGGCCTCCCAGACGGGCAACTCGTAACGCTTGTACTGGCGCGTGGGCGGCTTACCCGGAATTTCGTCGAGGGCGAGCGGGAGCGCGTCGTCCCAGGCTTCGCTCAACACGGTCGCGCCTTCCGGCACGTTCTCGTAAATCCAGCGCGACGCGACGATCCACGGGTGCTCCTGTCGGTAGATGTTGGCGAACGCGACCGCCCACAGCACGGTGAAGAGCGCCGTTGCGACGGCCAGCGCGCCCCACGCCCACCGCCCCGCGCGACCGAAACGCGCACGCAGCCAATGGAATGCGGAGACCGCAAACGCCGCCCCGAACACCATCAGGAACGGCAGGAGCGGCGCCATGTAGCGCAGGAACTTCGTGTGGAACAGGCCGGTGACAAGGAAATACGGGAAGGCCCACGCCAGCATGACGGCGAGCGCGGGGGTGTAGCGGCCGAGCGCAAACCGGACGAGCGCCCACACGAGCCCCGCCCAGCCGAGCAAGCCGAGCGGCCAGCCGAGGCCCCACTGGCTGAGCTGCTGGATGAAATACCAGTAGGGGATCGTGCCGATGTACTGGCGGGTGTAGGGCGCGTCCATCACGCCGCTGACCATCTGATTCTGCGCGGTGATCTGGTAGAGGTAGCGGTCGAACTCGAGGATGGCGAACGGGTTGGTGATGACGAAGGTGGCGACGGCGATCAGGCCGGCGGGGAGGATGCGGCGGAGGACGGCGAGCGCCTTTGCGCGGAACGGGCCGTCTGGCAGGCGGAAGAGCGCGGCGGCCAGCAGCGGCAGCGCGACCATCACCGCGCTGAACTTCGATCCCACGGCAAGGCCCGCCGTCACCCCGGCCAGCGCCCACGTCCAGCGACCGCCCTGCTCCGCATAGCGCGCCGCCAGCGCAACCGTTGCGACGACGAAGAAGGTGAGCAGCGGATCGACCGCCGCGAAGTGGCTGAGTTGGATGGGGAGGACGGCGAAGGTGTAGGCGGCTGCGGCGAGAAGGCCGGTCGCGGGGGAGCGGAGACCCGACGGGTTTTGGAAACCCGACGGGTCCAGGTGTCGACCGAGACGCGCGCCGAGGGCGTACACCAGCAGCAGCGTGCCGAGATCGGCGACGGTTGAGATGGCGCGACCGACGAGGGAGAGGTGGCTGTAGTCGGCCAGGTTGCGGCCCACGGTGTAAAACGGGGTCATCCAGGCGGGGAACGCGATGCTCGTCTCGCCGAACCAACTGCCGATGGATGCGGCAATGCGCGCGACGGCGATCAGCAGGTAGAGCGGGAAGTGCCCGTAGGCGAAGTTGCGCGGCTCGCCCGCATGCTCTCCGCCGGGGGGCCAGCGGAGGGGGTTGAGCGCGGAACGCGCCGGGTCGAGCGCGACGCGCAGTTGCGCGAAGAAGCCGCCCTCCACCTCGGACGGCCAGCGCATTGTGTCGGCCACCCAGACGATGAAGCGCTCGTCCGGGTGGATGTGCTGGTAGCGATCCCAGTTGATGTCGGCGAGGCGGAAAGTCGCGCCGATCAGGACGAGGGCGGCTAAAGCCGCGACTACGAACAGGCGCACAGCGCGAGCCATCTGCCGGTTCATTGCATCGCCGGCGACTGGAACGTCTTCGGCGAGAGGAACGTGGTCGAGCCGTCGTCGCCGGACGACGCGAAGGGCGACGTGAGGAAGAAGGCGTACGACTCGACCGGGCCGCGATCCCGGGCGATGATTTCGTAGATGGTGACTGCGCCACTCTGGTACGCGGTGCGCAGGTAGCCGTCCGCCTCAAGCTGCGCGAACTTTGCCAGGCCACCTTCGTTGTAGTACGCGCGCTCCTGCTCGCCGACGATGATATAGCGCACGCCGTAGTGGTCGAGCAGTTCACGCGCGCGGGCGAGGTCGGTCGTGTTGTAGATTTCCTGCACGTGGTTGACGCGGCGCTCGACTTCAAGGCTCGGCACGACGGAACGCTGCTGACGCTGGTGCCAGTTCCACCCCTGCACCGCCGGCAGGCCCGTGTAGACGCTGAAGCGACTGCCCCAGCGGTATTCGGGGATCTGCGCCTCGAGGATGGTGGGCGAGCCTTCGACGTTGCCGAGCAGCCAGAGCATGGCGGCCTTGTCGTCGGCGAGCCGCAGGTCGCGGCCGTTGTCGAAGTACTGCGCGCGATCCATGTAAGCCATACCGTCCAGCCCGCGCGGGGAGGCTTCGGCGGAGAAGCGGTCGCGTATCTTGGCGCGCGCGGCGAAGGGCGGGTAGAGCATCGACGCAATGAAGAGCACACCGACGACTGCCCACGCCAGCTTGCCCCAGGCGAGGCGGCGCTTCTCCGCGCGACCGGCGAAGTTGGCGAGGCCGTACGCGAGGGAGACGCCGAACAGGGTCCACGCCTGAAGGTAGAACTTGAAGACCGTGTTCATGCGGCCGATGTCGTCCTTCTGACGCAGCACCTCGACGCCCATCGTGATCGCCAGCGCGAGGGCCAGCAGCAGGAGCGCCATGCGGCGCGCGGGCGGCAGGTCGCGGCCGAGCGCAAGCAGCGTCGCGACCACGGCCAGCGGCAGCGCGATCAGCCACACGCGCACGCCCATGATCCACCCGGCGGCCAGGACGACCACGGCCACGGCGAGGATGATCGGCGCGGCATCGGAGAGCCAGCGCGGGAGGCGGCGCTCGCGGCGCTGCGCGTTCCACTCGCCCGCGAGGAAGACGACGGCCAGCGCGATGAAGAAGAGCCAGTGCGTCAGGTAGTCGCTGATGACCGTCTTGCCTTCCTTGTACATCTCCAGCCCCGCATAGGCGCTGGCGTAGTGGCTGGTGAACGGGTAGAAGGCGACCGAGCCGACGAGGATCAGGATGATCGCGCGCCACACGACGGAGACCACCGAGCGCAGGATGAAGGCCAGCCACTCCTGCAGGCCGTTGGGCTTGCTGACAACAAAGAGCGGCCCGCGACGGCTGATCTCCAGCACGATGAGCGCAAGCAGGCCGGCCAGCGCGTAGGTGGGGAAGTCCCACGTGTTGGTGGCGCGCAGCGCGCCGACCGTGAAGCCGAGCAGGACGATGGGCAGCAGCTCGCGCAGGGGCACGGCCCACGGCGACGGCTCACCCGTCAGGCGCCACGGCCCGCCCTCCGTGTTGCGCAGGCGCGGCACGTGGAGCGCCAGCGAGACGGCAACCGCCAGCGCCAGCAGGGTCAGCGGCAGCGCGATCATGTGCGCGTGGAGGTCGGCGTAGGTGAAGGTGAAGAACGGAAACTCGTTGATGGTGTCCGGGATGACGCGCGACGCGTTCCAGAACCACCAGTCGTTCGGGAAGTCGAGCGTGGCCTTGCCGGTGAGGACGTTGGAGACGCCGCTGAGCGCGGCGATGGCCTTCGTGACGCCGGGCAGGCTGCTCTCGACCGTGACGGTGCTGCGCTGGGCAAACTGATCGGCGAGCAGCTTGAAGTTGCCCATGTTGCCGATGATGGTCACGAAGAAGACGGCGGCCAGCCCCGCCAGCAGCGAGCCGGTGCGCATGCCACCATACGGGCGGTCGTCCCCCGCGAGGCGCGTGGCGCGGTCGCCGTCGGCCAGCGCGAATGCGACGGAGAACGCGCCGACGCCGGTCAGCGCGAAGAGGGTGGGCACGGCGAGGTTGTACGCCACCCACGGCACGATGCCGGTGAGCTTGATCAGCGTGCCGACGATGACCCAGCCGAAGTAGTAGTAGTTCATGAAGCCGCCCGCGTGCCACGGGTCGTAGGGCGGGAAGACGGTCGATCTTATGATGGCGTTGAGGTACGCGAACTCCATCGGCTTCTCGCCGCCCCGCGCCGGATGCCACAGGTCGGGGTTGCCTACACGAATCAGCAGGAACAGCAGGAACATGGCAAGGAAGATGGCTTCCTCGGTGAGCAGCAGGCTCTTCCGCTCGCGAAGGAACTCGCGTATCATGCCCCACCGCCGCCATGCAATCACGGCGGAAAAGCCGACGAGCAGGCCGAGGCAGAGCGCGATCCAGGCGCGACTATACGAAGTCAGCTTCAAGGCGGGCGCGAACCAGGCCAGCCACGCCAGCAGCAGCATGCCAAGCGTCTTGGAGACGCCCCAGCCCCGGTCGGGGAGGCGCGGGAGCATGACAAAGGTGAGCGGGAACGCAACCAGGCCGAGCAGGATGAGCAGCAGCAGCCAGACGATCACGGAGACGACGGGCGACGAGTTGACCAGGCCGTCGGGGTCGAAGATGCGCCACCAGGTGCCGCCGGTCTGCTGCGCCACGTACTCCCTGGCGGTGAGCAGCAGGGCCGTGGGCGCCTCCGTGACCTGCTTCGGCCACATCTGGATGGTGTTCTCCAGGTCAATCTGATCGAAGTAGGAGCGGACAAGCTCATCGCTGTACGCGTCGGTCTTCCGGTAGATGCGGACTTCGGGATGATCGTAGACGCTGAACGCCTCCTCCGCGCCGGTGTCGTCGAAGGGGACGCCGAGAATGGTCGGGAAAGAGGTGAAGCGCGCGGCCAGCTCGAAGCCGAGCTTGCCGTCGAAGAGGAGCTGATAGTACTCCTTCGTCATGGGAAAGCGCATGGGCAGGCGCGGGATGGAACCCCACAGCCGGTTCGAGCTGAGCACGAGCACGTCGGCGTCGTTGAGCCAGCGGTAGATGGCCTCGCGCTTTTCGGGCGTGTCCTCGCCGTAGTTCTCGATCTGCCCCTCGCGCCGGCCGTCGGGCAGACGGAGGCCGTAATAGTAGCCGGCCGGCTTGAAGCCTGACTTGCCGTCGATGGAGAAGGGCAGCGGATCGTCCCAGTGCTCGTTCGCGACCACGCTGCCTTCGGGGACGTTGGCGTACATCCACTCGGAGGCGGTGACGCGCGTCAGCGGGCGGCGGTAGATAGCGAGGAAGCCCCAGCCCCACAGCATCGTGGCGACGGTGACGAGCGCGATGAGCGCGTAAGCGACCGGGACGGTGAAGACGCGGCGCGCCGTATGGACCACGCGCGGCGCGGTCGCGGCGGGCTGCCAGCCACGCGCGCGGTCCGCCAGCCACCACAAAAACCATGCGGCCAGAATCGCCAGCATCGGGTAGATGGGCAGATAATAGCGCATGGTGTAGGAGAACTGCATGCTGTGGTAGACGAACATGCCGCCCACCCAGGCGACCGGCAGCAGGTGCGCCTTGACCGCCTGCGGGTTCGGGCGGACGGTTGCGCCGAGCGCGATTTGCAGCGCGGCGACGGCCCAGCCGATCCACGCGGCCACGCCGAGGAAGAGGCCCATGCCCCAGATGATCATGTTGGAGAGCGGGAAGACGAACGGCGTGCGGTTGGCCCACTGGTGCATGGGCGGCTGGTCGGCCTCGCCCTTAATAATGAAGTTGATGGTGCGCATCGAGTCGCGGAAGCCGTCGCTGAGCGAGAAGCTGAGGAGGCTGTTGCCCGCAAACGAGTAGGGCTGGAAGATGCGGAAGGTGACGCCCGCGACGACGACCATCAGGATGAGGCGGAAGAGGGACGCCTGGAGCATGTTGCTCAGCCAGCCGGAGGGGACTTTGCCGCCGCCGGCCAGCCGCGCATCCGACAGCTCGTCCCACGCGCGAATGCCCGCAGCGAGGATCGCAATGGCGGCCATCGGCGCGAGGTTGATGCGCGTGGCGAGCGCCATGCCCAGGCTCAGGCCGAGGCCGATATAACTGCCCCACCCGCTGCGCCGGTCGGGACGCGCGCCCTGCGCCACGCGCACGGCAAAGTAGAAAGTGAGCGCGGCGAAGAACGCGCCGAACGTGTCGACCGTGTAGAAGTGCGACTGCTGGAGCGCCAGCACGGCGAAGGTGTAGAACGCCGCCGCCAGCAGGCCCACGCGCGAGTTGTAGAGGCGGCGGCCGATGACGAACGCCAGCGGGATGATCAGCAGGTCGAAGAAGCCCGACATGAAGCGGCCGACCAGATGCACGCCGTCGTAGCCGGTGAGCAGGATGGGCATGCCTTCGGGGGTCTGCCAGATTTGCGCGAACTCGTTGATCCTCTGCGCGACCACCGAGACAACCTTGACAATAAAGATGGGCAAAGAACCATAGACGAAGAACCTGTACGCGTCATAGTTGTACGGGTTCAACGGCGACGCGGCGCCATCGAAATACTGACCGAGCGAATCGGGCAACTGAATCGTGCTGGTCAGCATCGTCAGGAACCGCTCATCCGGGTGGATGTGCGTGAACTGGTCCCAGTTGAGGTTGGTCAGCCGCAGCAGCGCGCCGATGACGATGAGGCCGGCGAGCAGCCAGCGCGTGGCGGCTTCGGTGGCGAGCCAGGCGCGCGTTGCGTCGACCGTATTGCGCCAGCCGTGAGCTGCCGTGGGCGCGGGGCCGGTTGCTTCTTGCGACATGCGGATAACTCCATAAGGGGCGCGCTCGCCTTGCGGACAAGCGTCAGCCCGATGATTTCAGCCTGACAGTATAAGCCGTGAACAGCAGCGGCGCGTCCGCATCGCCGTTCCGGTGAACTTCTTCCAGTTGCCCGTTCGGATACGCCTGGCGGATCCATTCGAGGTCGGCCATGCGGTCGGGCAGGATGATGAAAGCGGCATTATACGCCGGATCGACAAAAGCGGGCGGGCCGGTCAGCGGGTCGATCACGTCGAGATACGGATTCTTCGAGATGAACGTGGCCGAGCCGAACTCCGCCCACATGCGCGGCGCGCCGAGGAAGTACTGCTTCCAGTCGGGGCCGAGCCGCTGCATATAGTAGCCGATGCTCGTCGAGACTTCGGCGTTGAAGCTGCCGTAGACCATGCTCTGCTGGTACGGGCCGAAGTAGTAGCGGACGCTGCCGAGCGCCAGCAATGCCGCCACGATCAGCGCGAGCGCGTGCCGTCCGAGCCGGGGCATGCCGGTCAGGGAGGCGAAGATGCGCGCGATCTCGCGCAGCGCGACCGCCACGAAGAACATGGCCGGGATGCTGCTGGAGACGATGCGCTGGCTGGCCGGCTGGTCGACGGTGAGCACGCCGCCCGCAATGAGCACGCCGAAGAACCAGATGACGAAGACGGCGTAGCGCCAGGAGGGGCGCTCGACATCCTCAACCTGTGCCGCAGAGGACACAGCGGGCTCAGAGCGCGGCAGCGCGCGCCGGTCGATCAACCTCGTCACGCTCAAGACGACGCCGAGGACGAAAAGGATCGCGGCCGGGAAGTCGAGCAGCGGGCGGTTGGGGCGGTAGAAGTCGGTGCGGTCGAGGAAGGTGGTGAAGCCGAAGAAGACGCGGCGGAACTGTTCGAGCAGGACGATGAGCTTGCTCACCCCGCGCGCCTGCGCCTCACGCTCCAGCCAGCCCGTCTGGAAAATGCCGACCTGGTTCATGCGCGCGTTGAAATCCGCCGGGTGCTGGATCGCGTAGAGCGCCATCGGGCCGACCGAGACGACGAAGCCGATGACGAGCGCGATCAGGCCGGAGCGGGCGCGCTCGAAGAACTGACGATCGGTGAGCGCGGCCCAGACGATGACGCCGAGCAGGATGGCCGGCACCTGTCGCCCGCCCGTGTAGAAGTAGAAGGCCAGGCCGGAGAGCAGCCCTGCGACCATCCACGGCCAGCGGCGACCGCCCTGCCAGCCGAGGACGAAGAAGTAGAGCGCCCAGACGACGAAGAACGGGTCCGCGATGTTGTTGAGGCCGAGGCGGCTGTAGTGGATGTGGTAGCTGTAGCCCCCCACGAGCAACGCCGTCAGGATCGCCATGTTGCGCCCGAAGAGGCGGCGCACGAGCAGATAGGCGCCGAGGACGCTGAACGCGCCCATGATCGCCCACGGCAGGCGGAGGCCAAAGATGTTGTCGCCCGCCAGCCGCAGCCAGGCCGCCTGGAAGAAGGCGTAGAGCGACGGCATGGAGAGGTGGCCGGTGGTGAACATGTTGACCATGCGACCATCGAGCGCCTCGCGCGCCCAGCGGCCGAAGTTGCCCTCGTCGCCGCTGAGGGTCCAGGGGATGGTGTCGACGCGCCACGCGCGCAGGGCGAGCGCCAGGGCGAACAGCGCGAGGACGACGAGCGGCTCCCGGCGATCCATGCTCCGCAGGGAGGCGCGCAGGCCGCTTACGCCATCAGCAGGGCGCGGCAGGGTGGACGCGAGGCAGAGCAACATGCCCGCGACCCACGTCCAGAAGATGGGCCAGTAGGTGACGTGGGGCGCGCGCAGTTGGAGCACGGCCAGCGCGCCGAGGAAGACGCCGAGCGACGCGAGGAAGATGCGCAGCCAGTCCTCGCGCGAGCGCCGAACACCCGACGAGGCAGGCGCGACCTCCGCGCGGGGCGGGCGGCTCAGCAGCAGCAGGCAGGTGGCGGCGAGCGCGTAGAAGAGCACCGCGTCCCAGAAGAACTCGGGCCGCTTCGCAAAATAAAACTGGCCGAGGACGGCGGCGAGCAGGCAGACGAGCAGGAGCGCCCAGCGCCCGACGGAGCGGTTCATGCGGTCCCCTTCGTCAGGGGCGCGACGGGCCTGTCGCCGGCGACGTTGGTTTCTTTCGACATTGGACGAACTGGTACGCGCCCTGCTCCGGCAGCGGCTCCTCGTAGTAGGGCCGCAGCCACCGCTCGAACAGCCGGCGCTGGCCGTCGAACAGCATCCATTTGCCCATCAGCCGCTTGCTGACGAGGCTGGGCACGCCGAGATAGTGGCTCAGGTCGAACCGGCGGTGGGCGGCGGGCGAGAAGTAGTAGGTCTGCTGCTCGACCTCCAGCCCGACGGCCTCCAGGCGGCGCTGCCACTCGGCGGGCGGATGGACATGATAATGGTAGGAGATGCGGTTGAAGAAGTCGCCGTAACGCTTGCCGAGCCCCTTCAGGCCGAGCTTGCGGAAGGCGGTCGAGCCGAGCAGGAAGTCGGGATAGTGCTCGCTGGGCAGGGTGGTCGCGAAGACGCCGCCCGGCTTGAGCACGCGGCTGATCTCCCACAGCACCATGCGGTTGTCGGGGATGTGCTCGATGACGCAGTTGCTGATGACGGTGTTGAAGCTGGCGTCGGCAAAGGGCAGGGCGGTCCCGCTGGCGAACATGACCTCGCGATAGATGCCCGGCCGCGCTTTCGCCTCCGGCAGGTCGCGCGCCATGACGTCGATGCCAACGTCGATGGGCAACTGTTCGTAGGCGATGGACGCGAAATGGCCGTCGCCGCAGCCGATGTCGAGCACGGGCGGGGTGAGCGGGACGCGCGCCATGAAGCGGCACTCGACCGCGCGCAGCACCGCGCGATGCGGCGCCATGTCTTGCAGTTGTTCTCGCAGATAATCTTTCAAGATGAGACCCTGAGTTGAATCGCTAAAGGGGGATGATAGCACTACGGGCGGGGTTTTACAAGGAAATGGCGCGCGTTC
>CAZPTI010000038.1:0-3837 GCA_964588925.1 uncultured Anaerolineales bacterium | reverse complement strand
ACCCGTCGGGTGTCCGTCAAACCTAGCGCAGCAGTTGCGGCAGCCACACGCGACGCGCTGCGGGCGTTGGGGTGGGAGTGGCGGTCGGCGCATCGGTCGGTGTGCTGACGGGCGTTTCGATCCCGTTGCGCGGGAATGGGATTGTCGCGCCGTCGAGCGCCGTTTCGAGGCGGATGGGATCGGGGCGCGCCGGGTTGCGGCGGTAGGCGTTGTTGGCGCGCGTCATGTCGATGACCCGGTAGACCTGCTCGCCGCCGTAGGTGATGCGCGCGAGCGCGATCCAGCCCCACGCCTCCCACGACGCGCCCTGCCGATCCCACAGGTTGAAGCTTTCCAGCCGGAGGATGCCGCCCGCGTCGGTGTAGCCGGTGGCGTCAGGCGGCGAGGCGAAGGTCCATGTCCCTGTGTTGCCGGCCGGCGCGACGTTCTCGCCGTGGAAGGCCGCAGAGGACGCGGCGGCGTTGCTGCGCGTGCGGAAAATCTCCACCTTTGCGTTCGGAATCCAGCGGCCGTTTGCGCCGGGCACGACCAGTTGCGGCGAGGATGGGACTTCATAGAGGAAGAGGCGGCCGATGCCGTAGGGGGAGGGCCAGCCGTTCGCCTGCTCGCGCGCCAGGAACGGGTTCCACCAGTGCGGCTCGCGCGTGGGCAGCGGGCCCCAGAGGCCGTTGCCGGGGTTCTGCGAGCCGATGCGTTCGGGCACGCCCCGGCCCGGCTTGTTGCGGAACTCGTAGGCGAAGCCGAGCGCGTCGAACTCGCGCCAGCCCTGCGAATAGTCGCTGTTTTGCATGGGCGAGCCGGCCCAGGCCGCGTCGCCGGGGTAGTAGCCGAGCGCCGCGCCGTCGAGCCGGACGTTGCCGGAGGTGAGGTTCGGGTGGGGGCGGCCCATGTGGTGGCCGAGCTCGTGCAGCAGCGACCACTCTGTCACCCAGAACTCGCTCAGCACCGTGTAGAGCGGCTCCCACTCCTCGAAGCCCCACGCGACGTCGATCGACCAGTCTGCCTCGTAGGGGAAGTTGTGGTTGCCCTGCATGGTTCCGGTGGGGACGATGTCGACCCGGTCGAGGCGGACGCGAATGAGCCGGTTGCGCTGCCCGCCGAAGTAGCGATCCTCGTCGCCGTAGAAATACTCGTTGAGCTGCGCGATCTGCCGCTGCGCCCAGTCCTCCCAGGAGTACGTGCCGGCGCGATAGGGCGGCGTGTTGGCGGGCTTGCTCGACCAGTAGAAGGCGGCGTAGGGGCGGTTGTAGGGCGGGACGGCGGCGGCGACGCCGGTCATGCGCCGGTTGAACTCGTCGTAGACGCGCTGCTCCACCTTGAACGCGACGCCGAGCGCGTTGGTCGCGTCGGAGATGCGGTTGTTGCCCTCGAACGGGCCTTCGTGGACGTCGTCCCGGCTGTCGACGGCAACCTCGACCTGATACGGGCCATCGCGCCAGCGGCCATCGCCCCACGCCCTGCCCTTGCCCGCCTCGGCGTACTCCAGCGTCATCTGCGCGCCGCCCGCCAGGCCGGAGACGCGCTGCTCGACCGTGGAGCCGGGGACGAGCGCGCCGGAGGGGTCGCGCGTGTCCCATCGCACGGTGAAGGGGCCGGATGCGAGCGCGCCCTTGTTCGCCAAGTGGAGCGTGAACCGGACGGCTTCGCCCACGTCGGGCCAGTTCTTCTCGGCGTTCCACGGATAGGACGGCGCGCGTTGGACGTAGAGCGCGTCGAGGTCGGGATAGCTTTCGGTGGCGGGGCGAGGCGTGGGGGTGACGGTGACGGGCGCGAGCGAGCCGTCGACCGCGAACCAGTCGAAGCGGGCCACGGCATCGCCCGTCCGCAGCCCGGCGCGGCCATAGGTCAGGGCCGAGTCGCGCGCCTCGACGATCAGCCGGCCGTCGACGTAGCCCCGCAGCCGGTCGCCGGCGGCCTCGAAGCGCAGCTCATACCACTTGCTCACCTCGGCGTCGAAGGGCGCGCCCTTGAGGAAATGCCAGTCGCCGTTCGAGCGCCGCCAGATGCGCGCCTCGGAGGACGCCTCGCGCAGGTCGAACATGTAGTAGGTGTCGTTGTCGAGCGCGCGCGTGACCAGGCCGAACTCACGGCCCGCGCCGCCTTCGACGCGCACGCGCGCCACGGCGGAGCAATCGCCGCAGAAGAGGGCCGACGGCCAGGCGAGGATGTTGCCGTACGCGCCGGTGAGCGACTGGACGAGCGCGCCGTTCTGGACCTTCCAGACGCCGGTCGCTTCCCAGCGGGGATCGAGCGCGAGGCTATCGAAGCCATCGGTGAAGAGGCGGTTGACGGACGGGGTGGGCGTGGCGCCGGGGGGTGAGTCGGCGGCGCCGCTGATGCTGAAGTCGTCGTAGGTGGCGTAGGCTTCGCTGGCGCGCAGCCCGGCGAGGCCCGAACCCCACGTCGCGTCGGTCGTCTCGATCTGGAGCTGGCCGTCGACGTAAACTTGCAGCGTGGCGCCGGTGGCGACGAAGCGGTAGACGTAGGCCCGGTCGTAGCTGAGCGCGAACGGCTTGATGACAAGCGGGGCCCACCCGCCGCCGACGCGCTTCCAGAGGCGCACTCCCTGGCTGCTGAAATGGAGGTCGGCGAGGTAGAGATTGTTCACGTCGCTCATGCGGAGGACGAGGCCGATGGAGCCTTCGCCGCTGCTTGCGCCAGTCGAAGGCATGACGAATTTGGCGCTGACATCACAGGCCGAGCAGGAGACGCCCTCAGGCCAGGTCAACGCCTCGCCCCAGAGCTGCGTCTGCTCGTAGCGGCTGTTCTGCGCGACCCACTGTCCGCCGGAGGTCCGCCATTCGGGGCGCAGGCCCGCGTCGAAGTTGTCGGCGAAGAGGAGGGCGGCGGGCTGAGCGGCGGTGTAGGCGGGGAGCGCGACGAGGACGAGAAGGACGGCGGCGAGAAACAGGGCGAGGGGACGGGCTGGCATGGGATGCGACCTTTCGAGGGACCCGACGGGTTTCGACCGCCACGAAGTGGCGCACCCGTCGGGTCTGGCCGTGGAACTAACGGAGCAGCAGCGGCAGGTAGGTTTTCCCCTGCGTTTTGGCCTGCGTCTCGCCGCTGTCGGCGCGATTGCCGCTGCGGTCGACGCTGCTGACGATGAGGTAGTAGGTCTGGCCGGGCGTCGTACCGGTGAGCAGGACGCCGTGCCCCTTGACGTAGAAGCGGTCGGTGACGGGCGCGCCGTACGCGCCGTTGGGCAGGCGGTAACGCACCTCGCTGGTAGCGACCTCGTCCGTCTCCCACAACACGCGCAGGCCGCCCGCATCCGGTCGCACGCGAATGTCGCGAATGACGGGCGCGGTCCTGTCGTTGAAGAAGGCGACCGGATAGACGAGGGTCTCCCGGCGCGCCGTCTGGGCAGATTCGGCGATCACGCGCAGCGCGACCTGCGCGAAGCGGGAGGCCAGCTCGGACGGCGGCGCGGCCACCGGCATGGTGCGCATGGTCTGGGCGGACTCCAGCACGATGCGCAGCGGCACGGCGGCGAAGAGCGAGCGCAGCGGGTCAGGCGGGAGGAGGACGCGCTCCTCGCGCATCGTCTGCGCGTTGTCAAGGACGATGCGGACGGGCACGCCGCCGGGGATGCCGCCGTAGCTGGCTCCCTCCGTGCGCACCTGCTTCGCGCCGTCGACGATGATGCCCGACTGGCTGCGCGCAGGCGGCGGGGAGGCGGCGAGGGCGATCACCACGGCGAGCGTGATGAGCGCCAGCAGCGGGAGGGTGAGGCGGGCGCGCTTCATCATGGCACCGTGTAGAGGAGGGCCAATCCGGCATAACTATAATTCCCGCTCGACTTGATCTTGATCGTATGGTACTGATCAAGAAGCA
>CAZPTI010000037.1:0-27636 GCA_964588925.1 uncultured Anaerolineales bacterium | reverse complement strand
CCCTCGCCGCTCACCTGGAAGTCGTGCCCGCCGGCCCACCCGCGCACGACGGTCATCTGATTCTGCGTCAGCGTGCCCGTCTTGTCCGAGCAGATGACCGTCGCGCTGCCGAGCGTCTCCACGGCGGGCAGCTTGCGGATGAGCGCATGCCGCGCCACCATCCGCTGCATGCCCAGCGCGAGGCAGATGGTGACGACTGCGGGCAGCCCTTCCGGCACCGCCGCAATGGCAAGGCTGACAGCCGTCATGAACAGTTCGAGGATCTCATCCCGGTGCTCGACCAGGTAGGCGCCGATGCCTTGCTGAAACACCGTGCTCAACTGCGTGTCCCGGAAGACGCCGAACACGAAGATGAACGCGCAGACCGCCAGCGACACGATGCCGAGCGTCTTGCCGAGCTGCTCCAGCTTCTCCTGGAGCGGCGTCTGCTCGTCCTCGTAAGACTGGAGCATCTCGGCGATCATGCCGATTTGCGTCGTCATGCCGGTCGAAGTCACCAGCCCCTTGCCGCGGCCGTAGGTGATGAGCGTGCTCATGAAGGCCGAATTCTTGCGGTCGCCGAGGGGGATGTCCGAGTCGAGCACGACGCGGGCATCCTTGTTCACCGGCACCGACTCGCCGGTCAGCGAGGCCTCCTCGACCTTGAGATTGACGCTTTCGACGAGGCGCAGGTCGGCCGGCACGTAGTTGCCCGCTTCGAGCAGGACAACGTCGCCCGGCACGAGCTCGCGCGCCGGAATCGTGATCTGCTGCCCGCTGCGGATGACCTGCGCGTTGGGCGCGGCCATCTTCTTGAGCGCGGCAAGCGCCTGCTCGGCCTTCGACTCCTGCACGACGCCGAGGATCGAGTTGAGGACCACGATGGCGAGGATAGCGGCCGCGTCGATGTACTCGCCCAACAGGAGCGAGACGGCGGCTGCGACGATCAGGATGATGACGAGAAAGTTGTTGAACTGGTCGAGCAGCAGGCGCAGGAAGCCAGGCCGCGGCTTCTCCTGCAATTCGTTCGGCCCGTAGCGTTCGAGCCGGGCGCGGGCCTCCGCGCTGGTCAGGCCCTCGTGCAGGTGCGATCCGAGGTCATGAATCGCGCCTTCGAGGGTCAGGGCATGGGGGGTGAGTTCTGGCATGATTCGCTCCGTGCGCGGTCAGACGCCCGCACGACGCAGGGGTCATGTGGGCGTCTGACCGCGGGCTTAGATGAATGCGCCGGGGTTGAATTGCCCGGACGGGTCCCATTTCTGCTTGAGGCCGGCCATCAGGTCGAGGCCGTCGGGCGCGTAGCCCCAGCGCGGCTCGCCCTCAGACACGCCGGCCACAACGGCCGCGTAGCCATCCGTTGCGGTTGCGGCGGGGCGCAACGTTTGCGCCGGCAAGCCGCGAGTATACACCAACCCGCTCGGAATGTCCGCCAGGAAGGGCGCGCCGTCGAGCGTGGGCGCAACGTCGACGAGGAAGCCGGGCAGATCCTTCGGCGCAACCCCCGCGCGGACTACCGGCGCTCCATCCGCGGCGCGCAGCCACCCGGCCCACACGTCTGACCCGGCCAGGCCGGGGATTGACGCAGCGTGCGCAGATGGGATCGCGGCCCGCGCCTCGGCCAGCTCCGCCTGCGCGTCCTCCGGCACGCCCTCCGCCGTGTAGATGAGCGCGTACGGAGCATCCACCCCCGGCGCGCCGCCCTTGATGAGCAGGAGCGCGGTGCTGACCAGGCACACGCGAAGCAGCTTCTGGCCGAGGGTCAGCGCCTCCGCGAGGGTGTCCGCGGGGATCACGAGCGTCTCGCGGGCGCGCGGCAGGGGCAGCAGCTTGAGCGAGACGTCGGTGATGAGGCCGAGCGTGCCCTGCGCGCCGACGTGCAGCTTGGGCAGGTCGTACCCGGCCACGTTCTTGACCACCGGCTTCCCGGCCCGGATGACGCGGCCATCGGGCATGACGACCGTCATCGCCAGCAACAGGTCGCGGATCGCGCCGTAGCGCATCCGCAGGGGCGCGTTGAAGTTCGCGGCGACGATGCCGCCGACCGTGGCTTCGGGCCAGGGCGAGGCGAGCGGCGCCCACACCTTGCGTTCGGCGAGGAACGCCTGTAGCTCGGCCAGGGTCGTCCCCGCGCCGACGGTGACGAAGAGGTCGTTCAACTCGAACGCCTCGACGCCGCACAGCGCCTGCGTCGACAGGGTCATGTCCGCCGGGGGGAGCGCCGCGGACTTCGTGCCGCCGCCGAGTACGCGCAGGCTGCGCCCTTCCATATATAGCTGGCGCAGGCCGTCCGCCGCCTCCTCCGTCGACCGCGGCGCCCAGACGCCACTGGCAGGGGCGACCGGGGCCGCGGGCGGCGGAAGCGGCTCGACCGGCCGCAAGTCAGGGACAATCTTGCCGGGGTTGAGGATGGCGTGCGGGTCGAACACGTCCTTGATGTCCTGCATCAGCCGCAACTCGTCCTCGTTGAACATCAGGCGCATGTAGCCGCGCTTCTCGCTGCCGACGCCGTGCTCACCCGTGATGGTGCCGCCGATGCTGACGCAGAGCTCCATCACCTCCTGCCCGGCCGCGTGGACGCGCTCGACCATCGCGGCGTCCTGCGGGTTGAAGAGGATGAGCGGGTGCAGGTTGCCGTCGCCCGCGTGGAACACGTAGCCGACGCGCAGGTCGTGCCCGGCGCAGATGCGGTTGATCTCGGCCAGCGCCCGCGCCAGCTTGGACCGCGGCACCGTGCCGTCGACGATGAGGTAGGCCGGGCTGATCTGGGCGATGGCCCCGAACGCACTCTTGCGCGCAAACCATATTTTGTCCCGCTCGGCCGCGTTCTGCGCCAGGCGGAGCTCGCGGGCGCCCTGCGCTTTCAGCACCTCGACGATCTCGGCCATTTGCGCATCCAGGCTGGCCGTGTGGCCGTCCGCCTCGATGATGAGCAGCGCCTCCGCATCGACCGGCAAGCCCGCGTGGACGTAGTTCTCCACGATGCCGATCATGGTGCGGTCCATCATTTCCAATGTAGCCGGGACGAGGCCGCCCGCGATGACCGCCGATACTGCCTCGCCCGCGGTCTCAACGGAGTCGAAGATCGCCATGAGCGTCTTGATGCCCGGCACGTTGCGCACGAGCCGTAGCTGCGCTTCGGTGACGATGCCGAGCGTGCCTTCAGAGCCGACGAGCAGGCCGGTCAGGTCGTACTCCGGGTAGTCGAACGCCCGGCCGCCGGTGCGGATCAGCCGGCCGTCGGCCAGCGCCACTTGCAGGCCGTTGACGTAGTTCGTCGTGACGCCGTACTTGAAGCAGTGGGGGCCGCCCGCGTTCTCGCCCAGGTTGCCGCCGAGCGTGCACGCGCGACCACTGGCCGGGTCGGGCGGGTAATACAGCCCCTTCGTCTTGACGAACTCGTCCAGCACAAGATGGACGATGCCCGGCTGAACGACGACCGAGCGCCCGGCCTCATCAAGCTCGACGACGCTCTTCATGCGCGCCAGCGAGAGCATGACGCCGCCGCGGGGGGCCACCGCGCCGCCGCTCAGCCCGGTGCCTGCGCCGCGCGCGATCAGCGGCACTTTGCGCTCCCGCGCCCAGCGCACGATCTTCGCCACGTCCGCCGCATCGCGGGCCAGGACGACGCCTTCCACCTCGCCCAACCCCAGGCTGCCGTCCACCTCGTAGGGGATCAGTTCGATGGGGTTTGTCAGAACGGAATCTTTCGGGAGGACGCCTTGCAGCGCCTTCCAGTCCTGCGGAGAGACTGTCTTTTGCATGTGTTGAGTCCTCTCGCCGAAGACCCGACGGGTTTCTCAAAACCCGTGGGGTCCGGGCTTCCTACAGGTTGAACGCGCCGGGATTGAACAACCCTTGCGGGTCCCAGCGGGCTTTGAGGCCCCGCATCAGTGGCAAGGCCGATGGCGCGTAGCCCCAGGGGTCGGGCTGACCGGACAACGCCACCGCGTACCCTCCGTAGCGGAGCGCCGCGGCCCGCAGCGGCTCGAGCGCCGCGGCGGACGTGTAGAGTTGGCCGCTCGCAACGTCGGCCAGCCACTCGGCCGCGCCGAGTTGGGGCGCGAGGTGCGTGACCAGCGCGGGCAAGTCCTTTGGCGGCACGCCCGCGCGGGCCGCGTCAGGCGCGGTCGCCATCCAGGCCGACCATACGTCTGAGCCGGAGAAGCCCGGCGCCTCGACCGGACGCGCCGCGCCGCACGCTGCCAGCGCCGCGCGCGCCTGCGCCAGCTCCGCCTTCACGTCCTCCGGCACGCCTTCCGCCGTGTAGACGAGCGCATACGGCGCGCGGACGCCCTGCATGTCGCACCCCTTGCAGACGAGCAGGGCCGACGCCACCAGGCAGACGCGGAGAAGCTGCTGCGCGCACTTCAGGGCCTCCGCAGCCGAGTCGAAGGACCCGATCAGGCTCGCGCGGGCGCGCGGGAGCGGGGCGAGCTTGAGCGATACGTCTGTGAGCAGGCCGAGGCTGCCGTAGCTGCCGACAAAGAGCTTCGGGAGGTCGTACCCCGCGACGTTCTTGACCACGGGCCGCCCCGCGCGGATCGCGCGGCCATCGGGCAGGACGACCGACGCGGCCAGCACGAGGTCGCGGATGTTTCCGTAGCGCATCCGCAGCGGCGCGTTGAAGTTGGCGGAGACGATGCCGCCGACGGTCGCGCCCGGCCACGGTGAGGCGAGCGGCACGCTCATCCTGTCACGCGCCAGCTCGGTTTGCAAATCGTCGAGCCGCGTGCCCGCGCCGACCGTCACGAACAGGTCGCTCAGCGCATAATGGTGGACGCCGCAGAGGCCGGCGGTGCGCAGCGTCACGTCCGCCTCTGGCAGACCACGCGACTTCGTGCCGCCGCCGCCCACGCGGATCGTCTTGCCGTCATGGAGAAACGCGCGAACCGCCTCAGCCGCCTGCGCGGCCGAAGTTGGCGTGTACTCGCGAACGGGCGGCGACCAGGCGGGACCTGCGAATGGCGCGCCAGCCGGGACAGCAGGCGCGGCCGCGGCGCCCACGGGGCCGGGCGGGAAGATTTTACCGGGGTTCACCACCCCCCGCGGGGCCAACACCTGCTTGATCTCGCGCATGACGGCCAACTCGTCCGGCGAGTACATGAGCGGCATGTACTGGCGCTTTTCGCTGCCGACGCCGTGCTCGCCCGTGACGCTGCCGCCCTTTGCGACGCAAATCTCCATCACGCGGTGGCCGACCGCGAGGATGCGGCGCATGAGCTCGGGGTCGTGGGGGTCTTCGATCAGGATGAACGGATGCAGGTTGCCGTCGCCCGCGTGGAACACGTAGCCGACCTTGAACGCATTCGCCTCGACGACGGCGTTGATCTCGGCAAGGGTCGCGGCGAGCTTGCTGCGCGGCACCGTGCCATCGACCAAGTAGTAGGCCGGGGCCAGCCGCGCCATTGCGCCCGCGGCGCTCTTGCGGCCATACCAGATGCGGTCGCGCTCCTCCGCGCTCTGCGCGATGCGAATCTCCCGCGCGCCGTACTGCCGGAGGATGCCCGCGATTTCGTCCATTTGCGGGGTCACGCTGTCGGGGTAGCCGTCCGCCTCGATGATCAACGCCGCGCCCGCCTCGATTGGCAAGCCCGCGTGCGCGTAATCTTCGAGGATGCGCATGATCTTCTGGTCCATCATCTCCATCGTGGCTGGCACCAGCCCGGCCGCGATGACCGCGGACACGGCCTCGCCCGCCTGCTCGACCGAGTCGAACGACGCGAGCGCGGTCTTAATGGCGAGCGTGTTGCGGAGCAGCCGGGCGCTCGCCTCCGTGATGATTGCCAGCGTGCCCTCGTTGCCCGTCAGCAGGCCGGTGAAGTCCAGTTCGGGGTAGTCGAGGCCGCGACCGCCGGTGCGCACCACCTGCCCGTCGGCCAGGACGAGTTCGAGACCGGTGATGTAGTTCGTGGTGACGCCGTATTTGAAGCAGTGCGGGCCGCCCGCGTTTTCCGCAATGTTGCCGCCGGTGGTCGCGGTGCGCCCGCTGGCGGGGTCGGGCGGGTAATACAGCCCCTTTGCCTTGACAAACTCGTCCAACACCAGGTTGACGACGCCCGGCTCCACGACCACGCTGCGGCCGGCCTCATCGAACTCGATGATTTTGTTCATGCGCGAGAAGCCGAGGATGACGCCGCCATGTTCGGCCACCGCGCCGCCGGACAAGCCCGTCCCCGCGCCGCGCGCGACGACCGGCACGCCGTTCTCCGCCGCCCACCTGACCACTCTGGCAACTTCGTCCGTGCTGCGCGGGAAGACGGCCGCGTCCGGCCTGCCGCGGTCGAGGCTGGCGTCGCTCTCGTAGGTCATCAGCGCGACCGGGTTGATCACAACCTGGTCGGCCGCGAGGAGCCCGGTCAGCGCGTCGATCTTGTTACGCGCGTCCATGCGGCGCTCCGCCGGCATTGCCGTAGGACATGTCGAGGAGCTCGACCACGTGCATGACGCGGACGTTACGCCCGTTGGCGGTCAGCCCGGCCTTGCGGACGCCGGCGATCAGTTGCATGTGGCAGCCGGTGTTGCTGGCGACGACCACTTCTGCGCCGGTGGCCTGAATGTCGGCCATCTTGGTTGCCAGCACCTGGTCCGCGGTTTCGGCGTGGACGATGTTGTAGACGCCCGCGCTCCCGCAGCAGCGGTCGGGCAGCTTCAGCTCGACCAGCTCCAGGCCGGGGATCAGCTTGAGCAGCGCGCGCGGCTGTTTGACCACCTTCTGCGCGTGGCGCAAGTGGCAGGAGTCGGAGTAGGTGGCGCGCACCTTGACGACGCCGGTGGGCATCTCGCGCAGGTTGTCCAGCAGGAACTCGTTGATGTCCCTGACCTTTTTGCCGAACGCCCGCGCCTTCTCGGCGTACACCAGGTCATCGTGAAAGAGGTCCTCGTACTCGTCCTTGAGCGTGGCGCCGCAGCCGCCCGCGTTGTTGATGATCACGTCGTAACGCTCGAACGCGTCGATATTCCGGCGCGCCAGGTCGCGCGCCAGCGCCTCTTCACCGATGTGCAACTGCGCCGCGCCGCAACAGGTCTGGCCCGCGGGGAAATGCACCTCGAAGCCGTTGCGCTGGAGCACGCGGATCGTCGCCTCGTTGACCGAGTTGAGGAAGGCTTCCTGGATGCAGCCGATGAAGAACGCGACCTCCCCGCGCTTCTCGCCGAGCGCGGGCGCGGGCTGCGAGTAGTCGCGATACTTCGTCTCGATGGGCGGCAGGATGCCCTCCGCGGCCTTAAGCGGCCGCGGGAGGAAGTTGAGCCTGCGGACGACCTTTTGCGCGCCGGTGGCCTGGTACACTTTGAGCAGCCGCGCCATGCCCTTGAGCCGGCCCACATGCGGCATGGTCTGCTTGAGCGCGACCCAGCGGATCGCCTTTTCGCCCGCGCTGTGCGGCCGGTGATGCTCCAGCGCAACCTTAGTCGTCTCGATCAGCCTGGCGTACTTGACGCCCGACGGGCACGCGGTCTGGCAGGCGAGGCAGGAGAGGCACAGGTTGATGTGCCGCGAGAAGGTGGCGTTGAGTTCGTCGGGGGCAATGCGCCCCTCGGACGCGGCGCGCATCAGCGCGATGCGCCCGCGCGGCGCGTCCATCTCCGTCCCGAACACGTCATAGGTCGGGCACGCCTGGAGGCAGAGGCCGCAGTGGATGCACTGGTTGACGAGGGCCTTGAATTTCGGGTCGGCGAGCTCAGGTAATGCCGGTGCGATCATAAACGCTCTCCTATGCTCGTAGCCGCAGGATGGCAGCCTGCGCTACAAACTCCACACATGCAGCGCCTTCGGCCCGTGCACGCCGATGGTCACTGTCAGTTCAATATCCGCAGTCCGGCTTGGGCCGGTGACAAAGACAAAGTAGCCCTCCCCCTTGACCATTTCCAGCGCGGGTGAGAGGTCGGGCTGGAGGATGCCCGCGTCGATAATGGCAAGGTGGATGCGCGGGAGCAGCGAGACCATGCGCGGGCGGTCAGGGTCGGAGCGGAGGAGCAGGGTGCCGGTTTCGGGGAAGGCCGCGTCTGCGCCGGTGACGCCGAGGTCGCATGCGGCGAGCGCGTGCTTGTCCGCGTGCGGCGAGACGAGCTCCACGCCGAGAGCGGCCAGGCGCGTCTCGACGCCCAACGCGTTGAGCGCAGGGGTCTGCCAGAGCGTCGCCTTACGGATGCCTTCTTCGCGCACCAACTGCGCCAACGCGTCATCCAGCCCGGCGAGGGTCAGGCGCTGCGTGTTGCCGCCCAGCTTGCCGATCTCGGCCAGCAGCAGCGTCATCTCCGCCTCGGGCGCGCCGGCCGCGCGTGGCGGGAAGCGCGCGGGCGGAGGAGGCGCAGGCGCATCTGCCCCGCGTCCCAGCGCGGCGCGAACATCAGCCAGAATGGAATCACGCGCGCTCATCGGTTGCCTCCCCTGCGCAGCAAGGCCGCCAACGCCAGCAGCGCGGCCGCGGCCAGGGCCAACAGCCCGGCATCACGCAGTTGCTTGCGCCGCAACGCCGCGCGGCGCTCAGGCGTCCGCGTGCGCCACCACTTGCGGAACCAGGGCGCGAACGCCGGGAACGGCCGCGCCATCGTCCAGCGATTCACCGGCGGGGGCAGGTCGGGCAACCAGCCGTCCTGCCGCAAGGGGGCCTGCGCGACGCTGATGACCTGCGTCCCGGCTTCAAACAGCACCGGCGAGGCGAGCGCCACCGCCCCCACCTCCGCCGCAGCGCGCAGCATGGGATTTGCGGCGGGGCCGTCCACCGCATCCCCTTCGACCACGCGGCGGCGCAGGTGAATCAGGATCTCCGGGATGGGAATCTTCACCGGGCAGTACTCGGCGCACGCGCCGCAGAGCGACGACGCGTACGGAAGGTCGCCCGCAACCTTCACGCCGAGCAGTTGCGGCTCGAGGATGGAGCCGATGGGACCGGGGTATGTGCTGCCGTAGGCGTAGCCGCCGACATTGTTGTAGACCGGGCAGACGTTGAGGCACACGCCGCACCGGATGCACAGCATGGTCCCCCGCGTGACCTCGTCCTTGAGCACGCGCGTGCGGCCATTGTCCAGGAGCACCAGGTGAAACTCACGCGCGCCGCCCTCTTCGACCGTGCGCGCGGGGCCGGTGATGAACTGCGTGTAGGCGGACATCTTCTGGCCGGTCGCGCTGCGCGGGAGCAGCTTGAGCAGCGTGTTCAGGCTCTCCATGTCGGGCACGACCTTGTCGATGCCGACCACTGCGACGTGGAGCGGCGGCAGGGTGCAGCACATGCGGCCGTTGCCCTCGTTGGTCACAGTGACCAGCGCGCCGGTCTCGGCCACGAGGAAGTTTGCGCCGCTGATGCCCATGTCTGCGGCCAGGAACGCCTCGCGGAGCTTCGCGCGCGCAATGGCGGCCAGCGCGAAGGGCTCCGGCGGCGCGTCCACGCCCAGCTTTTCCGTAAACAGTGCGGCAATGGCCTCCTTGCTCAGATGCACCGCGGGCACGATGATGTGCGAGGGCTTCGCGCCGGCCAACTGGACGATGAACTCGCCGAGGTCCGTTTCGAGCGCGTCGATGCCCGCCGCGGCGAGCGCGTGGTTCAGCTCGATCTCCTCGGACGCCATGCTCTTGACCTTAACCACGCGCTTCACGCCGTGCTGGCGCGCGATGTCGAGCACGATGGCGTTGGCCTCGGCGGCGTCCCGCGCCCAGTGGACGCGCCCGCCGGCCGCGGTCACGCGCTCTTCGAGCAGGGTCAGGTAGTAATCGAGGTGGTTGACCGTGTGGAGGCGGATGTCGTGCCCCGCCTGTCGCAGTTGCTGCCAGCGGTCGTCGCCGACCACCTCGACCACCCCGGCGCGCGTGCCGAGGAAGCGGCTCGTGGCCTTGCGCACCGATGCGGGCATGGCAGGGTTGACGCTGCGAACGTTGCCGCGGAAGTCGATGCGCTCTGGCTCGTGAATTTCGTTCATCGGCTAACCCTCCGCGGCGAGCACTTCGATGATGTGCATCGCGCGCATCTTCGACCCGGCCTTGCGCAGCCCGCCCGCCACGTTCATCAGGCACCCCGGCTCGGAGACCACGACGGCTTCCGCGCCGCTTGCTTCGACGTTGCGCACCTTCTCGGTCATCATCGCGCGGGACACTTCGGGATAGACCACGCTAAAGATGCCGCCGAACCCGCAGCACGTCTCCTCATCCTTCAATGGGACGAACTCCAGCCCGCGCACCGCGGCGAGCAGTTGCTTCGGCTCGTCGCGCAGGCCGAGGCCGCGCAGGATGTGGCATGAGGCGTGGTATGTCACCCTGTGCGGGAAGCAGGCGCCGACGTCGGTCACGCCGAGGACGCGCGTGAGGAACTCGGTGAACTCGAAGGTGCGGCTGGCGGTGTCGAGGGCCGCGTCATGCTCCCACGTGCCCGGCGCGAAAAGCTGCGGGTAGCGGTGACGCGCGAACTCGGCGCAGGAGCCGGAAGGCGCAACGATGTAGCCGTCGGTCGGCGCGAAGACCTTCAGCCAGTTGCGCGCGGGGCCGAGCGTCTGGCTCTGGAAGCCGCTGTTGTAAAGCGGCTGGCCGCAGCACGCCTGCCCTTCGGGCACGTCCACCGCCACGCCGAGCCGCTCCAACACTGTCACCATGTCTTTCAGCACGTGGGAAAAGAAGTTCTCGCCGAGACAGGTGATGAATAGCTGCGCCTTTGTCATCCATCTCACCTCATAAGCGAAAATAGAAAGCCGCGGGCGGGATCGGGGACGAGGCCGCCCATGAGCCACAGCCAGGCGAATGAGCCGTAAAAGAGCGCGGTCAGCGCGAGGCAGGCCCTGCGCCAGAGAGACGGGCGCAGCGGCGGAGGCAGTCGAGTGGTGTTGAGCCGGAGAACGTGCAGCGCGGCGATGACGGTCGCGACGGCCGCGATGTTTGCGCCGAGTTGCAGCAGTACGATCGGTTCAGACAACCCCAGGGCCACGATGCCCCAAAAGACGACCACGGTTAATACGGTATAGTATACCGCGCGAACGTCTCCACCGCGCCATTTGCGCACACGGCGGCTGCCCGCCCATGCCAGGTCGGTGACTGCGCGGACCGAGCCGTCGAGAATATCAAGTTGCGTTTTGAAGAGCACCCACGCGCCGATCAGCGCGACGAGGTAGGTCAGCGCCGCGTTGCCGCGGCCGGCAATGGCATGGGACAACTCGGCCGCAATGCCGAGCCCGCGGATGTCGACGCCCGGAGAGACGAATGTGACGTAGAGCATGGCGAGCAGGGCCATCGCCAGCAGCGCGCCGGGCGCGAACACGAGCCACTGGTCGATATGAGCAATCTTCATCCAGCCGCGCCAGCGTGTCAAGTTGTCGCCCCTCGCGGGGAAGGTGAAGCCGACGTGCGCCACGCCGCCCCGCCGTCCGCCAATTGCGCCTGAGATGAAGCCTGCGTACTTGCTCATCCCGAAGCCCTTGTCGCGCGTCCAGCTTGAGAGCATCAGATTGACCACGCCGCCTGCGCCAGAGTATGCCGCGAATGCGCCGATCAGGAACCAGTCCACCCCGCGCGGCATCGGTTGAAAGCTCGCCGACAGGGGGTCATACGCGGCAAACCCGGCCGCGGTCGCCAGCCATACGCGCAGGGGCACGTACAGGATGCAGAGCAGCAGAAGCCCGCTAAGGATGAAGGCGATCAGAATCCAGTTGAACGCTTCAAGTGTGCGCTCGATGTGGCGGCCGAAGCTGAGGATCGCGACGCAGGCCAACAGCATCGCCACGCCGACCGCGTGCACCGCAGCCGCGTCCTGCGGTCCGGCAAGCCGGCCGATGAAAAGGTAGAACACCGCGCCCGCGGCTGCGCCAGCCCAGCCCGGCCAGCCGACTTGCAGGAAATAGAGCAGCACGTAGAACGCGGACCAGAACCGCGAGCCGGGGGACGTGCGCATGAAGCCCGTGAACACCGGCTCGCCCGTTGCCATCGTGTAGCGCATCAGCTCGACGTTGAGCACCGTTTGCAGCAGGACGGCCACCAGCGCGACCCACAGCAGCGTGGGACCGTAGCGCACAAACGCGGCCGGGCCAAGCAGCCATTCGCCGCTGCCCACCGATACGCCGAGCAGGATCACGCCGGGGCCGATGGAGGCGAGCGCCGGGAGCCCGCGCGCGGGCGGCGGGACGGGCAAATCCGCCTCGCTCCAGGCCGCGGGCCTGGAGTCTGCTCGCCCGCTCGCGCGCTTCTCGAGTTCAGCCCCCTGCGCAGTCATGCTCCTCCAGTCATTGAGCAGCACCCTCACGCAACACGGCCCCCCTTGCGGTACGCCAGGGAGGCCGTGTTTGGACAGGCTGGCGCTTGCCGCCGAGGTCGCAGAGAGCGCAGAGATGTCTCTGCAATCTCTGCGTCCTCTGTGGCAGAAACGTCTTATCCAGCGATAAAACTAAAACTGGACCAGCGGCTTCCCCGTGATCATGTTGGTCGCAAAGTTCAGGAAGAAGAAGCCGAAGAACAGCCAGTTCGCGACGAGGATGACAACGGACCACCATCTGGCGGTTGCGGGCTTCGGCAGCTTCCGGTTCAGATAGATCAGCACGAGCGGGTAGATCAGCGACGCCAGGTTCGACATGTTGCCGGAGATTTGCAACAGCCGGGTCGGCAGCGCCAGGTGGATGATGATCGAGATGATCACGATGAACACCAGCGCCAGGCCGTAGTAGGCGCGGCGCGCGTCGCCGTGGATCATCGCGCGCAGCCGCGGGCTGACCGCGATTGCGGCGTCGGCGGTGTTGCGCACCAGCATTTCGAGGATCGTGGTCTGCGTCTTGAAGAGGATCAGCACGCCGATGATGAGCAGGAACGGGAAGAAGAACGCGCCGTAGTTCCGGCTCATTTCCGTTGCCGCGTAGACCGGCATGTTGGCCGTGGTCGGCTCGCCTGCGCCGGGGAGGATGGTTAGCGAGCGCACGAGGATCGAGGGGACGAACATGCCCAGTATCGCGCCGACGAAGAAGACGTACCACTGGTCCATCTTCAGGTACGACCACCAGCGCCGCCACAGGCTGGCATTCTTCTCGTCTTCCTTGAAGGTCACGCCCGACGGGAGCACGTCCTTCTTCGTGCCGCCCACCAGGCCGGAGTAGAAGCCAACCTTGTGGCCCATGCCGTAGCCGTGGTCGCGGTAGTAGTTGATCAGCAGGAAGTTCATCCCTGCGCCGAAGCCCGTATAGCCGATGATGGAGCCAAGCGTAATGGCGTCGACCCCCTTCGGGATGGCGGCGGGGATGAGGGCGCCGCGGATCGCCTCGCCCCAGATGTTGATCGGCGCAAAGATGACGGCCAGGACGATCACGGAGCCGAGCGTGAAGAAGATCAGCACGGTGTCGACCAGTTCCATCGTGCGCGCGATCTTCTTGCCAACCATGTAGATTGCCAGCGAGAGGAACATGAGGCCGATGGCAATGAGGCGGTAGGTCTCAACCTCCGTGGCATTCTTCGCGTCGAAGCTGCGACCGTTGAAGAGGGCGAAGATGCTCTGGCCCGCTGCGGCAGCCCAGCCGCCCCAGATCCAGCCGAGGTAAATCACGATCAGGGTGACGACGGCCCAGAACTTGAAGCCCGGCGGCGTGCGCGTGAACCCGACGATGGGCACCTCGCCGGTCGCCATCGTGTAGCGCGCGTTTTCCATGTTGTAGAAGACTTGCAGGATGGCGGAGATGGTGATGAGCCAGCCGAGGCCGATGAAGCCGAACCTGCCGAATGCGAGGGGGCCGAGCAGCCACTCACCGGAGCCGAGCGCTGCGCCGAGCGCGATCATGCTGGGGCCGAGCACGGCCGTGATGAGCTCGCGCCTGCCGATCCTGGGTTTGTCGAAGACCTCTTCGGGGGTTGGCAGGTTGTCGATGGGAAGCGCGGGGCGGCTGACGCCCAGTTCCCACTCGCCTGCTGATTTTGCGCCCTGTTTTGGTACCGGAACGGTTGCCACGATTTTCCTCCTGTATCAACACTGATGGAGTGAAAGGCAGTCTGAACCAGGCAAGGCGTGAACAGAGGTTGACGTTTTAGCCGATAGGCGCCTCCTTATCCGGTGCCGAGCGCGCGGGAGCGCGCGAGGAACGGCTTCGATCGTGCGGGAAGCGAGGGGAAATGCAGGAGCAACGGGAATCGATGATTATGACGGCAGCAACGACCCGCTGCTCCTGCGGCTGAAAACCATTGTAATCTTAATTACCCTGGCGCGCATCCCCTTTGCGGCAAACAGACGAACGATATTTGGAACGATCTTTTGCAGAGAAAGAACTAGTTCTTGCTGGAAAAAGTGCGCGGGGAGAAATGCGTGAGGGTCGTCAATCCGCCCTGCCACGCGCCAGGCGCGCGGCGTCCTGCCGACTGCCCACCTGGAGCTTCTGCAGCAGCGAGCGGACGTGCGCTTTAACGGTGTAAACGCTCACGGTGAGGCTCTGCGCGATCTCGCGGTCGGTGGCCCCCTGCGCGATCATCGCCAGCACCTCGCGCTCGCGCGCGGTCAAGGGGTTGAGCGCCTCGACCTCGCCAGATGCGGGGGTGGGGGCAAGCCGCGCGAGCCGACGAAACTCCTCCACCATGCGCGCGGCCAGTTGCGGCGTGATGGCGGCCTCCCCGCGCTGCGCGGCGCGGAGCATCTCGACAAGCTGCTGCGCGCGGATCGTCTTGAGCAGGTAGCCGTCCGCGCCCGCCTTGATCGCCTCAAACAGCAGGTCGCTCTCCTCGCGCACGGTCAGCATGATCACGCGCATGTCGGGGAACTCCTGCTTCAGCCCGCGCGTCGCTTCGATGCCGTCTGTGCCGGGCATGGTCACGTCCATCAGCACGATGTGCGGGCGCAGGTCACGCGCCATGACGAGCGCCTCCAGCCCGTCGCTCGCCTGCCCGACGACGCGGATGTCCGGCTGCGCGTTCAGGATGCCGACAATCCCTTCGCGGAACAGCGCGTGGTCGTCGACCACGAGGACGCGCAACTCGCTCATTGGCTCACTCCGCTCTCGCTGACGGCGCGCATCGGCCAGCGCACGAGCACCGCGGTGCCCGCGCCCCGAATCGACCTCACCGTTAGATTGCCGCCGATCCGCGCGGCCCGCGCCTGCATCACGGTCAACCCGAAGTGCGGCCGATCCTCGGCGCGCGGCCCGTCCACCGCAAAACCGCTCCCGTTGTCCTCGATCAGCATCTCCGCATGGCCGTCCCGCAGCTCGCAGCAGATGCGCACGAGCGACGCGCCCCCGTGCTGTCCCGCGTTGATCAGCGCCTCGCGCGCGATGCGGACAAGGTGCGCGACGTGATCCGCCGGGAGGAACAGGGGCGGATAAGCCGGTTGCAGCGCGACGCGCGGGAGCTGTCCGGGGCCGGGCGCGCGGCGCAGCTCTTCAACCATTCGCGCTAACGCATCACCGAGCGAGACCGACTTTGGGGGGAGCTCGCGCAGGTCCGCGATGAACTGCCGAACATCCTGCGAGGCTTGTTCCAGCAGGTCGCGGTGCATACTCAGCTCGTGCGCCAACTCCCGGAAGCCTGCGGATGCCGCCGCGGCCTCGGCCTGATCGGTTTTGAGATAGAGATAGCCGAGCGTCTGGAGCAGGCCATCGTGCAGCTCCATCCCGATGCGCTCGCGCTCCTGCAGGGCGGACACGCGCTCGGCCTGCGACCGCGCTTCTTCCGTGGCCTCAGCCAACTGCTGCGTGCGCTCCTGCACGCGCAGCTCCAGCTCCTCCGCGAAGCGCGTCTGCCGCGCCGCGGCTTCGCGGAGCTCGAGCCGCATGGCCTCGAAGCTGCGCGCCAACTCCTGAAACTCGCCGCTGCCGCCCAACTGCGCGGGGGTCTCAAGGTCGCCGGACGCGATGCGCCGCGCGATCTGGTCAAGCGCCTCGACGGGCGCGACGATGATTTGCTGGATCAGCCACAGGCCAATAAGCAGGAAGACGAGCGAGGCGAGAAACAGCGCCGCGTACAGGCCGCGGATCATGCCGAGGTTGCCGTCGCGGCGCGCGGCGATGTCGGCAACCGACTCCCCCTCTGCCGCGGGCGCGCCAGCCGCGAGTTGCGCCAGCCGCGCGCTGTCCTCCCGGATGCTTTCGCCGATGACAAGGCTGACGACGAACGTCACAACGACGAGGGAAAGCAAACCGGCGAAGAAGATCAGGCCTGTCTGAGCGCGTAGCGTACGCAAGGAGAAGGCGCGCATGGCTGCTCCAGTATAGCGGCGCGCCTGCGCGGGGTCAAGGCGCAAAAAACCCTTGACAGCCCTCACGCCGCGCGGGTACACTCAGCCGGACAACTCAACTTGTTGTGGAGACAGGAATGCCAAACGGCGAACCTTGCGCGTGCCCCGGCGCGGACGAAATCATCAATGACCTGCGCGAGGAAGACCTCCTCGAACTTGGCCCCGGCGAGCGGCTGTGGAAGCTGTACTGCTTCCGCGCGCCCGACCACGCCACGGAGTTGCGCCACCGGATCTACACGAAGCGCAAGGCGGACGGGCGGCTGGCGATGGTCACGTTCGCCGCGCATAATCCGCCTAATGCGATGGACGACGGCGAAGAGAGCGGCCCGCGGGTGGTGCGCTCGGCGCTGGCGCGCGTCCCTGACCTCGCGCCGGCCGACCTGGATCGGCTGATTGCCGCGATGCAGGCGCAGTCCGGCGGCGAAGCGTGCGAGGAGATCGACCTCTCGCGCGTTGGCAGCCTTGAGACGCAATGGGAGTGGCTGAGCAATAAGTAAGATGTCCGCTCACCGGAGGCAAAGATGTTCCTGAGCCGGGAGGAGATCGAAGGCCGCGAGTGCGCCACGCTGGCGCCGTATGCCGTTTGCAGCGGCGCAACACGCGGTCGCGTCTACCCTGAAGAAGAGCACCCCTACCGCACCGCGTTCCAGCGCGACCGCGACCGCGTTATCCACACCACCGCGTTCCGCCGCCTCGACTACAAGACGCAGGTTTTCGTCTACCACGAGGGCGACCACTACCGCAACCGCCTGACGCACACCATCGAAGTCGCGCAGATCGGCCGCAGCATGGCGCGCGCGCTGGGCGCTAACGAGGACCTGACGGAGGCTATCTGCCTTGCGCACGACCTCGGCCACCCGGCGTTCGGGCACACGGGGGAAGTCACGCTCAACCACTTGATGGCCGAATGGGGTGGGTTCGACCATCAGCGGCAGACCATGCGCATCGTGACCGCGCTCGAAGATCGGTACGAGGACTTTCCCGGCCTGAACCTGACGTACGAGGTGCGCGAGGGGCTGGTCAAGCACGACACGGACTACGACGTAATCGATGCGATAGGTTACGAGCCGGAGCTGGCGGGCACGCTGGAGTGCCAGATCGCGAACCTGGCCGACGAAATCGCGTACAACACCGCGGACCTGGAAGACGGTCTGCGCAGCGGTGTGCTCGACTTCCTGGAGGTGCGCGAGCTCAGCATCTGGCAGTCGGCGATGGCCGCGCTGGGCGAGCGGGACGGCCACCGGCTGGACGACAAGCTGCGCGCGCGCGTCATCCGCCGGCTGATCGGCATCGAGATTTCCGATGCGATCAACGCCACGGCAGGGGCTTTGGCCGAGCGCGACATTAAGTCAGTGGACGACGTGCGTGGGGCCGTGGAGAACATCGCGTGCTTCTCGGACGAGCTGCGCGAGTTGAACCGCGAGCTCAAGGCGTTCCTGATGAAGCATTTCTATCGTCACCCGCGCGTGATGCGGATGTCATACAAGGCGAACCAGGTGCTGACCGCCCTGTTCAATGCCTTCCTCGCCGACCCGCGCATGTTGCCGCGCGAGATACAGGCGCGCATGGCGGAGAGCCTGGAGGGGCCGCAGCGCGCGCTCTGCGATTACATTGCGGGGTTCACTGACCGGTACGCGATCGAGGAATACAAGCGGCTGTTTGATCCAGAGGCGCGCGTATAGCCGGTCGCGCCAGTTGCTAAACTTGCGTCGTTTGCCACAGAGGACACAGAGGGCGCAGAGTCCTTCGACTACGCTCAGGATGCTCTGCGCCCTCTATGGCAAGAAGCCCTACACCCGCCGGTACACCGTCATCTTCACGTGCAAATCGGCGAAAATGCCGCGCGGCGGCTCGGCCTCCGCGTACGTCACCTTCTCCACGCGGCCCTTCAGCAGGAGGTCGTGGCTCGCCAGCTCAAACTCGACGCCGGGGCGGACGGAGATGGCTTGATGCTCGCCCGCGTGCTGCGATCTGAGCGCCGTATCGCGGTACGCGCCCTCGCTCATCAGCACCATCGCCTGCGTGTCCGGGTCGCTGGAATCCCACAGCCACACCTGGAGCGCAACCGCCTGGTCCCGCTCGCGGCCAAACGGTTCGATCAGTTGCAGGCCGAACTGCCCCATGAACCCGTCCGCCGGGTCGGTGATGTCGAACGCCTCGTCGTAATCCGGCTCGCCCATCTGGTACACCGCCGTGTTCTCCCCAAGCTTTTTCAGGCTGCCAGCGGAAGCGGGCGAAGGGACTGTTTTCGGCGGCGGGGTCTCATTGCGAGGTATCTCGACCGGCGTCTGACCGACGGGTCGCAAGGGAACCACCGGCGGTTCAATGGTTCGCGCGTCCGGCGTCACCTGGTCGTCAACGTCCGGCATGTAGGGGCGCACAGGCGGTGAAGCGAAACCGCCGCGCGCCGGTCGCTCTTCTTCCACGTACGACTCGCGAGCGGGCCAACGGCTCTTTTCCTCTTCGGCTGCGGCCAGTGTGTCGAGGTCTTCGTACGTCTCGCCGGAGCTCGGACCTGCGCCGCTGGCGGTTGCGCGCCACCGGCGGAAGAGGAACACCAGCGCGGCCAGCGCGCCGAGCGCCAGCAAGATGAAGATGGCCGCGGTGCAAATCTGCCGGAGGTTGCTGACCGCGTTGCCGCCCTGCTCTGCGGTTGCGGCCGTGGGTTGCTGCTGGGGGGCCTGACCCTGCTGCGCCTGCCCTCCCGCGGCCGGGGGCACGTTTGCGCCGAGCGCGACCGCAAGCTCCTGGAGATTCTGCGCGGAGGCGATGTTGTTGCGCGCCACCAGCACACTCTGCGCTTCGGTGAGGTCCTTCGTCAGCGCGGTTTGATCCCAGCCGGACAGCCGGGACCTCGCCTGTTCCAGATTGCGCGTTTGCGCATAGGAGTCGGCCACCATCGAGACATACTCGTAGCGCAGGTCAGGGCGCAGGTCGACAAGCTGGGCATTGGTCCACTGCACCGGCCAGACAAGCCAGCCGATCACCAGCCAGCCAAGCAGCAGGCCCACGAGAAACGCGATAACGGGCCAGAAATACCAGGGGCGCGTGTCTTGGTTCATGTCACCCTCCTCAAGGGGGCCGCCGCGATACGATGACGCAATAACACTTAGATAATAGGATATTTTGGTGCAGTCGTCAACACCTCGCACCCATTTGGAGTGAGCAAAACAATATCTTCGATGCGCACCCCGCCCCATTCGGGCAGGTAAATGCCCGGCTCGACGGTCACAACCATGTTTTCCTGGAGTGTGGACGTGTACAGGCGGCCCATTAACGGCTGCTCGTGGATCTCCAGCCCGACGCCGTGACCCAGCGGGTGGCCGAACGCCTCGCCGAAACCCGCCTCCGTGATGAAGTCGCGCGCCACCGCGTCCGCCTCCTTGCCGGTCAGGCCGGGGCGGATGGCCGCAATGGCCGCAGTCTGCGCACCGAGCACGGTGTTATACACCGTCCAGAACTTGTCGCCGTCCGCCGGCTCACCCAGGCAGACGGTGCGAGTCAGATCCGAGCGGTAGCCGTCGACCTTCGCGCCCATGTCGATGACAATCGGTTCGCCGGGCAGCAGCTTCTTGTCCGACGTGTGCGCGTGCGGACGCGCGCCGTTCGGGCCGCTGGCGACGTGCAGGTCAAACGCGACGCCCTGCGCGCCGTGCGTGCGCATGTAGCTCTCGATGATCCAGGCCAGCTCCACTTCGGTCATGCCGGGGCGCGCCTCGCTCAGGCCGTGGGCGAGCGCGGCGTCGGCCAGCAGCACCGCGCGGCGCAGGATGGCGATTTCGGCCTCGTCCTTGATCGCGCGCAGGTTGTGCGTGACGCCCTTCGTCGGCAGCCACTCCACGCCGGGCGCGGCTTCCTTCCACCCCTCCACCGTCGACCACGCGGCGTGATCCGCCTCGAACGCCAGCCGCTTGACCCCGTCCAGCATGGACGGCAGCAGGTCGTTCAGCGTGGTCTTGAGTTGCGCGAGCTCGTAATGCGGCGCTTCGAGCGCAACCTGATCCCAGTAGCGGAAGTCGGTGGCGATGACCGCGCGGTCGGCGGTGATGAGCAGCGTCCCGGCGGAGCCGGTGAAGCCGCTCAGATAGGCGCGGTTTTCGGGATGGGAGATGAGGATGGCGTCCGCGCCGGTCTCAGGTAACGCGGCGCGCAGGCGGCTAAGGCGGGCGGGGATGCTCGACGGCGAGACGGTTGACATGGGTGATCCCTTTCGCTACTGGCCCTTCCGCGCGCGCGGGTGGGCCTTGAGGACGGTGTCTTTCAGTTGCTTCTGGCTCACTTGCGTGTAAATCTGCGTGGTTCCGGCGGATTCATGCCCCATCAACTCCTGCACGGTGCGGAGGTCTGCGCCGCCGTCCAGCAGGTGCGTCGCGAAGCTGTGGCGCAGCATGTGGGGCGTGACCTGGTGGTCGATGCCCGCGGCCTTTGCGTAGCCCGACAGCGTACGCGTGAACATGCTCACCGAGAGCCGCTGGCCGAAGCGGTTGAGGAAGAGCGCAGCCGGGCGTTTGGACAACCACTTGCCTTCCGCCGTGGCCTTCCCGCCGGATTTCTCCGCCTCCGCCAGCAGCCTGGGGCGGCCATCTTCGATATAACGCCGCAGCGCGGCCACCGCGGGCCGGCCGATGAGCGTCACGCGCTCCTTTGCGCCCTTGCCGGTCACGCGCACCTGCGCCTCGCCGAGGCTCACATCGGCGGCGTCCAGCGCCAGCAGCTCGCTCACCCGCAAGCCCGCGCTGTAGAGCAGCTCCAGCATGGCCGCGTCGCGCTGCCCTTGCGGCGTGTCGGGCGGGGGCGCAGCGAGCAGCTTATCGACCTCTTCCCGCGTGAGCGGACGCGGCAGACGCAGCGGCAGCCGCGGGGAGAGGATCGCCTGCACCGGATTCGTGTCGACCATGCCGCGCACGCGCATGAACGCGTAGAAGGAACGTAGCTCGGAAATGCGCCGGGAGACGCTGGCCCTGGCGTAACCCGCCTTATGCAACTCCGCCAGCCACTGCCGCAGCAGCGCGGGCGTCAGCGCAGCCCACTCCGCCACGCCCTGCGACTCGGCGTATTCCTTGAATTGCAGGATCTCGCGCCGGTAGTTGCTCACCGTCCGCGGGGACGCGTTGCGCTCCGCGACGAGATGCTTGATGTAGGCGTCGAGTTGTTCCTGCACGCGACCCTCCGCCGGTGAGACGGGCGCTGAAGCGCCTACTACGAACGGTTCGTAGCGCGCGCTTTAGCGCCCTGCGTCATCCTTGCGCCAGCTTCACTCTGGCCCCGCATACGGTGCACTCCGCGGTGTCCTTCGCGGCGAGCACCATCAACCCTTCGCAGTTCGGGCACGGCTGCGGGAGCGGCTTCTTCCACGAGGTCCAGTCGCACGCCGGGTAGTTGGCGCAGCCGTAGAAGGTGCGCCCCTGCCGTGTGCGGCGCTCGACGATTTCGCCCTTGTCCTTGGGGCATGCGACGCCAAGTTTTGCCACAAGCGGCTTCGTGAAGCGGCATGTCGGGTAGTTGCTGCAACCGACGAACCGACCGAAGCGGCCCTGTTTTATGATAAGCTCGCCGCCGTCCTCGGGGCAGAGCTCGCCCGTCTTCTCCGGTTCGAGCGACACCTTCTCCATCGACTGCTCGGCGGTCTTCAATTGCGGCTCGAACGTCTTGTAGAAGTCGCGCAGCACCGGCTGCATGGCAGTTTCCCCGCGCGAGATGCGGTCGAGGTCCTCTTCCATCTCCGCGGTGAAGCTCACGTTGAACACGTTGTCGAAGTACTTGACGAGCAGGTCGTTCACCGTGAAGCCAAGCTCGGTGGGGATCAGCTTCTTCTCAGACCGCTCCACGTAGGCGCGGTCGAGGATCGTGGAGATGATCGCCGCGTAGGTGCTCGGCCGGCCGATGCCGTACTCCTCCAGCGCCCTGACCAGCGACGCCTCGGTGTAGCGCGGGGGCGGCTGGGTGAAGTGCTGTTCGGGCAGCAGGCGCAGCAGGTCGAGGATTTCGCCGACGGTGAGGCCCGGCGGGATGTTCGGCTGCTGGGATACGTCGGTTTGCCCGTCGCCGTCGCCCCCGTCGCCGTTCTGGGCCTTCGCTCGGTCAGCTCCGTTGCGCCCGTTCTCGCCCGCGGCGTCCTTCTCGCCCTGGCCGTTCTCCTGCGGGCCAGACGCGCCGCCGCTGTAGACGGCGAGGAAGCCGGGGAAGCGCACGGTGGAGCCGCTCGCGCGGAACAGATACGGCTTCTCCCCGCCCCGCTTGCCCGCTTCGACGTCGACCGTGAGCGTGTCGTAGATCGCCGCGGCCATCTGGCTCGCCACGAAACGCCGCCAGATCAACTCGTACAGCCGCAACTGCTCCGGGCTGAGCTTGTCGCGCAGGGCGGCCGGATTGCGCCGCACCGACGTGGGCCGGATGGCCTCGTGCGCTTCCTGCGCGTTCTTCGCGCGCGACTTGAAGACGTTCGGCTCCGCGGGGACATACTCCGGGCCGAACTGCTCGGTGATGAGCGCCTTTGCCTCGGCCTGCGCCTCCGTCGAGACGTTCACGCTGTCGGTGCGCATGTAGGTGATGAGGCCGACCGCGCCGCCCTCGCCGATGTCGATGCCCTCGTACAAATCCTGCGCGATGCGCATGGTGCGGCTGGCGGCCATGCCGAGCCGGTTGGACGCGTCCTGTTGCAGTGTGCTCGTGGTGAACGGCGGATTGGGCCGGCGCTTGCGCTCGCCGCGGCGGACATTTGCCACGTTGTATTCCGCGTTCTCCAGGTCGGCCACGACCGCGCGCGAGTCGGCTTCGTTCTTGAGGTCGGCCTCTTCCCCGCGGATGCGGACCAGCCGCGCGAGGAAGCTCGGCCGCGGGGTCTGGCCGCGGCTTGCCTGCTGCGCCAGCTCCGCATCGATCGACCAGTACTCCACCGGCACGAATGCCTGAATCTCGCGCTCGCGCTCGACCATGCGGCGCAGCGCGACCGACTGCACGCGGCCGGCGGACAGGCGGCTCTTGACGCGGTCCCACAGCAGCGGGCTGATCTGGTAGCCGACGAGCCGGTCGAGGATGCGCCGCGCCTGCTGCGCGTCGACCAGTTCCATGTCAATGTCGCGGCTGTGGCTGAACGCATCGGCAATCGCGTTCTTCGTGATCTCGTGGAACACCACGCGCTTGACGCGCTCCTGCGGGATTTGGGCGGCCTCCAGCAGATGCCACGCGATGGCCTCGCCCTCGCGGTCAGGGTCGGTCGCAAGATAGACTTCGCGCGCCTCGGCCGCTGCCGCCTTCAAGTCCTTGACCACGTCCTTTTTGTCGTCGGGCACGCGGTACTTCGGGATGAAGCCGCCCTCGATGTCGACGGAAAGCTGCGAGCGGAGCAGGTCGCGGACGTGGCCGATGGACGCGCGCACGTCATAGTCGCGGCCGAGGAAGCGGCCTACTGTGCGCGCCTTCGCAGGCGACTCCACGATGACCAGTTTGCTGCCGTGGAGCGGGCCGCCATGCGAGCGACGCCCACCGCGGGAGGTCGACGCTGCGGCCTTGGTTTCCTTCGCGGGCGCTTTGGCGTCCTTTGCGTTCGCCTTACCGCCTTTGGTCGCGGGCGCGTCCTTCTTCGCGGCGGCGCTTTTTGCCGTCGTTTTCTTCGGTTTGGGGGATTCGCTCGTCGGCGCGGGTTCGGGCTTCGGCAGCCCGGCGTGCGCCTCGCTGGCGCCCAGGCGCGTCAACGCCGCGCCGCACTCCGGGCAGGCGCCGCGGGTGGCGGGCCGGCCGTTTGCCAGGAACACCGGCTGGGGGTTAGCGATGGGACGCGTTGCCTTACAGCCGAAGCAGTATGCAGTCAGTTGGGTGTCAGTCATGCCTTGTCACAGTACAAATTCGATGGTTGAGCAGGAACGGGCGAATGCCCGTCGGTCGTTATAAGTGGCTGGTGTCTCCCGCCGCTTCAAGCTGGCGCACCAGGTCGCGCACTTCTTCGGCGCGGGAACGCGGGCAGACCAGCAACACGTCGGGCGTGTCGACGATGACGAGGTCCTCGACGCCGATGAGCGCGACAGTGCGGTCGCTCCGCGCGTAGCAGTTGCGCGCATCCTTCGCCAGCAGGCGCCCGCTTGCCACATTGCCGCTTTCGTCCGCGGGCAGCACGTCCAGCAGCGCGCCCCAGCTTCCGATGTCGCTCCAGCCGATCTCGACCGGGATGACGGAGACGTTTGACGCGCGCTCCATAATCCCGTAGTCGACCGATACGCGGCGGACGTTGGGCCATTCCGCTTCGAGCACCTGCTGGGCCTGGGGCGTGCCGAGCGCATCCTTGATCTTCATCAACGCCTCGTACGATTCCGGCAACTGCCGCTGGAACTCCGCCAGCAGTCGATCCGCGCGCCAGATAAACATGCCGCTGTTCCAGACATGGCGGCCGCCCTCGTAGAACGCGTTGGCCGTCTTCTGATCCGGCTTCTCGCGGAATCCGGCGGACTCGTACACGCGGAAGCCCTCGACGATCTCCTGCGCAGGGCCAAGCTCGATGTAGCCAAAGCGCGTGTCGCCGAACGCGGGCTTGATGCCGAGCGTAACGATCGCGCCCTCGTTCGCGACCTCTGCGGCGGCGGCCAGCGCGGCGCGGAATTGCGCCACGTCGACAATATAGTGATCCGCTGTGACCATCACCATCACCGCGTCCGGGTCGCGGTGGAGCAGGTGGACCGCGGCCAGCCCGGCCGCGGGGCCGGAATCGCGGCCCGACGGCTCGACGATGAAGTTTTCCGGCGGCACGTGGGGCGCCTGCGGCCGGAGCAGCTCGGCCAGCGCCGCATTCGTGCCGACGTAAATCCGCTCAGGCGGGAACAGGGGCGCAAGGCGGTCGACGGAGTGCTGGAACATGGTCCGGTCGCCGATCAGCTTGAGCGCCTGCTTGGGCTGGCTCCGCCGGCTCAGAGGCCACAACCGCGTGCCCTGGCCGCCCGCAATAATCACCGCGTGCAACATCGTCGATTCTTCTCCTGTTTTGCCACAGAGGACGCCGAGATCACCGAGGTTCGCAGAGCGATCCTACCTGCGAAACAAGCTCTCAGCGCCCTCTGCGGCTAATGTTATCTTCCCCGCGTGTACGTCATGCCGCCTGCGCCGCGGGCCATGCCTTTTAGCTCCATCAGGGCCAGCGTGGCCGTAACAGTGGCGATGGGCAGGCCCGTCGCGCGGGACAACTCATCGACATGGACGGGATCGTCCGCCAGGTGTTCCAGCAGCTTCGCTTCGACCGGGTCGGCCGGGAAGGCCAGGCGCGCCTGCGCGTGCTCCTCCACGCGCTCCAGGTTGAGCGCTTCGAGGATGTCGTTTGCGCACGTGACCGGCACTGCGCCGTCGCGGATGAGCCGGTGCGCGCCCGCGCTGTTGCGAGCGAAAATGCTGCCGGGGACCGCGAACACATCGCGGCCCTGCTCTGCAGCAAAGCGCGCCGTAATCAGCGCACCGCTCTGCTCGCCCGCCTCGATCACCACCACCCCGCGGCTCAGTCCGCTGACGATGCGGTTGCGCGGCGGGAAGTTGGTCGCTTCCGGCTGCGTGCCGAGCGGATACTCACTGATCAGCGCGCCGCACTGCATCAGGTCCGTGGCGATATGGCGGTTCTCCCAGGGGTAGATGACGTCCACCCCGCAGCCGAGCACGCCGAGCGTTCGGCCGCCCGCGTCCAGTGCCGCGCGGTGCGCCACGGCGTCGATCCCGCGCGCCAGCCCGCTGATGATCGTCACGCCCGCCTCAGCCAGGCCGGAAGCGATTGAACGCGCCGCTTCGCGTCCGTAATTCGACAGGCCGCGCGTCCCCACCACTGCGACGCCGAAGTCGTCCTCCGGTCGCAACTCCCCACGCAGATAGAGCACCGGTGGGGGATCGTTGATCGCCTTCAGTCGCATCGGGTAGCGGGGATCATCCCACGTGAGGACGGTCACACCTGCCTTACGGACCCGCGCGAGCTCGGCCTCCAGGTCGAGCCGCCCACGCAACTCGACCAGGTTTTGAACCGAGCGGCGATCCAGCCCGACCTCGCGCAGCGCATCGGCGGGCGCATGCCAGGCCGCGGCGACGTCGCCGAACGTGTCGAGTAGCGCGCGCAGCCGGGCCGGGCCGATCCCGCGCGCTTTGTTAAAGCCGATCCAATATGCCAGGGAGTCCAACGAAAACCTTCCCGCGACGTTGCTTCGCCGACAGGGCGCCCTTTCCCAGGCTCCTCCCATACTCCCGGCGCCATGAACCCTGTCGGGGGTTGCCGGTCGAGAGCATATACCGAGAGCGCGGCGTTTGTCAATTGCTCTGCGCTGGTTCGCTCTCGTCCTCGTCGCTCTCCGGCGCCAGGAGCCCTTCGGGCAGCGCGACCGTCATGCGTTTCGCGGGCAGGTCCACGCTGAGGATGACTTCGCGCGTGGCCGGGATGAGCGTCTCGCCGCGGTCCCCGCGCGTGATGTACACGTCGTTGGCGGGCGTGAAGAGGATCTCGACCAGCTTGCCGAGCGACTGCCCGTCGGACGTAACCACATCTAACCCGATCAGGTCGTGCGCGTAGTTTTCGTGCTCGCCGAGGGGCATGGCGCTCTCTTCGGGGATGAGCAGATACTGGTCGCGCAGGGTCTCGGCCGCGTTGCGGTCCTTGATGTGACTGAACAAGACGAGCCAACGCCCCTGGTGCGGACGCGCGGCCGCGATGGTGACGGGCGCGGCCTCGGTGACGCCGGTCTGCGGGCCGATAAACGCCTGTCCGCCGGCCGCGAACCGCTCCGCGAAGTCGGTCATCGGCTCGACCTTCACCTCGCCGCGAATGCCGTGCGGCGCGACGATCTTGCCGATTGCGAGATAGCTCTTCTTTTCCTTTGCCATGCTTGATCCTTCGTGTAACGTAGCATCGAGTTAAGCAACGGGCGGAGCCACGGCCAGACTTCTGCCGCGCCTCCGCCCGGTTGACTGTCAACCAGTCTGGGCAGCTTAGACGATTTCGAGCACCACGCGGCGATCCTGCGCCATGACGCGCAGGAGGATGCGCAACGCGTTGGCGACCCGGCCGTCCTTGCCGATCACCCGACCCATGTCCTCGCGGTCCACGTGCAGTTCGAGCACGGTCACGCTGGCGCCACGGGTCTCCTTGACGTACACCTTGTCAGGCTTATCGACCAGTTGCCTGGCGATGTATTCGATGAGTTCCTTTTCTTTCACCTGTCAGCCTCCTCTACGGAAGCAGTCGGCTGACGGGTTAGGCCGCCGCCTGCGCTGCATTGCCCGTCGCGGGGGTAAGCAGTCCCTGCTTCTTCAGCAGGCGCGCGACCGATTCGCTGGGCTGGGCGCCGACGCTGAGCCAGTAGCTTGCGCGCTCGGCATCGATGCTCACGGTCTCGGGATCGGTGGTCGGGTTGTAGAAGCCGATGTTCTCGAGGATGCGGCCATCGCGCGGGGAATGCTGATCGGCCACGACCACGCGGTAGCTCGGCTGCTTCTTGGCGCCCTGGCGGCGCAGACGAATACGTACCATTTC
>CAZPTI010000036.1:0-27965 GCA_964588925.1 uncultured Anaerolineales bacterium | reverse complement strand
GTGGCGTTCGGGCCGATCTACCAAGGGTTGAAAGAGGCAGATGTGCGCGCGAGGGTGGATGAGGCGCTGGCCGCGGTGCGGATGAGCGACTACAAGAACCGCGTCTCGCATCACCTGAGCACGGGCGAGAAGAAGCGCATCGCCATCGCGACCGTGCTCTCCATGCGGCCGGAAATCCTTGTGCTCGACGAACCGACCGCGGGGCTCGACCCCCGCGCTCGCCGTGGGCTGATCAACCTGATTCGCGAGCTGCCGCAAACGATGCTCGTCGCCACGCACGATATTCGCATGGTGATGGAGTTGTTCGACAGGTCGATCATCATGGACGGCGGCCAGGTGGTGGCCGACGGGCGTTCGGCCGAGATTTTGGCCGACGAGGCGCTTCTGTCCGCGCACGGGCTCGAGGTGTATTGATGTCCTGCCAGGAACAGTTGTTCAAGGCGCTCCGTGAACAAGGCATGCGCGTCACGCCGCAGCGCGAGATCATCCTGACCGCGCTGCATGACTTCGAGGACCACGCGACCGCGGAGGAAATCTACCGCCGCGCGCAAAAAGTCAGCAGCGCGATCGATATTTCGACGGTTTACCGCACGCTGGAACTGTTGCAGGAGATGAAGATGCTGGCCGTGGTGGACGGCGCGGACGGGCAGCGGCGCTACGCGCTCAAACACAGCCACGACGAGCACGCGCACCTGGTGTGCAGCGAGTGCGGCGGGGTGACGGAAGTGGACCCGCAGCCGTTGCGCGAGCTGGCGCGCGCGCTGCGACAGGCGCACGGCTTCGCGCTGGCAGTTGACCATGTGACCCTGACGGGACGCTGCTCCGAGTGCTGCGCGAACTGACTCCAGACCCGACGGGTCTTCCGAAACCCGTCGGGTCTCGTCCCGCAATATCCACCGTAACTCCTTTGTGTTACAATACACGCGCCATCACCACAAGGAGCGATGTATGCTCGACTTCTTCACGACTGCGCTGAAGACTCTGGACCCCGACGTCTACGACTTGATCGGCTACGAGGCTGAACGCCAGGCCCGGAAAATCATCATGATTCCATCCGAGAGCCAGGCGCCCGAAGCGGTGCGCGAGGCGCTCGGCTCCGTCTTTCAAAACATCTACGCCGAGGGCTACCCCAACCCGGACACACACGGCCTTTCGCAAAGCGAAATCCTTGACTATGAAGTGCAACTTGCGCGCTATCGCCGCTTTGGCGACGACCGGTATTACAAGGGCGTTGAGTACGCGGACGTGGTCGAGGCGCTCGCCCGACAGCGCGCGGCTGAGGCGTTCGCGGCCAACGGCGTCGCGCCAAAGGACATCTGGGCGAACGTGCAGCCCCTCTCCGGCTCACCGGCCAACAGCGCGATCTACGCCGCGCTCGTCCCCGTGGGCGCGACCGTCATGGGCATGGACCTGCTCCACGGCGGCCACCTCACCCACGGCAGCCCGGCCAACCGCTCCGGCAAGCTGTTCAAGATCGTCTCCTACGGCATCGACAGCCAGACCGAGCGGCTCAATTACGACGAAATCGCGCGGCTGGCGCGCGAGCATAAGCCCAAAATGATCATCGCGGGCTACACGTCCTATCCCTGGATGCCCGACTGGGCGCGCTTCCGCGAGATTGCGGATTCAGTCGGCGCATACTTGCTGGCCGACATTTCCCACATCGCGGGCATGGTTGCGGCGGGCGTTGTGCCCAGCCCCGTCGGCCACGCGCACGTCATCTCCTTCACCACGCACAAGACGCTCTACGGTCCGCGCGGCGCGACGATCCTGACCACCGACAAAGCGCTCGCCGCGAAGGTCGACTCGGCCGTGTTCCCGGGCGAACAGGGCGGCCCCCATGTCAACGCAATGGCCGGCATGGCCGTCGCGTTCAAGCTGGCGACCACGGAGGAGTTCCATCAGCTCCAGGCGCAGGTCGTCGCCAACGCCAGGCACCTCGCTGCGGAGCTTCAGCGCCTCGGCCTGCGCATCCCCTACGGCGGCACCGATACGCACCTGCTGCTGGTCGACACGAAGAGCGTGCGCGCGGCGAGCGGGGTCAGCCCGGACAAAAAGAAGGGCACGCCGCTGATGGGCGACGTGGCCGCGAACATCCTGGACCTGGCGGGCGTGGTGTGCAACCGCAACACCATCCCCGGCGACAAGAGCGCCCGCGCGCCCTCCGGCATCCGCCTCGGCACGCCGTGGATCACGCAGCGCGGCTTCAAGGAGCCGGAAGTGACCCGGCTGGCCGAGATCATCGCATCCGTGCTAAAGGGGTGCACGCCGCACGCGTTCGCCGGCCGCCGCGGCCCGGTCTACTCTGCGCGCATCCCGTTCGACGTGCTCGAAAACGCCAAGCGCGATGTAGTTGACCTCGCCTGCTGCGTCGACCTCGGCCCGGATTACAAGCCCTCCGGCTATCCGCACCACTACTTTATGTACAAGGCCACGAAGGACCCCGGCGGCGAGTGGGACATCATCGAGATTGAGGGCGCGCACGCGCGCGGCTTCTGCAACGTATCCATGACCAACGACGTGTACGCGCTCGGCCCGGGCGAAAGCCAGCCGACGTGGATCCTCAACCCGGATGGCACGCTGCTGACCGAAGCGGTGCTCAAGCGAGTGGGTGATGAGACGACGCGTCTGCATCTGCTCGTGCCGAAGAGCAAAGAGGCGCGCGCGGCGCACTGGCTGCGCAGCCTCTCGGATGGGTTCGTGATCGTCGACCAGGAGGATGAGTTCATTCGGACGCCCGGCCCGGTGGTGATCCGCCGCCTGGCGCACAAGCTGGCCGACGAGTGGCCCGAACGCCCGCCACAGGAAGAGGGGTTCGAGAGCGGCATGGTCGGCTTCGCCTACCACAAGCCGTACTGGATCGGCCACCGCCACTGCCCCTGCCCCACGCCGGAAGAAAACCCCGACCTCTGCCCCCTGCCGCCGTTCCATTGGGACGCGCCGACAGGCAACGGCCTCAAGCGCACCGCGCTCTACGACGATCACAAGAAACTCGGCGCGAAGATCGTGCCGTTCGCGGGCTACGAGATGCCGGTGCAGTACTCCGGTGTGATGGACGAACACCTTGCGGTGCGCAACCATGCCGGCCTGTTCGACGTGAGCCACATGGGCCTGTTCGAGTTCCGCGGGGAGAACGTGCACCTCTTCCTGCACACGATCGCAACCAACGACGTGTCACTGCTCGGCGTGGGCGACTCGCAGTACAGCTTCCTCCTTGCGCCGGATGGCAGCGTGATCGACGACATCTGGCTCTACCGACTGGAGCGCGAGCGCTACTGGATGGTCGTGAACGCGTCCAACAACGACAAGGATTACGCCTGGATCAAGGCCGTATGCGACAACGCGGTGCGCATCAACGACAAACGCCCCTGGGTGCGCGCGCTCGGCACGGAGAAGGTGGAGATGTTCGACCTGCGCGACCCCGCGCGCGGCGACGAGCAGCGCGTACAGTTGGCGCTACAGGGGCCGAAGTCGCGCGACGTCCTGCTTTCCATGCTGCCCGCGGACGACCCCTTCCGGCAGACGCTGCTGGACATGAAGCGCAATCAGATCGTTCACGGCGTATGGATGGGCTACGACCTGTGGCTCTCGCGCACGGGCTATACCGGCGAACCGATGGCCTTCGAAATCTTCGCGCACCCGCGCGACCTGCACGGCCTCTGGCTGGCGCTGCTTGAAGCCGGCAAGCCGTTCGGGTTGAAGCCGTGCGGCCTTGCGTCGCGCGACAGCCTCCGCATCGAAGCCGGGCTGCCGCTGTACGGCCATGAGCTGGCGGGGCCGCTGAACCTCAACCCGGCGGACGCAGGCTTTGCGCCCTACGTGAAGATCTACAAGGCGCACTTCATCGGCAAGGATGCGTACCTTGCCCACGAGGCGCAACGCCAGGCGCGCATGGTCCGCTTCCAGTTGAACGAGGAGCGCGCGCCGCTGCTGGCGCAGGGCGACGTGATCGTCAACCGCAAGGGCCGCGTGGTCGGCAAGGTAACGAGTTGCTCCATCGACTCGAACGGTCGACTGGTCGGGCTGGGTTACGTGCAGGAGCCGAACCACGAGCGCGGCACGCTGCTCGGCGTTTACCGCGCGGGCAAGGATTCCTGGGAGACGCAGCCGCTTGAGACACTCGGTTTCGGCGACCGGATCATGCTGCCGGAGGACATCACGGTCTTGCCGCGCTTCCTCAACAAGCAATAACATTGAATGACGCGCAGCAGTTTGCGCATTATGCCGCAAAGTCCTTGTCGACGTCGTTCATGTGAGTGATAACGCGAACCGCGGGCGGTGGACGAGGTGGTCCACCGCCCCTCACCGGGACACGGACACCGCCATGAACGCACACGATGACAGCACCGAATCCGACGGTGACGACCCCTACGGAGCACGCGACGAAGGGTCTCCGCCAGACAGGCTCAGCAAGCGCGTTGCAGCGGTTCTTGCGCTGCTCGGCAAAGCGCGGGCTGAGGCCGAGAAAGCTGGTCCTGGCGCCGGCCCCCGGTTGCTCGCCGCGTACCGCCTCCCCTTTCGCGCTGCTATGGACGCCTTTGCGGACACCCTGGCCGACGCGCTCGAACAGGCGCCGCAGGCCCTCGACCCCAACTCGCCCGACAACCCTCTGGCCCCACTCCTTGATAAAGCGCGCGATCTTCCCCTCTTTCGTCGGGCGCAGCAGTCCATCGCCAACGACGAAGATGACCACGAACTCCAACGCGTGCTGCTGACCGGCCGCGGCGCGGGGTTCGACCTGCCCTCCCTGCTGCTTGAAAACTACTTCCAGGAGACCGTGTTCGTCCGCACGTTCCGCGGTCGCGTCGCCGCCGTCGGTGACTTGCTACGCGCCGAGGTCTGCCGCCGCGTGGAGGCCGGTCAGCGGGAGGTGCGGTTACTGTATCTACGCTGCGGTGGATTGCTGGAGTTGGAGCCGCTGCTCGAGCACCCGCTTTGTTCAACCCACACCGCGTTCACCTTTGTCGACGACAGCACCTCGGCGCTCCGCATCACCCGGCAGAACATCGAGCGCAAGCTAGCGCTCCGCCCGCGCTTTATCAGGGCCGACCCGTTGACGGTGGGCGAGAACATCAACCGGCCGCGACCGCCTTTCGACCTGCTCGTCACGTTCAGCCTCTTCGACATGCTGCCGCCATCCGCCGCGCTTGGCCTGGCGCGGAACTGCCAGGCGATGGTCAAACCCGGCGGCGCGCTCATCACGAGCGGCTACCTGCCTGAGGTGCCGCGCGGAGAAAACGCGCTCGCGCTGGGCTTCCTCGGCGCGCGCGTGAATTACTGGGACGAAGCAGCGTGGCTGAATCTTCTGCAACGCGCTTCGTTCGACTGCTCCGCGATCCATTTCGAGCGCCGCCCGCCAGCCGCGCTTGCGCTCCTTGCTCCCAGAGGTGAGATACCGGTCCTGCAGTTATGACCGCTGATCTGAACAACGACCCCGAACTCTCCGCGCTGCTGGAAAGGCTCAACCCGATTCGCGATCTGGCGCAGCGCATCAGTCGAGAACCGCGGCCAACCTCCTCCGGCGCGGCAACGGCCATTGTCGAGCGTTACCGCGGCGAGATGTACGCCGCCATGTTCGAGCTCGGCGCGGCGATTCATCGGTTCGAGCAGACGCAGCCTTCCTCCGAACGTCTTGCCGCCGCGCGTGAGGTGGTTGTGAGCACCGGGCGTAAGTGGTTCCCCACGAACCCCATCATGACGACGGGCGTCCGCGCGCCCGGCCAACGGCTCCCCTACTATCAACTGGTCGAGACGCTCCTCTCGGCCTTGTCTGCCCCCGGCGAGTTGGTCCCAATGCTGTTAAGCGATTATGCGATCAACTCCGTTATCGGGCGCGCGTTCCGCAACCGGCTTGAATTGACAGCGAAGGCGCTGCGAGAGGAAACCGCCCGACGCCATGCGGCCAGATACCATCCTTTGCAGCTTTACAGCCTGCACTATCTCGGCGGGCGCGAGCTATCTCATCTCGCCGACGACCCGCGCCGCGTTGAAGGGCTGCGCATCACCTGCATGGATGCGAGCCCGGCCGCGGTGCGCCATGCGGAGCAGACGTTGGAGCCCGTTTTCAGACGGCGCATCGTGTTTCAAATGGCCGACCCCGAGCGGTGGCTGAACGGGCCGGCGTGCCCGCGTGAGGACGCGTGCATCGTCTACTGCGTCAGCCTGCTGGAGCAACTCGATTCGAGAAGCGTCGTACGCATCCTGCAAGGCGTCTATCGCCTCTTGCGGGAGGGCGGCGCGCTCGTGATGGGCAGTGTGACTGACGCCGCGCCGATCGAGGAGCAACGGCTGCGCGCATGGGTGATGTCGTGGGACTGGCACTATCGGGGCGAGGCCGAGTGGCGCGAGATCTTCGCGCGTACGCCTTTCCGAGACGAGGATGCGCAGGTGGAATATGAGCCGCTGGGCGTGGGGTTGGTGATCCGCGCGCAACGTGCCATGGGCGCATAGACCCGACGGGATTTGGAAACCCGTCGGGTCTATGTTTATTCCCACAAATCCGTGCTGAGGTATTTCAGCCCGGAGTCGTTGATCAGGATGCCGACCGTCTGCCCCGCGTGCGGACCGCGCAGCAGCGCCAGCGCAGCCGCCACGTTCGCGCCGGACGAGAACCCGGCGAAAAGCCCCTCTTCTGCTGCCAGGCGCCGCGTAGCGAGCATCGCGTCCGTGTCCGTCACCTGCAAATAGCCGTCGACTAGATGCGTGAGCAACAGGGGCAGGTCCGCCATCGCGTAACCGCCGCCCTGGATGCGGTGACCCGGGTTCGTCACTGGCTGCCCTGCGAGCGCCGCCGCGCCCTCCGGCTCCACCACGTAGCAGCGCACATCGGACGAACGCTCCTTGAAGGCTGCTGCGCAACCGGCGAACGAGCCGCCGGTGCCTGCAAAGTCGCAGAACGCGTCCAGTCCGCCACCGGATTGCGCCCAAAAGTCCGGCCCGGTATGAAGGTAGTGCGCGCGGAAGTTGCCCGCGAGGTGGAACTGGTCCGCGCGGAAGGCGTTGCGCTCGCGCGTGATGCGCTGCGCGGCCTCTTCCACCAGCGCCAGATCCCCACCCGAGACCTTTCCCGGCGTCGACCCTGGCAACTGATCGACCAGCGCGACTTCCGCGCCGAGCGCCCGCATCATCCGCGCGCGCTCTGTCGAGTTGCCGCGCGACATGACCGCAACGAACCGGTACCCCTTCACGCCGCACACGATGGCGAGCCCCGTGCCCGTGTTGCCGCTCGTCAGCTCGACCACCGTATCGCCCGGCTTGAGCCGCCCCTCGGCCTCCGCCTCCTCGATGATCTGCCGCGCGATACGGTCCTTTTTCGAGAAGCCGGGATTGAGGTGCTCCATCTTGGCGAACAGGCGGCCGCTCAACCCGCGCGTGAGGCGGCTCAACTCGACGACGGGCGTCTCGCCGATGATTTCGACGACGGACGGATACGGCGCGGTCTGCTGCGTCATGATTAGTCGGCGGTTGCATCAACGCGGCGGCGCGGCGCGGCGGCACGCGCTCCGCAGGCGCCACGGCCCTCCACCACCCCCACATCCTCCCCAAACCGCGCCAGCACCGCCACCACCTCCGCGCGCGTCGGCACATTCAGCCCCGTCCCCCGCTTCTGCACCTTTGCCGCGCCGATCGCGTTCGCCAGCACCCCCAGCGACGCCAGCGGCAGCCCGTTCAGGTAGCCGAAGATAATCCCCGCCGCCAGGCTGTCCCCCGCGCCCGTCGCGTCCACCGCCTGCACCGGATACCCCGCGGCAATCTCGAACTGGTCCGCGGTCACCAGCAGGCACCCCGCCACGTCGCGCTTCACCACCGCCAGCTTCGCGCCGTTTGCGATCAACACCTGCCCCGCGGCCAGCGCATCCGCCGCGCCGGTCAGCCGCATGGCTTCCTTCTCGTTGGCGAGCACCACGTGCGCCAGCCGGGCCACCTCCTTGTGCCACTCGTTATTGAGCGTCGGGTTGCCCGGCCCCGGATCGAAGAAGCTCGGAATGCCCGCTGCCGCAGCCTCCTGAAACGCTTCCAACACCAGGTTGCCAACTCCCTCGTTCTCCGCCCAGCCGTCCGCGAACACCGCGCACGCGCCGCGCAACTCTGCGCGCCACGGTTCAGGCAGCGACCCGATGCGCAATTCGCCGCGGTAGCCGAGATACGCCGGTTCGCCGCTGCGGTCCACGATCACGCCCGCCACCGGCGTCCGCACCGCAGGGCTGACCACGATATGCCCGCAGTCGATGCCCTCCCCCTGCAAGCCCTCCAGCACCGCCTCGCCAAATGCGTCGTAGCCCAGCTCGCCCATGCACATCACGGGCAACCCCAACCGCGCGGCCATAATCGCCGTGTTGGACGCGCCCCCCGGCCCAAGCTGAAGATACGTCACCGGCGTCAAATCCGTCGCGTTGACCGGAAACGCGGGAATGTGCATGGCAAGGTCGGCGATAAGGTCGGCGACGACGATGAGCGGAGCGGGCATGAAGCCTCCTGATAGGGAAACTAAGATCCCACAGGACTACAGGACTTGCCGGATTGACAGGATTAGCATCAAGCGCAAAGGGAAATCCTGTCAATCCGGCAAATCCTGTAATCCTGTTAAACAATCAGTCGTTGTTCGACGCGAACTCCTGGACGAACTCGCGCGGCGTCAACGGCGTTGCGCGCAGGTCCAGTGCGTGGGCGAGGCGCGCGAGTTGCGGCGGCTCGACTTCGGCGGAGCGGAGCGCATCGGTTTGCGAGAGGACATCGCGCGTTCTTCCGTCCGCGATGACCTTGCCGCGCGCCATGACGACCACGCGGTCGAAGTTCTCCGCCGCAAAGTCGATGTCGTGCGTGATGGCGACCACCGTGCGCCGCTCCGCCTTCAGCCGGTCCACAATAGCCGCGATGCGGGCGATGCCGCGGCCATCCTGCCCGGTGGTCGGCTCGTCGAGCACCACGACGGGCGTGCGCATGGCGAGCACGGCTGCAAGGGCGAGCAGCTTTCGCTGCGACAGGTGCAGGTCGTAAGGGTGCTTGTCCGCCTCGCCCTCCAGCCCCACTGCCGCGAGCGCGTCCCGCGCGGCTGCCGCGGCTTCGTCCGCGCTGCGCCCCAGGTTCTTCGGCCCGAAGCTCGCTTCCTTAATAACCGTGCGCTCGAAAAGCTGGTCGTCCGGGTTCTGGAAGACGTAGCCCACGCGCGACGCCAGCTTCGCGACGGTGTAGCTGCGCGTGTCCCACTCGCCCACCGTCACCGTGCCGCCGGTCGGTTTGAGCAGGCCGTTAAAATGCTTAACCAGCGTCGTCTTGCCCGCGCCGTTCTCGCCGACAATGGCAACCGTTTCACCGGACGAGATGGTCAGCGAAACGCCGCCCAGCGCCTGAACGCCGGACGGGTAGGTGAAGGTGAGGTCGGTAACGGTGATGTTCATGAGGCCGCCCCAAGACCCGACGGGTTCTCGAAACCCGTCGGGTCTACGCGACGCGTCGGGTCTGCGGCGAAGAACTCGCGCGCCTCGTCCAGTGTCACGGGCAGCGGGCCGCCCTGCCCCACCAACCCCTGTGCAACCGCCAGCCGCGCGGCGAGCGTGTAGCGCGTCGGCGTGAGTCCATATTGCTCGGCGGACGCGTGGCTGAGCACCTCGCGCGGCGTCCCGTCCGCGACGATGCGCCCCTCCTGCAACGCAATGACCCGGTCCGCATGCGCGGCGATCCACTCCAGCTTGTGCTCGGCCATGATGACGGTCGCGCCTTCACCTGTCAGCGCATCCAGCGTCTCGAACACCTCGCGCGCGCCCACCGGGTCAAGCTGCGAGGTCGGTTCGTCCAGCACGAGCACTTTGGGCCGCATGACAATGACGGACGCAATTGCCACGCGCTGCTGCTGCCCGCCGGAGAGCGCATAGGGCGAGCGATCGGCCAGGTCGGTCAGGCCGGTAAGCCGCAACACCTCATCCACCCGCGCGAGCATCTCGTCGCGCGGGCAGCCGAGGTTCTCCAGCCCGAACGCCAGTTCCTCGCGCACGGTGAAGCGCGCGCCGGTGATCTGGTTGAACGGGTTCGCGAAGACCAGCCCCACCTCGCCGGCCAGTTCCGCAACGGGCGTCTTGCAGAGGTCGCGGCCGGCCACGTCGAGCGAACCTTTCACGTCGCCCTGGTAGAAGTCGGGGATGAAGCCGGAGAGCGCGTAGCACAGGGACGACTTGCCCGCGCCGTTTGCGCCGATAATGCCGACGAACTGCCCCGCGGGGATGTCGAGGTTGATGTCGACCAGCGCGGGTTTCATCGCGGCCGGGTAGGTGTAGGTGAAGTCGCGAACGCGAATCGACGGGGCGTCGCTCATGCGAGCCGCCTCAGCCAGATCCCTGCGGCCACTACCGCCACCATGCCGAGCAGCAGCAGCCAGCGCGCGGCGCGCTGCGCGGACGAATCGGGAAGGGTGAGCAGATGGGTCTTTGCGCCGGCGCGGGAGAACGCCCGCGCGTCGAGCGCCATCGCGCGCTCCTCAATGTCGATGATGCTGCCCAGCACGAGCGGCACGACGAGGGGCAGCAGCGCGGCGATCCGCCGCGCGAAGCTGCCTTCGGTCTCCAGCCCGCGCGCTCGCTGCGCGTCGAGGATGGTGCGCGCCTTCGCCTGGAAGCGCGGCGCAATCTGGATGGTCGCAAGCACGATGTAGGTGAGCGTCTTGGGCGCGCCACGCTGGTCGAGCGCGATCATCAGCGCGTCGGGCCGCGTGGTCAGCGACAGCAGCAGGAAGCTGCTGATGACGGCCAGCACGCGGCCGGTGCTCTGCGCGGCGAAGAGCAGCCCCTCGCGCTTGAGCGACAGCGGCCCGAGCTGCAAGACAGGCGTGCCGTTCGTCCAGAAGAGGCCCTGGATCAGGAACACAGAAATGGCAAAGGGCAGCGCGATCTTGAGCGCAGTGGTGAGCAGGTTAGGCAGCACCTGTCCGGCCGCCGCGAGGGGCAGGATGACCAGAAGGAACACGGCATACGGTCCCCACGGTCCCGGCAACGCCAGCCCCGCAACCAGGCAAAACCCCACCAGCGCCAGCATCGTCAGTGGATGCAGCCGATGCAAGGCGCTCGCGCGCGGGGTGTAGAGGCTAAATGCGTTGGTCATAAAGCCTTTTTTGCCACAGAGGGCGCAGAGGTCTCAGAGCGAGTAACGCAAGCTTCCAACTCGCGCACTCCCTCTGTTTCCTCTGCGCCCTCTGTGGCAAAACCTGTCACTTCGGCAAATACTCCGCATTCGGGAAGCGCACGCGCAGCCGCAGCGGCAACGCGCGCACGATCAGCCAGACGATGAGGAACGAGGCCAGCTTGTCGAGCGGGTCGGAGACGATGCCCTGGCCGAACGTGGCCTGCATGATACCCGCACCCGACGCGCGCAACGCCGCAACGATCAGGTCGGTGCCCGCGCCGGTGACGCCGCCGAACACGATGGCGGAGGTCGGCGCGGAGAGGATCGCCGCAACCACGCCAGTAACCAGGCCACCGATGGCCCACATCCAGATTTGCCGCGCCCAGCCGAGCCGCGCGAACAACCCCGCCAGCAGGCCGATTACCGCCGCTACATAGAAGAAGGGCGTGTAGGTCGGATTAAGGCCGGATAGCCCCCAGATAAGGTTCGATAAGGCGCCTGTAATGAGGCCCGCGACCGGCCCCGCGAGAAGGCCGACGAGCACGGTGCCGATGGAGTCAAGATAGATGGGCAGTTTGAGGAGTACGATGATTTGCCCGATGGCGATGTTGATGGCGATGGCGACCGGGATGAGGGCAAGGGTGAGTGTATTGAAGCTGCGCTTCATTGCTATTCCTCCCACGAGACAATGGCGGTCACAAAGCACGCGCATTGTAGGGCAAACGCGCGTCGCTGTCCAGTGACGATTGCCGCATTTCTTAAGGCGCGCTCCGTCTTGCGTAGACTAGCGCATCGTCTAGTTGCGGACTCATTGTTGGCGCGCTATTGTGTCTCTAGGTATCCCTATTACATTCGCGTGCGTTTGCTACTGTGTAAGCTTGTCGAAGCTTCGTTTAACTCCGCGGCGCATTCGCGCATGCGCTCGGACCGTGTTTCCGCGCCAGAGACCCGCGCGGAATCGCCTCCCGTATCCGTAGGAGGGTACCCCACGATGAAGAGAACGCTCATCCCGATCGCGGCGCTCGCGATCCTGCTGGTGGCGCTGGCATCCGTCGCTCTGGTGTCGGCCGCGCCCCCGGTGGCGTTGCGGACGGCGCAAACGCCTTCCGATTTGGAAGGCACACGCTGGATCCTGGTGTCGTACCAGAACAAGGCCGGCCAGCTGACGGACGCGCTCCCGGACGCGCCCGCAACCGCTGAGTTCGCGGCTGGAAGAGTCGCCGGCTCGGCAAGCTGCAACAACTATACTGCTTCGTTTGAAGTCAACGGCGAGAACCTGAAGATCGGCCAGGCCGCCTCGACCATGATGATGTGCGACCCGGACGTGATGGCGCAGGAGATGGCCTTCCTGACCAACCTCCAGGCCACCGCCCAGTACGCGGTCGACGGCGGGCAGTTGACGCTGTTCGATGCGAAGGGCGCCGCGGTGCTCGTGTTCAACGCCGAGCAGCCGGGCTCCATCGTTGGCTCGTGGGTCATGAGCTCGTACAACAACGGCAGGGGCGGCTTCCAATCCGCGCTGGCCGACGTGAAGGTGACTGCGGTCTTCGCCGAGGACGGCACGCTGTCCGGCAACGCGGGCTGCAACACCTATTCCGGCTCCTACACGGTCGACGGCGACAAGATCGACATCGGCCCCCTGTTGAGCACGATGAAGGCGTGCGCCGATGACATCATGGCGCAGGAAGCGGCTTTCCTGAAGGCGCTCGAAGCCTCCACCGTGTTCGCGATTCAGGCCAATGAGATGGTGCTGCGCGATGACAAGGGTGCAGCTCAGGTCGGTTTCCTGGCCGACGAAGCGCAGGCGGCCGCGTCGGCGCTCGACGGCACTGCGTGGCAAATGACCGGATACAACAACGGCCGCGGCGGCGTGCAGGGCGCGCTGGCGGACGTGAAGGTCACCGCGATCTTCGCAGAGGACCGGGTCGCGGGCAACGCGGGCTGCAACAACTACAGCGCGTCCTTCGAAGAGGACGGCAACAAGATCATCATCGGCCAGGCGATCAGCACGATGATGGCCTGCGAGCAGAAGATCATGCAGCAGGAGACGGCTTATCTGAAAGCGCTCTCCGCTGCTGCGACGTTTGAGATCACCGGCTCGGAACTGATCCTTCGCGATGCGAAGGGCGCGGTGCAGGTGCGTTATACCGAGATCGCCATGCCCGCCCAGGCTGAGCAGGCTCCGGCGACCGCCACGCCCGTCCCGGCTGCCACCGATGCGCCATCGACCGCGCCTGCCGCCACGGCTGCGCCTGCTGACGCGGCCACTGCGGAATCTGAACCGGTTAACCTGACCCCGCGCAAGGTTGCGGGCCTCTACCTGACCCTCAAGCCGATGGCCGATGGCCCGATGCAGACCATCGCGCTGCAACTGAATGGTGACGGCAAGGCCGAGTTCCGCCGCGAGGCGGGTGAGGACAAAGCGCCGATCGTCGAAACCGGAACGTGGGTCGACAACGGGGACGGCACGGTGACGGTCACGTTGACTGATGCGGACGGCAAGACTCTCGCCACGCCGCAGACGCTCAAGTTCCAGCGCAACGACACGTACCTGACCCTCGTCGATTATGACAAGAGCATTTGGGGCGAAGAAGGGCTGAAGCTGAACCGGGCCGCAGACGTGGCTCGTAAGGCGCGCTCCGCGCTGGTCACGCTCGATCTGACCGCGGGTTTCGTGCTTGACCCGACGTTCATCAGCGTGAACGGCGGCGGCGAGGTGGATGCCAGCCTGCTGTCGCCCGACTGCAAGGGCTACATCAACCGGCAGCCGGTCGCCACGGTGAAATACGGCGGCGGCGCGCCGCAGGTGCGCACGTTCTTCTACAGTGACGGCGACCCGACACTTGTCGTGCTGACGCCTGACAACAAGCTGCTGTGCAACGACAACGCCGGCGCCCAATTGCTTGATCCGTTCATCGCGCTCGACAATCCCCTCGCGGGCGAGTACAAGGTGTGGGTGGGCAGCGCGGCGAAGAACCAGCTCATCCCCGGCATCCTCGTGTTCACCGCCAACACTGCGACCGACCTGGGCACGTTCAAGGTCGGTGATCTGATCAAGCGGCCGAGCATCCCAATGGTCGTGCCGCGGCCCGCCGCCGCCACGCCGGCGCCGGATGCGGCCGGGGCTGCTCCACAAGCGGCGCCGATGGCGAAGATCTCCAAGGAGACGCTGGCAGCGTCTGCGCCTGCGCTGCAACCAGGCGCTGGGCCGCTGACGAAGGAACTCACCGCGGAGGGCAATCTGCCTCTGTTCCGGCTGCCGGAAGCGCAAGAGCGGGGCTGTGGCGGCCTGGTTACAGGGCTGCCGCTCTTCGCATTCAAGTGGAGCGGCCAGACGGAGAACCTGCGCGTGTCATTCGCGGGCGACGGCGACAGCACGCTCATGGTGATTGACATGAAGGACCGCGCGGTGCTGTGCAACGACGACGCGACCGAAGGCGATCCGAACCCCGCGATCGACATCGAGAACCCGGCCGAAGGTGTCTACCTCGTGTATGTCGGGCGCATCAGCCCCGAAAAGCCGGTCAAGGGCACGCTCACGGTGGCTGAGGCCCCGAAGGGAGGGACGCAATGAAAAGCTCGCTCACTGCCAGGTTGATCCTCATTGCGGTCCTGATGGCGACCGTCGCGACCCTGGGGGTCAGCGGCGCGCCCGCGACCGCGCAGAGCGGCAACACCTGGCGCCTTGACTCGTTCAACAACCCGGACTGGGCCGGCGCGCCGGTCGACACGCAGTTCGCCAGCTTCGCGTCCTTCGACTGGGGCTTCGGCTCGCCCAGCCCGTGGGTGCCGGTGGACAACTTCTCCGTGCGCTTCACCACGGACGCGTTCTTCTACGCGGGCGCGTATAACTTCTCGGTCGTAGCCGACGACGAGTTCGTCATGCTGGTCAACAACCAGACCGTATTCGACACGCGCGGCCGGGGGCTTTCGGGCAAGCCGCAGAACTTCAGCCTGTGGATGAATCAGGGCACACAGCGCGTCGAGATCCTCTACCGCGAGTGGACGCTGACCGCCTACATCTTCGCCAACTGGTGGCCGGCGGGCGCGCAACAGCCGCCGACCCCGCCCGTGCAGAACAACCCGCCGCTCCCCGCGTCGCAGGACACCATCACGACGCAATTCGGCGACTTCACACCCTGCCGCCAACAGGGCATCCACCAGTCGAACTGTTTCGTCTCCGACGGGCAGTGGAATTCGCCGAACCTCGGCTCGATTCAGATGGAGCCGCAGATCCAATCGTGGGTGAACTGCTCCCCCGCGGATACGGATCGCGTGTTCTTCGTAAACTCTCAGAACCCCGCGCAGCACTTCCGCTGCTCGAAGACGCTGGCCGGCTGGTTCCCCCAGTAACGGGCCAGTAAGCTAACGCGTAGTAACTTTCTTCCGTCATGCGCCCGGGCCTTCGCAAGTGGCGGGGGCAGGACGGGAGGTGATTGTGGGCTTTCTGGCGAGTGTACCCCGGCGGTTCCTCGCCTGTACTTTCGGACCATTGCCAAACGGCCGCCCCAGGCCATAATGAAAGGCGGATGCGCGCGTCTCTCTGTCTGACGCGCCCACCGTTCAGGCCGTTTCCGCAGGAGGTCCCCCATGCGCCTCTCGTCTGTCCGCCCGGCGCGCGTCGCAGTCGTCGCCATGCTCGTCTTGATTTCGGTCGCCGCCTGTTATCCGCCACCCGCGGCGCCTCCGCCCCCTGCCGCGCCACAGTGGACAGCGCGCTCGCTCGTCGCTCCGGGCGCGCTGATGGGCGCGGCACCATCGAATTTCCTCTGGAGTCCGACAGGCGCGACGCTGGCGTTCATCGAACCCGGCGACGACAGCGACCGGCTGGTGCGTTACGACGCTGCGACCGCGGAGAAGCGGGCGCTTCTCGCCGCCAGCGCCGCGCCCGACTCGATCGACCTCACGTCCGCCCAATGGTCGCCCGATAGCGGCAGCCTGCTCCTGACCGGCGCGACCGCGCTCTGGCTGCTTGATGCGGAAAGCGGCGCGCTGAAGCCGGTGGCGAAGGTCGACGGGACGGTTACGGCGGTTGCGCAGACGCCGGACGGGCGCGGCGTGTCGTACACGCAGGACAACGACCTGTATCTGGTGAATCTCGCGGACGGCGCCCGCCAACGCCTCACCACCGACGGCGGCGATGCGGTCTTCAACGGCTCGCTGGACTGGGTGTACAACGAGGAGCTGGCGACGCGCGCGTCGCAGCCGGGCTACGGCTGGTCGCCCGACGGCGCGTGGCTGATGTACCTGCGGCTGGACGAGTCGGCCGTGCCGAACGATCCCGATACCGATTTCCGGCCTGTGCCCGCGCAAGTGCGCTATACCCGCTACCCGACGGCGGGCACGCCTAACCCGGTTGCCTCGCTCCACGCCCTCACGCCCGGCGCGCTCGCTGCGCCGCTCCAAATCGCCCTGCCCGATGACGCGGAGTACGTGCTGCCCTTCTTCACGTGGACGCCCGACTCCCGCGAGGCGCTCTACATTACGGTCAACCGCCAGCACACGCTCCTCCGGCTGCATAATTGGAACCCCAACACCGGGCAGGTCAAGACGCTGATCGAAGAAACCGATCCGTACTGGATCAACGAGGAGCGTTACGCCGTGCCGGTCTTCCTGCCCGGCGCCGACCGCTTCCTGTGGCTCTCGGAACGCGATGGCTTCATGCATCTGTACCTCTACGAGCGCGACGGCCTGTTAGTCCGACAACTCACGGCGGGCGACTGGATGATCGACAGCTCCGCGTGGAATGTTCTGACACCGGGAAGGCCGGTCCATGTCGACGCGGCGGGCGAGTGGGCGTACTTCATCGACACGCGCGGCACGCCGCTGGAGCGCCATCTGGAGCGCGTGAACCTCCATACCGGCGCGCTGGAGCAGGTGACGCGGGAGCCGGGCTTCCACGCGGCGGCGGTCTCCGCCGACGGGCGTTACCTGCTCGAGCAGTTCTCCAGCGTGGACACACCTCCCGTCACACGCATCATCCCGACCGGCGGCGGTCCGATCCAGACCCTTGTGCCCGCCCGACCGCCCGCGGTCCCGCTCCCCGCGCTGCGCCGCGAGTTCGTAACGATCAAGGCGCACGATGGCGCGGACCTCCACGCGCAGTTGGTCAAGCCAGCGAACTTCGACCCCACGCAGAAACACCCCGTAGTCGTCCATTGGTACGGCGGGCCGGGCCTGCAAATGGTCTCGAACCGCTACGGCGCCACGAACATCTTCAACATCCTTGAGCGCGACATCCTCTACACCCAGGCCGGTTATCTCGTCTGGCGGCTGGACAACCGCGGCAGCTTCGGCCGCGGCCATGCGTTTGAGACGCCCATCTTCGGCGAGCTGGGCAAGGCCGCGCTGGACGATCAGCTTGCGGGGGTCGAGTATCTGCGCACGCTGCCTTATGTGGACGCGGCGCGCATCGGCACGGACGGCAAGTCGTTCGGCGGCTACTTGACCCTGTACGCGATCACCTTTGCGCCCGATGTTTTCCGCTGCGGCGTGGCCGGCGCGGCCCCCACCGACTGGAGCTACTACGACACGATCTACACGGAACGCTACATGCGCACGCCGGAGACGAACCCGGAAGGCTACACGGCCACCAACCTCATCAAGCGCGTCGACCAGTTGCGAACTGCGCCCCTCCTGATCCACGGCCTGAACGACACCAATGTCCACCTGCAAAACAGCGTCAACTATATCGAGGCGCTCGAAGCCGCCGACAAGCCCTTCAACTTCATCCCGCTGCCGAACCGCGGGCACAGCTTCCGCGGCGACGGGTTGGTCGCCGCGCTGATGGCAAGCGTTGACTACTTCGCGGGCTGCCTCTCGCCTTCTGAGCAATAAGGAGCATCCCCATGAAACAGGGTCGTTGGACAATCCTCTCTCTGATCGTCGCAGCTGCTCTGGTTCTGGCGGCCTGCGTCCCGCTCCCGCCCGTCGCGACATCCGAGCCGACCTCCGCAGCCCCAGGCAGCGCGGCCATCCCTAACCCCGCGTCCCAGAACTGCATCGACAAGGGCGGCAGGCTTGAGATCGAGACCCGCGGCGACGGCGGGCAGTTCGGCGTGTGCTACTTCGAGGACAACCGCCAGTGCGAGGAGTGGGCGCTGATGCGCAGGGAATGTCCGGTCGGCGGGGTCAAGGTCACGGGATACGTGACTGAGGCCGCGCGCTTCTGCGCCATCACGGGCGGCGAGTACGCGATCACCGGCCCGAGCGGCGCGGCCGACGAGCAGGGGACGTGCAAGTTGCCCGGCGGCGCGGCATGCGACGCGTGGGACTACTACAACGGCAAGTGCGACGCTTCCACCGGGCAGAGCAGCGCGCTCGATGCGGCGCAGGCCCGCGGCCTTGCCGAGCAGGCCTACACCTTCGCCTATCCCATGCTCGAGTTCTACAAGACGATATACGGCTCGGCGCTCCTTGCGGGAGCGCCGAGCTATCGCGCGCCGCTGAACGAGATCACGCACGCGACCCGACTGATAGGGCCAGAGTTCAAAGACGTCGTCCGCCCGAACAACGACACCCTCTATTCCAGCGTCTGGCTCGACCTCCGCGCGGAACCGATGGTCATCAGCGTGCCCGCGATCCCCGACCGCTACTACTCGTTCCAACTGATTGACGTGTATACGCACAACTTCGCCTATATCGGGACGCGAGCGACGGGAACGGACGCGGGCTCCTACTTGATAGCCGGGCCGGGCTGGCAGGGCGAGACGCCGCCGGGCATCGGGCAGGTCTTCCGCACCGAGGGCAACTTCGCCTACAGCCTGACGCGTACGCTGGTCGATGGAGAGGCCGACCTGCCGAACGTGCTGGCGCTGCAACAACAGTACCGCGTCGAGCCGTTGAGCGCGTATCTCAAACAGCCTACGCCCCCTGCGGCCACGCTAGTCGCGCCTCCCTATGATGCAGAGGCTGCCGCCTCAGTCGCCTTCATCCGCTACTTCAACTTCCTGCTCGGCCAGGTCGCCATCCACCCCACCGAAACCGACCTGATCGCGTCCTTTGCGCCCCTCGGCATCGGGCCTGACGCGCCTTTCGGTGAGGCCCAACTCGATCCGGCGCTGCGCGAGGCCATCGCCGCGGGGGTCAGCGATGCGCTGGCAAAAATCCAGTCGTATGGCCCTGACCTCGGCGAGCAGAAGAACGGCTGGACGATGACCCGGCGCATCTTCGGCAACCGGGAGCAGATGCAGGGCAAGTACCTGGAGCGCGCGGCCGCGGCCTACTACGGGCTGTTTGGCAACGACCTCGAAGAAGCGTATTATCCGTCGCTGCAGGTGGGGGCGGATGGCAAGCCCCTCGACGGCGCGGCGAACTACACCCTCCGCTTCGAGAAGGACGAACTGCCGCCGGTCAACGCGTTCTGGTCGCTGACCATGTACAGCCTGCCGGATCAGTTGCTCGTCGCGAACCCGATCGAACGCTACTCCATCGGCGACCGCACTCCCGGCCTGAAGTACGGGGAGGATGGGTCGCTGGAAATCTATATTCAGGCTGAATCGCCAGGCGCGGACAAAGAATCGAACTGGCTGCCCGCGCCGAAAGGACCCTTCTCGCTGACCATGCGCATGTATCTGCCCAAGCCCTCCGCGCTCGACCCGATGTACGCGCCTCCGCCGCTCAAGGCTGCGGGCGCCGGCGCGCTCGTCCCCTTGAAGGACGCGCTGGCAACGCTCACACCGCGCCTCGTCTTCGAGCGCTTCTACGATCTCACCCAAATCCCGCGGCCGTCGGGCCAGACGCAGGAGGTGGCGGAGTATCTGACGGCCTTCAGCAACTCGCTCAACCTGGAAACCACGATTGACGCGGCCGGGAATGTCCTGATCCGCAAGCCTGCCGCCCTAGGCATGGAAGGCAAGCCCACGGTCATTCTGCAAGGCCACATGGACATGGTGCCGCAAAAGACGCCGGAGAGCACTCACGATTTCACGAAAGACCCGATCAGCGCGTACCTCGATGGCGGCTGGATCAAGGCAGACGGCACAACGCTCGGCGCGGACGACGGGATCGGCATGGCGCTGGCCCTGGCGCTGCTTCAGGATGAATCATTGCGGGCAGGCCCGATCGAGGCGCTGTTCACCGTGGACGAAGAGACGACGATGACAGGCGCGAACGGGCTGGTTCCCGGTGAACTGGAGGGACGCATCCTGATCAACCTCGACTCGGAGACAGAAGGCGAGTTTACCATCGGCAGCGCGGGCGGCGAACACGTCGACGTGGCCGTGGCGCTGGAGGAGGTCCCGACGGCGGCGGGCGCGCAGGGGGTGCGCGTGACCGTCGCGGGACTGACCGGCGGGCATTCCGGCGTGGACATCGACAAGGGGCGCGGGCACGCGATCCAGTTGCTCCTCCGGCTGCTCGAGCAGAGCGCGCAGCCGTTCGACCTCGCGCTCGCTGAGACTTCGGGCGGCACCGCACCGAACGCGATCCCCCGCGAGGCGACCGCGCTGGTGGCCGTGCCCGCGGACCAGGTGACGCCGTTCCTGGCCGCAGTCTCCGACTTTGAAAAGGCCGCGCAGGCGGAGTTTGCCGCAACCGATCCCGGCGTGACCATTACCGCCACGCTCGCGGATGCGCCGGCGCGCGTCCTTTTGCCTGACGCGCAGGCGAAGGTGCTCGCTGCGCTGGCCGCAACCCCGCAAGGCATCATCACCATGAGCCCCACCGTGCCCGGCCTGCCGCAGACGTCGAACAACGTGGGCATCTTGAAGATGGAAAGCGGCGCGCTCAGCCTGACCTGCTTCCCGCGCAGCTCGGTCGACGCGGACCTGGACGCGGTCGCGCAGACGATCACCGAAGCGTGGCTGGATACGGGGGGAGAGACAACGATCACGGGGCGCTTCTCCGGCTGGAACCCAAACCCCGATTCCCCGATCGTTAAGCTGATGAAGCAGGTTTACGGCGATATGTTCCAGGCCGAGCCAAAGGTCGGCGCCATCCATGCCGGGCTGGAGTGTGGCACGATCGCAGCGATGTATCCGGGCATGGACGCCATCTCGGTCGGCCCTACGCTCAAGGATGTCCATACGCCGGGCGAGCGGCTGGACGTTGCGAGCGTCGCGAAATTGTGCGAGTTGCTGGTGGAGACGCTGAAGCGCGTGGAGTAGCCGCCGCGGGATAGACCTGATGGGTTTTTGGAAACCCGTCAGGTCTTTTCATTGACACCCTCGCCTTCCGCTGCTATCCTCATTTGCGGCCAGCTTGTGTGGCGATTGCGAATTGGGCGAGGGTGAGTATATGTCCGCTCAAGTGGATGCTCTGGGCCTGGTGCGACAGTTCAACGACGCGCTCAATGCGCGCGATCTTGACGAGATGATGCGCCTGATGACGCCGGACTGCGTCTTTGAGAACACGCATCCGCCGCCTGACGGCACGCGCTACGAAGGGCAGGCCGCGGTGCGCGAGTTCTGGGCGCGCTTCTTTCTCGGCGCGTCTGAGACGCGCATCAAGGTCGAGGAAATCTTCGCCGCGGACGACCGCGTTGTGATGCGCTGGGTGTACATATGGACCGGCCCGCTGGGCGACAGCGGGCATATCCGCGGGATCGACCTGTACCGCATCCGCGACGGGTTGATCGCGGAGAAGCTGTCCTATGTGAAGGGTTGATTGCCGGTCAGAACGGCGCGACGACGGCGCGTCCGTACGCGACCGCAAGGGCGATCAGCGCGAGGATGACGCCGACGAACGGCTTCGGCTTCTCCTGGCAGCGGACATGGAGCGCGACGCCGAGCAGCATGAACGCGGCTGCGAGGGCGGCCGTCCATACGACGACAGGGCCGGGCAGGCCGACCAGCGGCGCGACCGTCACGGCCAGCGCGGCAAGAAACGCCACGACCGCAATGATCGTCAGCAGCGGCCGGGCGAGCGGGCCGAAGCGCGCCTGCCCTCGTTCCATTTTCGCCTCGTCCGGGCGGATGCCGTGGGTAAGGGTTATGGTGATGAGCTTGATTGCCAGCACAACCTGGCCCGCCCACAAGAGCAGGTGGATCATGGGAAGTCTCCGCTGAAAAAGCCGGAATGCGTGGCTGCCGTCTTGTGATGATTCTAACATGCTTTGGTCGCGCCGCCTGACGCGCGGCGCCCTGTCCGCTGACTGCGCCCCTATTTCGCCTCCATTGTCCCTTATGGTATCTTTACGTCCCGGAGGAGTGACCGTATGACCGAGGAACAAGCGGGGCCGGGCGCGCCCGCGCAGGCGGAAATCGACCGCATCGTCCTTGCCGCGCTGGCGGAGGACATCGGCGACGGCGACATTACCACATTGAGCACCATCCCGGAGGATGCGCGGCTCACCGGCCGCTTTCTCGCAAAGGAATCGGGCGTCGTCGCGGGCATTCACGTTGTCTGGCGCGCGTTCGCGCTGCTCGACCCACGGGTTGAGTTGCTTGTGCTGATTGGCGACGGGCTGTGCGTGGAGCGTGGGCAGGTCATTGCGCAGGTGTCTGGCCCCGGCCGCGCCATCCTCACCGGCGAGCGCGTCGCGCTCAACTTCCTGCAGCGGATGTCAGGCATTGCTACAACAACCCGGCGTTATGTCGATGCAGTCGAAGGGACGGCCGCGACGATCCTCGACACGCGCAAGACAGTCCCCGGCCTACGGCTGCTGGATAAATGGGCGGTGCGGCTTGGCGGCGGCGCCAACCACCGCATCGGGCTGTATGATATGGTGCTGATCAAGGATAACCACATCGCCGCGGTCGGGTCGATCACCGAGGCGGTCGAACGTGTGCGCGCCAACGACCCGCGCGGCCGGCTCATCGAGGTGGAGGTTACGACCCTGGAGCAGCTTGGGGAGGCGCTTGAACTGCCCATCGACCGCATCCTCCTCGACAATATGCCGCCTGACGTGATGCGCGAGGCGGTCATGATGACGGGCGGGCGCATTCCGCTGGAGGCAAGCGGCGGCGTCAACGAGGCCACGGTGCGCGAAATTGCGGAAACCGGCGTCGACTTTATTTCGGTCGGCGCGTTGACGCATTCGGTTAAGGCGATGGATATTAGCCTGGACCTGACCGAATGAGGACGAGATCGTAAGGGGGCAAAGTATGTCGACCTTGCAAAGCATCGACCGGACTAAAATGTCGGTCGAGGACATTTATCGCGAGCTGAAACACCGGATTGGCGAGTACACGCCCGATTTTGAACTGCGCATCAAGGCTGAGCTGGCGTACGAAATCAACCAGCTTAAGCTGGAGCGCAACGCGGTCATTCTAGGCCACAACTACATGGAGCCCGCGCTGTTTCACTCTGTGCCTGACTTCGTCGGCGACTCGCTCGACCTCTCGCGCAAGGCGGCGCAGACCGATAAGGACGTGATCGTGTTCTGCGGCGTGCGCTTCATGGCCGAGACCGCGAAGATTTTGAATCCCACCAAGACGGTTTTAATCCCTTCGCTGAAGGCAGGGTGTTCGCTGGCGGCGAGCATCACGGCGGAAGACGTACGCGCTTTGAAAGCGCGCTTCCCCGGCGTGCCGGTCGTCACCTACGTCAACACCTACGCGGACGTAAAGGCCGAAAGCGATGTGTGCTGCACGTCGGGCAATGCGCTGGCAGTCGCGAAGTCACTGGGCGCGGACACGTTCATTTTCCTGCCCGACGAGTACCTTGCGCGGAATGTGGCGCGCGAATCGGGCAAGCGCATCATCATCCCGCGCAAGCTGCCTGACGGGACGCTGGCGGTTGAAGATACGGGCGGCTACGACATGGTCGGCTGGACCGGGCGCTGCGAGGTGCATGAGAAGTTCACGGTGCAGGACATCGAAGCGGTGCGCTCGCAGTTCCCCGACGTGGTCATCCTGACGCACCCCGAATGCAGCCCGGAAGTGGTTGCCGCGTCCGACTTTTCCGGCAGCACCAACGCGATGATCCGCTACGTGGAACAGACGGTCGCGCCGCGCTACCTGCTGCTCACGGAGTGCTCGATGGGCGAGAACGTGGCGGCGGCGAATCCCGAGAAGGAGATGCTGCGGCTGTGCAGCGTGCGCTGCCCGCACATGAACCAGATTACGCTGGAGATGACGCGCGACGCGCTGCTGAAGATGCAGTACGTAACCGAGGTGCCGGAGGAGATTCGCGTGCGCGCATACCGGGCCGTTCGCCGGATGCTCGACATCGGTTAGTCTTCGCTTCATGTCAGTCACTGCGCCCTTCGCATATAGGAAGGGCGCTGCTTTTTAAGCTTCGAGCTATTGACCCCTTACTCGTATAATGTATAATGTCTAACAACTCCTCCTTCTCACCTTCCTCCCGAACGAGGCCATTCTATGGCTATTTATCGTATGAGCCGGTCCGAAGAGGTCGAGCGCGCGCTGTTGGAGCGTCTCGACACGCTGGCGGATGCGGACGGCCGTCTGCCAACAGAAGCGGAAATCGCCGAGATGTTCGGCGTCAGCCGCGGGACGGTGCGCGCGGCGGTCGGCGCGCTGGCGACGCGCGGGCTTGTGGTGCGGCGGCAGGGGATGGGCACGTTCCTCAAGCGACTGCCCCACCTGCGCAACCCCATCGACGAGGCTATCGACTTCTGCGAGGTCATTGCGCGCAACGGGCGGACGCCCGCGCGGCGTTACCTTAAAGCGGCGATTGAGACACCGACGCCGGCGATTGGCGAGGCGCTCGGCGCGGCGGGCGAGCCTGCGCTGGTGCGTCACACCGTTTTCACGGCGGACGACGATCCGGTTATCTACTGCATCAACACTTTCCCCCTCTCCGCCATGCCTCTGCCGCTGGCGGAGCGCGTCATTGCCGACCCCGCGCTGTCCGAGCCGCTGTACGACTTCATGGAGCGCGAGTGCGGCCTGCGGATCGAGTATCACCGGTCGACGATTTGGCCGGCACTGGCGGCGGACTGCGAATTGCTCGAACTGGTCTGTCACCCGCTGGCGCCGGTTATCGTGATCGACGAGGTGGGCTATACGGGGGCCGGGCGCGCGGTCGTCCATTCCCGCGAGGTGTATCCCGACGCCTTTATGCGCTTCGAGATGATCCGACGGCGGGGGCTGCGCCCATGAGCGCGACTGACGCAGCGGCCCTGGCGAACCCCGGCGCGCTCACACGCGAGGAGAAGCGCCTGCTCGCCGCGATTCTGCCCGCCCGCCTGCTCGTCAACGCGCAGTTCCGCATCGTCTATCCGTTCCTGCCGGCCATTGCGCGCGGCCTCGGTGTCACGCTGGAGACCGCGGCGCTGCTCGTCGCGTTTCGCGCAGCGTTCGGCGCGATCAGCCCGCTCTTCGGCTACCTGGCGGACCGCGTCGGGCGCAAGCCGCTGATGGTCGGCGGCATCTTCGCGCTGACCGCTGGCGCGGCGCTGGTGGCGCTGTCGCAGAGCTTCGGTTTCGCACTGGTCGCGTTCGGGCTGCTCGGTGTGGCGCAGTCGGCCTACGATCCTGCCATGCAGGCGCACGTCGGCGACGTTGTGCCCCTTGAACGGCGGGCGCGGGCGATGGGCACGGTCGAGCTGTCGTGGTCTGGCTCGTGGCTAATCGGTGTGCCTGCGGCTGGTTTCCTCATGGCACGCTACGGCTGGCAAGCGCCATTCGTCGCCATTGCGATCCTCGGCCTGCTGTTCACGCTGCTCACGTTAACCATTCGCGAAGTCCGCCGCCCGCGAGCGGAAGGGGAGCCGCGCACGGGCCGCGCGGCGCTGCGGCTGCCGCAATCGGTTCTCTTTGCCCTCGCCGCCAGTGCGCTGATCCTGCTTGCAAACGAGGGCCTGTTTCTGGTTTACGGCGCGCTGATGGAAGACCGCTACAACCTGGCGCTCGGCGCGCTGGGACTCGCGTCCGTCGTCGTCAGCCTGGCCGAACTGACCGGCGCGAGCGTCGTGCTCACCTTCGTGGATCGTATCGGCAAACGGAAGGCGCTTCTGACCGGGCTGCTTCTCAACGCAGCGTGCTTCATGCTGCTGCCCCTCACCCTGCGTTCGCTGCCGGCCGCGCTGGCGGGCATTGCCGCGGTCGCGCTCACCTCCGAGTTCTCCATTGTCACCTCGATTGCGCTGCTCTCAGGACTGGCGGAGCGCTCCGCAGGGCTGGTCATGTCGGTGCGCACCGCCCTGATGTGGGGCATGGTCATCATCGCGTCGCTTGCTGCGCCCCGTCTCTGGGACGCGTTCGGATTCGGGGCTGTGGCGCTCACCTCGGCCCTCGCCGCGGCCAGCGCGGCTGCTTTCGTCTGGCGCGGGGTTGCCCGCGAACCCACCCTGTAACGCCGTACTGCAAGCTGGCAACTTGCGGTATATCTGCGTCACCCACATCCAGGAAGGAGTTGCGCATGCGCAGCAACTGGTTACCCGAAATCGTCAAACGCGCTCAGTCCGGACCCTACATGAAAGAGGCCGATTTCGACCTCAAGCTGACCAAACGGATCAAGGAACTCGTTCGCGAGTACGGCATCCGCTACGACGCCAACAACCTCTGCCCCGCGGACGACGATATGGCCGACCGCGTGTGGCAGGCGGGCCTGCAACTGTTCGTCGAGATGGGCGCGTACTGCCAGTCGACCGAGCGGTGCATTCGGTTCACAAAGGATGAGGTGCTCGAAATCCTCGGCCTGGAGCCGGGCGCAGTCACCCTCGGCACGGGCAAGGACGCGGTGGTTATGCGCCACCGTGAGGTCGAAGACCGGCAGCGCGCGATCATGCACTCCGGCCCGACCGGCACCCCGTGCAGCGAGCGCAATCACCCGTTCATCCTGCTCTCCTGCGCGCAGGAGCCGCTCGTTGACTGCCTCGGCGCAGGCTCCGTCTCGACCTACCACGGCGAGCGCATCCTCCCCGGCACCCCGCTTGAGGTGCTCGGCTCGCGGCGCGACGCCTCCGTGGCGCGCGAAGCGGTCCGCATGGCGGGTCGGCCCGGCATGCACATCAACGATGTCGCAGTGTCGCTGACGTGCGCGGGCAAGATGGCCGCGTTCGACTTCGACGCCGGCCTCCGCTCCTCCGATGCGATCCTCGTCTCGCAAATGGTCGAGTTGAAAACCGACTTCGACCAGCTTTCGCGCGTGGCGCACCTGTACAACATCGGCGCGGTACGCGTCGACCTGATGACCCCTCTCCTGGGTGGTGTGGGCGGCGCGGCGCCAGGCACCGCTGTCGTCTCGGTGGCCGATCATCTGCTCGGCGCGGTACTCTACGACGCGGATTACCACATGTTCTCGCTGACGCATCTGCATTACGTCAACAACACCGATCCGCTCGGGCTGTGGACGCAGTCGATGGTGGGGCAGGCGCTGGCGCGCAACACGAAGATCGTCTGCCTGAACGACATCTACGTCGTCTCGGGGCCGGGCGCGAAGGACCTGTTCTACGAGTGCGCGGCGGGCGCGGTTGTTACCACGGTGTCCGGCTTCAACATGCAGGGCGCGGGCACTACAGGCGGCTTCTTCCCCGACCGGACGACGGGCCTCGAAGCCCGCTTCATCGCGGAAGTCTCGCGCGCGTGCCTGAACCTCACCCGCCAGGACGCGGCTGAGTTGGTGAAGGAGATCCTCCCCTGCTACCAGGCGAGCATCACCAACCCGAATCGCGGCAGGCCGTTCAACGAGGTGTACAACATCGACACCGTCCAGCCCACGACCGAGTGGCTCGACATGTACAACGCGGTGAAGGAAGACCTGCGCCGCATCGGCCTCAAGCTGGCGTAGGAGGAGCGAAGCATGATTTCCGAAGAGCTTAAGACCCGCCTGTCGAACGCGCTGATCGACGGCGACGCGGAAGTGGCCGAAGCCGCCGCGGTTGAGGCGCTCGCTGCGGGCGCAGACCCCCTTGCGCTCATCAACGACGTGATGATCCCCGCGCTGACCGTGGTGGGCAACCAGTTTCAGAACGGCGAAGTGTTCCTGCCCGAGTTGATGCTGGC
>CAZPTI010000035.1:22637-28432 GCA_964588925.1 uncultured Anaerolineales bacterium | reverse complement strand
GGTCGGCGCGCTGACCGCCTATGGCCGGGGCTTCAACGTGATCGTCGGCCCGGCGGAGATGAAGCCGCTGGCCGAGTCGAACTGCACCTACTGCGGCCAGTGCGTGAGCGTCTGCCCGACGGCCGCGCTGACCGGCCACGGCTACATCCAGGAGACGTGGAACGCGCTCTTCGACCCGACGAAGACCGTCGTGGTGCAGGTCGCGCCGGCGATCCGGGCCGCCATCGGCGAGGAGTTCGGCATCGAGCCGGGCACGGCGGTGACGGGCAAGCTGGCGGCCGGGCTGCGGCGCCTGGGCTTCAACGCCGTGTTCGACACGACCTGGGGCGCGGACCTGACGATCATCGAAGAGGCGAAGGAGATCGTCGACCGGCTGACGAAGAACGAGAACCTGCCGGTGCTGACCTCCTGCTGCCCCGGCTGGATCAACTTCATCGAGTACCAGTTCCCGGAACTCAAGTACATGCCGTCGACGTGCAAGTCGCCGCAGCAGATGCTCGGCACCATCGCCAAGACGTACTATGCGGAGAAGGTCGGGATCAAGCCGGAGGACATCGTCACGGTGTCGGTCATGCCGTGCATCGCCAAGAAGTACGAGGCGGGCCGGCCGGAGCACCAGACCAACGGCGTGCGCGACGTGGACTACGTGATCACGACGCGCGAGCTGGCGAAGATGTTCAAGGAAGGCGGCATCGACCTGCGCGACATGGAGGATGAGCCGTTCGACAACCCGCTCGGCGAGTCGACCGGCGCTGGCGTGATCTTCGGCGCGACGGGCGGCGTGCTGGAAGCGGCCTTGCGGACGCTGTACGAGGAAGTGACCGGGCAACCGCTGGCGAAGGTCGACTTCGAGGCGGTGCGAGGCCTGGCCGACGTGCGCGAGGCGACGGTGGACCTGGGCGGCCGGCAGGTGCGGGTGGCGGCGGCATCGGGCCTGGGCAACGCGCGCAAGCTGCTGGAGGCCATCGAGCGGGGCGAATCGAAGTACGACGTGATCGAGATCATGGCCTGCCCCGGCGGGTGCATCAACGGCGGCGGTCAGCCGTACACGACGGATCGCGTCGAGATGATCCGGCTGCGGACGCAGGCGCTGTACAACATCGACAAAGGCGCGCCCCGGCGCAAGGCGCACGAGAATCAGTCGATTATCAGGCTGTATGAGGAGTTTTTGGGCGAGCCGGGCGGGCATCGCGCGCACGAGTTGTTGCATACGGAGTACTGAGCGACTTTGCGCAGAGGGCGCGGCCAATTGCGCAACGGGCGGGCTGGCGAGCTAAGCTGGTCCGCCCGTTGCGTTCAACGGCCCGGCCGCGTACAATGAGGCTGCCTGGAACGTACAGCGCCGCCGAAACGGTAGGAGGTCCTCATGCCCGGTTCCTTTGCGCACGGTTACGCGCTTCTCATCGGGGTAGGCGCGTCCGCCCACCCCGCATGGTCGCTGCCAGTGACTGTCCGTGACACGCTGGCGCTGGCCGAGGTCCTTGCCGATCCCGCGCTGTGCGGCTACCCCAACGATGATGAGCACCTGCGCATCCTGGTTGACGCAAAGGCAACCGGGCCGGGCATCCTGGATGGACTCAAGTGGTTGGCCGCGCAGGTTGCGGCGGATGCGGACGCCACCGCCGTCGTCTTCTTTTCCGGTCACGGCTGGTTGGAGGAGGCGTCCGGCCAGTACTTCCTTGTGCCCCACGATGCGGAGCCGCCAACCTTCGCCGAGCGCGCGCTGCCCGCCGAGACGTTCACCGAAGCGCTGCGCGAAGTTCGCCCCGAACGGCTGCTGGTGTTCCTCGACTGCTGCCACGCAGGGGGCATGGCAAGCGCCAAAGGTGCGGGATCCGCCCCCATGCCGCCGGGTTTCGAGCAGTCAGCCGTGCCGAAGGACCTCGCGCGGGAGCTCAGGCAGGGCGCCGGCCGCGTCGTCTTCAGTTCCTCCACCGGCGCGCAGCGCTCCTGGACCCGCCCCGACAACACCATGAGCATCTACACCCATCACCTGATCGAGGCGCTTAAGGGCGCGGGCAACCGGCCGGGCGATACGGACGTTCGCGTATCAAACCTCATGAACTACCTCGCCCGCGCGGTGCCGGAGAGCGCGCGCGTCCTGTGTCGGCAGGAGCAGACGCCGTTCTTTGAAATGGCGGCGGAGGACTTTCCCGTTGCGCTGTTGCGCGGCAGACAACCCCTTGCCGCCGCGCCCGCTAGCATGGACCGCAACGTCAATCAGCAGGGGAAGTACAGCATCTATATCGAGAATGCGTATGCGCCGATTGTCGGGGACGGGCAGCAGGTGACGCAGACTTTCTACGGCAGCCCCGAACCCGGTCCCGCGCGGCCCGACGCCGTGAGCGACATCGCCCGGCGCCACCTCAAGCAGCAGTGGACCGAGTTGGAGCGGCGCCACGAGGCCCTGTCGGAACGCATCCGCGCGCTCGACACCGGAATCAACCGGGAGCTGGACCCGGAGCGGCTCTGGTCGCTGCGCGAGCGGCGGCGGGAGCTCGAAGAGGAGCGGGAGCAGGTGGTGGCTGAGATGACGCGCATCGAAGAAGAGCTGGCGCGTCGGGGGGAGTAGGCGCAAGACAATGAACGAGGACATCTCAGCGATCGAGCGCCGGATTGCGCTCGACCTGTTATCCATTGAGGCAGAGGGTGAAGCCGGGCTGCGCCGCTGGGCGCGGCGCTTCGAGTTGGCCTGGTTTGAAGGCCGGGTCGAGGAGTGCGCGCGCATGATCGCCAGCGTCAAGAGCAGCGGCATCGCCCTCTCCCCGCTCGGTCAGGCGATTGTGCTGCGCTGCCAGGGGCTGCTGGCGCTGCAACGCGAGGAATACGACCGCGCAGAGCGAGACTTCCGCGCGTCGCTGACGCTCGCCGACGCAGCGAGTGACCATCTGCTCGCCGGCCGCTTGCTTAACGACCTCGGCACCCTCGACCAGGCGCGCGGCGATCTGCCGTCCGCCATCGGTCACTATCGCGCCGCGCTGGACCGTCTGCCCCCGGCTAACGGTGGCCCTGACGACGCGCCGATGGTCCGCAACAACCTCGGGCTGGCGCTGATCAGCGCGGGCGAGTGGGCGGCCGGGGTTGCGGAGTTGGAGCGGGCGCGGGATATTTACGAGCGACTGGGGTATCCGCAAGGCGTGGCCCGCGCGCAAATCAACCTGGGGCAGGTCTATGCGCAGCAGGGCGAACATGACGCTGCGACAGCGGCGTTTGAGGACGCGCTCACAACGCTCCGCCGCTTCGACGAGACGCGCCTGATCGGCGAGACGCTCAACAGCCTCGGCGTGCTTGCCAAGACGCAGGGGAAGTTCGAGCAGGCCGCAACGTACTACACCGAAAGCCTTGCGCTCGCGCAGGAGACCCGCGATTTCGGAGGTCAGGCGCAGGCGTACGGCAACCTGGGCGCGCTCTATCATCAACAGGGACTATCGGAGCGCGCCGCATCGTGCTACCGCGAGGCCCTGGCGCATTACGAGCAGTTAGGCGACACGCGTGGGCAGGCGCTTATGTGGGGGAACCTGGGCGGGTTGGAAGGGCTGGAGGGCCGAGCGGAAGCCTCGGTAGCCTCGCACGAGCGCAGCATTGCCTTGTGCGAACAGGCCGGCGCACGGGCAGACGCGGCGCGGGCGCGCATCAACCTCGCCGGCGCGCTGCGCGATCTGCGCCGGTTGGACGAAGCCGAGTCGCTCTACTTCGCCGCGCTCGAGGCCAGCCGCCAGTTGGACGATCTGCGCGGCCAGGAACGCGGGCTGGGTGGCCTGGCGATCCTGCGTTCCGCGCAGGGCCGGTATGACGAGGCGCGCGCCCTGCTCGACGAGACGTTCAGCCTCCAGCGCCGGCGCCGCGACATCCCCGCGCAGATTGAGACGCTGTACAAGTTCGGTGTCGTTGCGCGCGACGAGGGACGCAAGGAAGCTGAGCTGGCAGAGATTCTGCGCCCCGCGTGGGATCTCGCGCAGGAACACGACGCGGGCCGCTGGCTTGTCGCCATCGCCTGGCTGCTGGGCGACGCGGCGCTGGAAGAAGAACAGCTCCAGGCGTACAACTACTACGCCACCGCTGCCGCCATCGCGCGCCAGCACGGCGACGAACGGCGCTATCGCCGCAGCATCGACACTATTCAGCGCAACATTCAGGAGTTGGACGACCACGGCCGATTCGACGATGCCGAGTTCGCGCGGCGCTATGTCCTTGAGTTCTGGGAACAGGTGGGGTTGGCCGAATGGGTGCCCGACGGCATCGCGGAACTCCGGCAAGCGGAGGCGCGCCGTGCTCATGCCTGATTTCGTCGTCGGCCGTCGCGCCGAAGTCGACCTTTTCGACGATCTGCTCGACGGCCGCGTGCCGTACCGGTGGCTCGACATCTACGGGCCGGGTGGCATCGGCAAGACGGTTGTCGGCGGCAAGTTGCTCGCCCGCGCTTTCGAGCGCCGCATCCCCGCAGCCGCTGTGGACGGCAGCGACGGCGGCCTGACGCCGGACCGCATCTTGCGCCTCTTCATGGAGGGCCTCACCTCGGCGCCAGCGGGAGAACACCTCGCGGATGCCTTCCGCGCGTTCGACCGGGAGTTCCGCGACTACCTCCTCGTCAACGACGTGCTGCGTCAGGGAGGCGGGTTAGGCGCGCTCTTTGATGCTGTGGGCGCAGTCAAGGATCCCGTCGGGCTGGCGGGTCTTCTCGGCGGGCTGGGCAGCGCGGCCACCGAAGCAGTCCAACGCACAGTCAGCAACAGGATGGCGTTGGAGCGCTACCTGCGCGGCGCAGAACGCGCGCTCACGCGGAGTTTCGTCGACGGCCTTGCGGCCGCCGCATCAGTGGCGGGCAAGCCCGTTGCGCTGTTAATCGACACGTACGAAGAGCTCGAGCATCTCGACGACTGGGTGCGCAGCAGCCTTGCGCCAGGCCTCCCGCCGGAAGCGCGGCTCGTGATCCTCGGCCGCGACGAGCTCCACCGGCTGAATTTCGAGTGGAACGAGCACGGCGACAAGATCAGCAGCCAACGCCTGCCGGACTTGAGCGAGGAGGACGCCAGGGCATATCTCCGGCATTACGGTCTGACCGATCCCATCGCGCTGGACCAGGTCTATCGCTTCACCGGCGGCTATCCGCTCCTGCTCGTGCTCGCCCGTCAGCTTGCGCGTGAGGCCGGCGGCTGGACCGAGCTTGAAGGGCTTGACAACAACGCGGACCGCGACACGATCGCCACGCAACTGCTGGAGCGCATCCTGCGGCAGAGCAAGGTTGCCGAAGCGCGCGCCTTCCTGGAGAAGGGCGTAGTCGCAAGGTGGTTCGATCCCGAGATGGTCGCCGTCATTCTGGAGATTAACCTGGACGATGCGCGACAGATTTACGATAAGCTGCGCCGACACTCGTTTATCGAGCGGCACCCGTTGGGCCTGAAATTCCACGACAAAATTCGCGAGCTGCTGCTGGCCCGCCTCCGGCACACCAGCGAGAGCGAGTACAACCGGCTGCGGCAGCGGCTGATGGCGCACCTGGAAGGACAGGGCGACGCGCAGCTCGATCTGAAAGGCCCCGCGCCGACCGGGCCGACCTCACGCGTTGAAGTGCGAATCCAGTCAGCGCATACCGTAGTCATCGGCGATGACGCGCAAGTATCCACCTCGCGCCCTCCCGACGCACCCGACCCACACCTGTAAACAAAGGGGCGAGACCGTCTGCCTCGCCCCTGCATCGCCTACCGACGCCGCTACTTCCCCGGCATCGTAATCATCCCATCCCACGAGTTCAGCACCCGCCCCTCGCGCGCCTCTTCCTCCGAGAACCAGCGCGC
>CAZPTI010000035.1:17124-22537 GCA_964588925.1 uncultured Anaerolineales bacterium | reverse complement strand
GCGGGCGAGAGGAGCCACAGGATCGCGCCGACCAGTTCCGCCGGGTTCCCGTAGCGGCCAACCGGCGTGTGGCCCACGACGCTCTTCGCGCGCGGGGTCAGCTCGCCGGTGCGCGGGTCGAGCGCGAGGAAGTTGCTCTGCTCCGACATGAAGAAGCCCGGCGCCAGCGCATTGACGCGGATGCGCGGGGAGTGGTTGTGCGCCATGTACACGGCCAGCCACTGTGTGAAGCTGCCGACCGCCGCCTTTGCCGCCGCGTACGCCGGGATGCGCGTCAGGGGGCGGACCGTGTTGATGGACGCGATGTTGAGGATCGTCCCCTCGCCCCGCGCCACCATGCCCCGGCCAAACACCTGGCAGGGCAGCAGCGTGCCCAGGAAGTTCAGGTCGAACACCGCGCGAATGCCCTCTTCGGTCAGATCGAAGAAGGTGGGCGCCTCGCACCCGCCCGCCGCATACGGGCCGGTGCTGGCCTGCGGATGATTGCCGCCCGCTGCGTTGATCAGGCTGTCAACCGGGCCAGGCCCGGCGCGAATCGTCGCCTCGGCAGCTTCGAGCGATTCACGGCTCAGCACGTCCGCCTGGACGAAGAGCGCGCGTCCCGTCGCGCCCGCGCTGTTGAGGCGTTGCGCCAGCGGCTCGCCCGCCTCGGCGGAACGGTCGAGGATCGCGACGGCCGCGCCCGCGCAGACGAGCGCCTCGGCCATCACGCTCCCCAGCGCGCCCGCGCCGCCGGTCAGGGCAATCACGCGGTTGCGGAAGTCGTGGCGAATGTGGTCGTGGTAATCGGGCATGAATGACTCTTCCTGTTTGTTGGGGCAGAACGACAGGCAAGCGGAAGAGGAAGAACATCTGCGACGCAGAATAACAGGAGGCGCAGACGCTGTCAAGACTCCGATTGTCGCACCTCCACGGTCTGCGCGGCGCGACCGAATTTGACATTCCCCCCAACCCGCAGTATCCTTCTCACCAGTTCAGCCCTAACTGGAGCTCACGATGTTCTCGCTAACCATCCAGCGCCTTGCCATGCATCCCGCGACGGTCCATCCGTTTGCGGATGGCGGCGCGCGCGGCCGGGCGGTGAGCGAGGGACGCAGTTAGCTCCCCCCTTCTTGATTTCCGCAGGCCGCCGCATCAGGCGGCCTTTTGCTTTAACCGAACATGGAGACGTAGCTCAGCGGCAGAGCGCCGGGCTATGCTCCCCCTGGCGAACACTCGCCCGGAAACGGGCCGGAGTTGGGGGGTTATCGGGACCCGGTGGTCGCAGGTTCGACTCCTGCCGTCTCCATTGACAACTGAGCGGGCCGAAGCGGGTCGGTTATCCTCCACCTGGCATGCGAGCCTGGAAACTCGCCGCGCCGCAAGGCGTGACGCCGCCGAAGCGCAACACTTGTCCGCTCGGTTGCCACAACCACACACGGCGACGTAAGCTGGTTAGACCGACGGGACTCCTTGGCAGCCACTTGCCCGGAGACGGGCCGATTGTCGAGGGTTATCTGGCAGAAGCGGGCAACCGCAAGCAGGTTCAATCCCTGCCCCGAAGGTCGCAGGTTCAACCCCTGCCGTCGCCACACGGCGCGCTCAAGCGCGCACTACGAACGGTTTGTAGTGGGCGCTTTAGCGCCGGGCTCCAGAAAGGAGGCGAGCATGACCAACTATCTCAAGGCCCTTTTCAACCGCACCGCGGCCCACCCGCAAAGCGAGCCGATCCCCGGCGCGGGACAGGCGCGCAACAGCGCAGGCGGCTACGCGTGGGCGGTCGATGACTGGGTCCGGCTCGATCGCTTCCTGATCCTCGGCAGCGAGGGCGGCAGCTACTACGCGACCGAACGCGGCCTCACGCGCGAGAACGCTGAGGCGACGGCCCGTTGCATTGCGGCGGACGGCCCGCGCGCGGTCGCGCGCATCGTCGAGATCAGCGACAGCGGTCGCGCGGCCCGCAATGATCCCGCGCTGCTGGCGCTGGCAATGGCCGCCGCCGAAGACGCAGCCACGCGCCGCGCCGCCTTCGCCGCGCTCCCGCAGGTTGCGCGCATCGGCACGCACCTCTTCCACTTCGCCGCGTTCATGCAGGCGCAGCGGGGGTGGGGCCGCGCCGCGCGCAAGGCCGTGGCCGACTGGTACGCCGCCCTGCCGGCCGACAAACTCGCCTACCAGGCCATCAAGTACCAGGGCCGCGACGGGTGGAGCCATCGCGACCTGCTCCGGCTGGCGCACCCGGTGGCCGCCGACGAGACGCAGAACGCCGTGTACGGCTGGATCACGCAGGGCTGGCCGGACGTGGGCGACGCGCCGCACCCCGACGAAGCGCTGCGCCTGATCTGGGCCTTCGAGCGGGCGAAGCGCGCCACGTCGGCGGAGGAGGTCGCGCAACTGATCCGCGCCTACCGCTTGCCGCGCGAGGCCGTGCCCACGCAGTGGCTGACCGAGCGCGCCGTATGGGACGCGCTGCTCGACGACATGCCGCTGACCGCGCTGATCCGCAACCTGGCGACCATGACACGCGTCGGGCTGCTCGCGCCGATGTCCGAGGCGGCGGACCGGGTGAGCGCCGCGCTGGCCGACCGCGCCCGGCTCAAGGCCGCGCGCATCCACCCGGTGGCGGTGCTGTCGGCCCTCGTCACCTATCAGGCAGGGCAGGGCGCGCGCGGCCACGGCCAGTGGGAGCCGGTCGCGCAGGTGGTCGACGCGCTCAACGACGCGTTCTACGCTGCGTTCGGCAACGTCACGCCCGCTGAGCGCCGCATCGTCCTCGCGCTGGACGTATCCGGCTCGATGGGCATGGGCGCGATTGCCGGTGTGCCCGGCCTGACCCCGCGCGTGGGGAGCGCCGCAATGGCCCTCGTGACAGCCGCCACCGAGCGCCGCCACACCATCGTGGGCTTCACCAGCGGCTCATATTCATCGCTCCGGGGCGGGACTGGCCTGACGCCGCTCAGCATCTCCCCCCGCCAGCGGCTTGACGACGCGGTGCGCGCCGTGTCTGAGCTGCCGTTCGGCGGCACCGACTGCGCGCTGCCGATGCTCTGGGCGCTGGAGAAGGGCATCGAGGCCGACGCGTTCGTCATCTACACTGACAGCGAGACGTGGGCGGGCGAAATCCACCCGGGCCAGGCGCTTCAGCAGTACCGCCAGCGCACCGGCATCCCGGCCCGCCTGGTCGTGGTGGGCATGGTGGCGAATGAGTTCAGCATCGCAGACCCGCACGATGCGGGCATGCTCGACGTGGTCGGCTTCGACACGGCTGCGCCCGAACTGATCGGCGCATTCATCCGGGGCGAGTTGTAGAGACAGGGGCCATCGGTGGGGCGGCGGTCTTTGTGTCGGCGCGCGCGCACGCGCGCGCAGGATTTGGGGGGGCTCAACACAATTTATGATTCGCGCGCACGAGGAGATTCTTCTTGATTCTACGCGCAAATGACAGACTTGCAATATACAAATGGTCGTGAAGAAAAAGAATTGTGTTGAGCCCCTCCAAATCCGGTGCGCGCGTGCGCGCGCTCGCCAACGTAAGGCCCGTGACCGACACGCGCCAGCGCGCCGCATAGCATACGCATGCCGGACGATGGGCCGGGGAGCCTGTGTTGAGCGGATGAGTCGAAGAGAGGGGTGACGTATGGCAAGAGGGCGACGCAGTGTCAACAGGCCGAAGGAGACGACGTTTCTCCTGTCATTGATCGTGGCGGCGGTGGGCGTGCTGGCGTATCTGAACGTGCTGCCCGTGCCCGAATTACGGGCGTGGGCCTTTTGGATCGTGGTGCTGGCGTTCGCGATCCTCGCGCTGGGGACGCGGATGCGAGGCGTGTAACACGCGAGGCCCGTCAGCTTTTGGAAAGCTGACGGGTCAAATATGCCGCAAACTGTCACCCTCCCGCAGTATGCTCAAGCCATCAGTCAGACAGTCCGGCGCCGGAGCCGGGCCATTCGACAGGAGCGAGCATCATGGAACCGAAGATCATCCGCAAAGAGGGGTTCACCCTGGCCGGGCTGGCCTATCGCGGCACGACCGACAGCCAGAAGATCAGCGAACTGTGGGGCAAATTCTTCGCCCGCATCGGCGAGTTGCAGGGGATCGTCGAGCCGCAGGTCGCGTACGGCGTCATGACGAATTACGACGAGGCGAGCGGCGAGTATGACTACATCGCAGCGGTGCAGGTCGCCAGCGGCGAGAACTTGCCCGCCGGCTTCGTCGCCACCCCCATCCCCCCGTGCGAGTGGGCCGTCTTCACCACCACCATCCCCCGCATGGCGCAGGACTACCCGACCATCTACGGCACGTGGCTCCCGCAGTCGGGCTATCAGCACGGCCCCGCGCCCGAATTCGAGTTGTACGGCCCCGAGTTCGACCCGGCGAAGCCCGAATCGCCCGTCGACATCTACGTGCCGGTGGTGAAGGCGTAACGTGGCGAGCCGAGCGGCCCGGCTGATCACCCTGATCATGCTGCTCCAGCGGCGGCCCAACCAGCGCGCGGCCGAGCTGGCAGACGCGCTGGGGGTGTCGGTCCGCTCGCTCCACCGCTACATCGCCGAGCTGGACGAAATGGGGATTCCGGTCTACTCCGAGCGGGGTCCCCACGGCGGCTTCTCCCTCGTGCGCGGCTACAAGATGCCGCCGCTGGTCTTCACGCCCGAAGAGGCAGTGGCGGTCTACCTGGGCGCGCGGCTCGTCGAGGAGACGTGGGGCGGGCTGTACGGGGAGGCGGCGGAAGGCGCGCTCGCCAAGCTGGACAACCTGCTCCCTGCCGAGCAGCGCGGGGAAGCGGCCTGGGCGCAGCGCTCGCTCGTCGCCTACGGCCAGACGCGCGGCGACCTGAGCGCGCTGGCCCCACGGCTGATTGAACTGCGCAACGCGCTGCGCGAAAAGCGCCGCATCGCCATCCTCTATGCGGGCATGAGCCACCCTGCGCCGACGCGCCGCCAGGTCGACCCCTACGCGCTCGTCCACCGGTGGGGCTGGTGGTACCTCGTCGGTTACTGCCACCTGCGTCACGCGGTCCGCATGTTCCGCCTCGACCGCATGCTCGAACTCCGCCTGCTGGACGAACGTTTCGCGGTCCCGCCCCGGTTCGACGTGAAGGCGTTTCTCGATCAGCAGGCCGAGCTGTCGCCCCACGTCCGCTCGCGCATCCGCTTCCTCCCGGAGTGGGCGCACCTGCCCCGCGACACGCGCGCCATGTGGGAGGCGCTCGACGCGCAGGCCGACGGCAGCGTCCTCGTCACCCTCCTCTCGCCCAACCTGGAGTGGGCCGCGGTCACGGTCCTGGGCTTCGGCCCCACGTTCGTCGTGGAGGAGCCGCCGGAGTTGCGGCAGATGGTGGCCGAGTGGGCGCAGCAGGTGGCGAAGATGCACGCGCCGGCCGGTTCGTAGTAACCGGCGCACGCGCCGCCGCTTTAGCGCCCAGTAGCCGCAAAC
>CAZPTI010000035.1:4265-17114 GCA_964588925.1 uncultured Anaerolineales bacterium | reverse complement strand
ACAACATCCTGGCGCCGCACCTGATGGTTAGCGCGGCTGGAGGATTGGCCTGGCAGCCGGACGGCAAAGTCGCGCGGTTGAAGGGCCTTCAGCAGTTGCATACCGAAGGCTAACACACTGCAACTACCCCTCCGTCGCAAACGCCTCATGAAACGCCACCACCCCCTGCGGCATCGCCCCATCAAACGCCAGCGCAAAAAACACCTCGCGCGGCGCCCCCGGCCACCCCAGCCCGTCCGGGTGCTCGAACCCGAAGCGCCCGTAGTACCCCGGATGCCCGACCAGGCAGCAGCCCCGCGCGCCGCTCGCCCGCAGCCTCGCCAGCCCCTCCCGAATCAGCGCGCCGCCGATCCCCTGCCGGTGCAGCTCCGGCGCGACCGACACCGGCCCCAGCCCGACCCACCCCGGCGTCCCGTCGGAGATGCTCACCGGCGAAAAGGCGATATGCCCCACGATGCGCCCCTCGCGTTCGGCCACGAGCGACAGGCTCAGCGCGCCCGCTGCGCGCAGGCCCGCCACGATAAACTGCTCCGTATGCTGCCCGAACTCCAGCGTCTTGAACGCCGCAACGGTTACGTCCGTAATGGCGTCGACGTCAGCCGGCCTCTCTTCTCGAATAATGATGTTGGAATCCATATCTCCCTTTTCCGCTTCGTTGTAGGAATCTACGCGCTCAGCCGGCGAGCAGCACCACATTCCCCGCCACCTGCCCGCTCTCCAGCAGCGCATTCGCCTGCGCCGCCTCCAAAATCGGGTAGCGCGCCGCAATCACCGGCGCGATCTCCCGCCGTTCGAGCAGGTCGAACAGCGTCGCCCAGTCTTCCACGTAACTCTTCTGGTCAAACAGAAAGTAGGACGACGTGCCGTACAGCGACAGCTTCCTGCCATGACCGGCCAGCTTCATCTTAAGCGCCGTCCGCAGGATGCCCGCCAGCTCGCGGCGCGATTGCGGCTCACCGAAGCAGACCATCCGCCCGCCCCGGCGCAGCAGCGGCAGCGTTTTGCGGATCATCTCCAGCCGCATCATCCCGTCGAGCGCCACGTCGATCCCCTCCGGCTCGCAGCGGCGGAGGACCCCGGCGAAATCTTCCGTGCGGTAGTCGATGGGATATGCGCCGTACTCCCGCAGCAGGTCATGCTTGCCCGCCGACGCCACGCCGTACATCTTTAGCCCGGCCAGCCGCCCCAGTTGCAGCAGCGCGCTCCCGATCCCCCCGCTCGCGCCGATGATCAGCGCGGTCTCCCCCGCCCTGACCTTCGCCGCGCGGCGCATGGACTGGTAGGCCACGATATAATTGAGGATGAGCGTCACCGCCTCGCCCGCATCGACCGCCGCCGGAACCGGGATCAGCCGGTCCGCGCGCCAGCACAGGACTTCGGTGTAGCCCCCGATCACGGTCAGCACCCCCACGCGCCGGCCGAGCAGCCCCGCGTCGACCCCCTCGCCCACCGCGTCCACCTCGCCGATCACGGAGTAGCCGGGCGTGAAGGGCAGCTTCTGCGCGAGAAACGTCCCCGTCCACAACGCCTCGCCGGCGCGCACCGACACATCCGGCCGGCTGACCGACGCCGCCAGCACGCGCAGCCGCACCTGCCCCTTTGCGGGCGGGCGCAACTCCTCCTCGACGACTTGCAGCGCTTCCGGCCCGCCGAAGCGGCTCACCAGGAGCTTCCGATACTTCACGCGCTCCCCCTCTCGCGCCGTGAGACGTCACGCCTTCGCCAGCGCGCCAAACGAAAAAGGCTGCCCGTGCCCCGGATACACCGTTTGAATCGGGCAGCCCCGCAGCATCTCCAGGCTTACGCGCGCGGCATCCCGGTCATCCATGATGCTGTTGATGGCCGGCGCCTTCGTGTTGTCGAACAGGTCGCCGCAGAAGAAGCTGCCATCGTCCAGCAGCAACCCGGTCGAGCCCCGACTGTGGCCGGGCAGTGCGATGACCTGTCCCTGCAAGCCGAACGCCGCCAGCTCCTCCCCACCGGCAAGCAGGACATCGGGCGTGAAGCGCGCGTCCTTGCCAAAGCCAAACAACCGTGACGACAACCGCAGGACCAGCCTGTTATGCTGCCGGTTCCACGACATGTCCCCCCGTTCGACCATGCCCGCGTCGTCTGCGCGCATGGCAAGGGGCGCGCCGAACTTCCGTCCGAGGTAGGCCGCATTGCCGGTGTGGTCGAAGTCGCCGTGCGTGAGGAAGATCAGCGCGAGGCGGCCCGGCGCGCACCCTGCCGCAGCCAGCGCCGCGTCCAACTGCGCGCGGCCGTTCGCCCCGCCCGTGTCGACCAGGACGAAGCGCTCCCCCTGCGCGACGAGATAGCAGTTCACGTGGCCCAGCTTCATCGGCAGGGGCAGCGTGATGGTCGTGATTTGCGCCATGTCGGCCTCTCTTCCGGCGCCTAACTGTCGGCCAGCGCGTCCATAATCCGCGCGCACCCACCCGCCGCCACATACGCCGCGTGATCCTCCACCCCGGCGAACCTCCGCCCCACGATGGCCTCGCACTCGCAGCCCCCGTCAATCGCCCCCAGGAACGTCTCCACCACGGCGATGTGCTGCGGGTTCACCAAATCGACGTTCCTGCCCTGCCTGACCTCATCCAGCGCGGCCAGCCACAGCGCCGCGCCCAGCGCGCCGCACGCCTCGCCGCTCAGCCCCACGCCGCCCGCAAACCCGGCCAGCATCGTCGCATGTTGGTCCGACGCGCCGCGCCGCTTCGCCAGCAGCGCCGCGCAGCTCACGGGCAGCTCCGGCGCATGCGGCAACGCTTCGCTCAGCGCCTCGTCGATCGTGGCGCGCGTCGCCTTGCCGAAGCCCGCCGTCATGCTGAAACACTTCACCGGCCCGCCCCGCGCGACGAACTTCGCGAAGTGCGCGAGGTCGACTTCACCCCACTCCATGCCGATCAGGTCCGAGCAGTTGACGTTGCCGTAGCTACGTCCGAACCGCGCGATCAGCCGCGCGCTGGCATGGAGCGCCGCCGCCTGCCCCGTCGCGCCCGCGCCATGCAGGTCATACGCCCGCGCGCCCGCCGCCAGCGCCGCGCCCCACACCTGTCCGCACTGGTAGCCGAGCTGCGCCAGCCCGCCCGCCAGCGGGGTCGTCGCGTGTTCTTCCGGCTTCAGATCGTACCCGTAAGAGTCGTCCACGACGCTCATCACGGCTTCCGATCAGGTGCCGACCTTGAGAAACCGCTTGATCGTGCCGAGAGACGAAATGCGATAAGCCGCTTCGGATGCCATACTGCTTCCCTCCGCGCGCCTCGCGCGCCACTAACCCACCGTGACAACGCCGCTGCCCTGCTTGAACAACCGCAGGCCGATCATAAAGTACCACGCCACGCGCAGCGGCGCGGACAGCGCGAACGGCAGCGCCAGCAGCGCGGGCGCGAACGGCAGCGCGACGAAATAGGTCAGCACGATGCCGTTTGCCAGCAGGCCGACGATCCCCGTTGGCCGCGTGAAAACGTCGCCCCTGAGCATAACCGCCGAGAAGATCAGCCCGGCCGCGGGGACGAGCAGCATGGCGAGCAGGACGCCGGTCCCGCCCTCGTTCACGGCCAGCAGCCCTTCGCCCGCAGCCAGCAGCGCGGCCCGCTGCGCCTCGTTCGCGGCGCCGTACGTGCGGCTCAACGCCAGCAGCGCGAACGCCTGGTTCGACGCGAAGTAAACGCTGATCCCCACCATGCCCGCCGTCAGCGCGATCAGCGCGGCGCTCCGGTTGGCCCGCCACAGCGCGACCGCCACCGCAAGAAACATCAGCCCGACCAGCGCGTACTCGACCAGATCGAACACCTGCAACAGGGTCAGCCCGACCAGCGGCTGCGCTTGCAGCAGCGCGAACCACCCCGCCGCATCGACCGGCGGCGCGGCCGGGATGCCCGCAACCCCGAAACTGCCCAGCAGCGTGAGCTCAGCGCCCAGGTTGCGACGAAAGACGAAGACCGCCAGCCACGCGGCCACCGCTGCGGCCCGATACAGCGGCGCCCATTCCCTGCGCTCCATTGCTCAGTGCCCTTTCTGCGCTGTATGTCACACGTTACGCGGGCTTGCCCGCGTACACGCGCCCCGCCGCCTCCGCCATAAAGCGATCCATCTGCCCGTTCAACTCGCTCGCGCCGCCCGGCTTTTCCGCCGCAATCTGCGCGAGCGCGGCCACCAGCGCGTCCACATCCTCCGCCGTGTTCTCGATGCCGAAGCTCACCCGCACCACGCCGGGCAGGCTCAGACCGGGCGCGACCGTGACGATGCCTCGCTGGAGGAATTCGGAGATGGGCCGCGGGATATGCAGCATGTTCTTGACCGCCAGGTGCGCGCAGTGGCACCCCCACCGCACGCCGATGCCGTGCCGCTCGGCCAGCGCGCGGGCGATCCGGTCGGTCAGGATATTGCCGAGGTCGAACGCGATCACGCCGCCCTTTTGCGAGAAGCGTGGGGAGGCTGGATCGCTCAGCCCACGCGCCTTCATCCCCGGCACGGTCGCCATGCCCCGCAGCGCGCGCGCCGTCAGCGCCTGCTCGTCCGCCTGGATCACGTCAAACCCGATGCGCCGGAGCAGCAGCAGCGCCACCGCCAGCGCGGCAATCCCGCCGACGTTCTCCTCGCCCGCCGCGCGCATCGCGGCCATCTCGCCCTCGCTGAAGGTCAGCAGCCCGCGCCGCGCCACCAGCGCGCCCGTCCCGAACGGCGCGTAAATCTTGTGGCCGGAGAAGGCGAAGTAGTCGATCCCGCAGCCCGCCAGGTCGACCGCCCGGTGCGCCACCATCTGCGCGCCGTCCACCAGCAGCCGCGCGCCGTAACGGTGCGTGATCCGGCTCACCTCCGCCAGGTCGTTGAACGTCCCCTGCACGTTCGACGCGCCGCACACCGTCACCAGTGTGACGCGCTGGCTGCCGTGTTGCCGCGCTTCATTATACTCGCGCAGCAGCCGCTCCAGCGCGACGAGATCGAAGAACCCTTCGTCGTCAACCGGCAGGTGGATGAGCGACGGCCCGCCCGCCACGCGCCACGGCAATTCGTTCGAGTTGTGCTCCAGCAGCGTATTCACGACGACCGGCTCGACCCCCGGCGCGCGCTCCCGCCGGACGCTCTCGGCGACGATGTTCAGCGCCTCGGTCGTGTTGCCCGTGAAGACGACCTCGTATTCGTCCTCCGGCGCGCCGAGCGTTTCGCCGCAAATCCGTTTCGCCTCGCGCGCCACCTCCGCGCGCCCCGCCGCATCGAGCCGCCATGCCATCCTGACCGCATCCCACACCGGCTCAAAGGTCGGCGTGCTGGCCGCGTTGTCCAGGTTGATAAAGCGCCGCTGCCCGCCGGTCGTCGGCACAGTGCGCCCGTAGCCGATCAGCGTCCTGCGCAGCTCGGCGAGCAACTCGCCGCCGGTCAACCCTTCAAGCGCGTCGCTGTGGAGCAACTCGTCGACCGTCACTTCGTCGCGCGGCCCGGCGAGCGCATCTCTGCCATGCGCTTTCGCCAGTTCCAGCGCGCGCGCAAACACGATCACATTGATGATCGCCGGCGTCCCCGGCTCAAACCGATCCGGCGCCTTCGCCCACACGACCCAGTCCCCGCCGACCAGGCGCGCGGTCCCGCCGCCCGGCTGCTCAGGCGCGCCACGGGGCAGCGCGTCGCGTTCCACCGCCAGCGCGCGCACCCCCAGCGGCAGCCCCACCGCCTCGCTCGACAGGCAGCGATAGCTCCCCGGCTTCAACTGCGCGGTCAGCAACTCGGCCCGGCGGGGCGAGGCGAAGATGACCTCCCGCCCCGATCCCTTCAGCCCCATCTGTTCGAGGACGATCTCACCGGCCCGCTCGTACAGGTGCGTGGAGGCCATCGAGTGGTGCCCCGCCCCCCGGTGAACGTTGGAGTAGATTTCCAGCGCGGCCCGCGCGCTCCGCTCAAGTTCCGCGTATGCGTCCATGCCCGCCTCTCTCTGCGTCCCCAAATAGAAAAGGGCGCCTGCGAAGATATACGCAGGCGCCCCCCGCCGGGTAGTATTACGCCTCGATGGCCGTCGTGATGACGGGCGGCGCCAGCGGCGCAACGTCCCGATACACCAGCGTCCACGCGCTCGACTTGAACGTCTCGAACAGGCCGCTGATGAAGGTCAGCGGGATGCCGAGCAGCAGCAGGAAGATGGGCAGCCCCACGGCCAGCGCCGGGACGATGTTCTGCGTCACGGAGAACAAAGCGTACCCCAGCCCCCCGCCGACAAGGGCCGCGATGCCGAGCAGCACGAAGAACACCGGAATGAGCACGATCGAGACCGCGATGTTGATGCCGGCCATCAGCAGCCAGAACACGCCCACGTCCTTGAGCCGCGCCCGCGCCAGCGTCACGCTCCGGCTGAACGCCTCGCCGATGCCCCGGTCGGCCAGCGCGATCTCCCGCGCCCAGAACTGGCTGAGCACGCTGACGATCACCGCTGCGATAACGATCACCGCCAGCACGGGCAGGCCGAGCAGCACGGTCAACACGATGCCGATGACGGTTGCCGCCTCACTCTGCGCCAGCAGCAGGAGCAGGGGCGACGCGGCCAGCGCCAGCAGGATCATCGCCGCAAAGACGAACGCGAGGCCGAGCAGCAGTTCCAGCAGCCACAGGCGGAACGCCCGGTTGCTCCAGCCCAGGCGGAACCCCTGCCGCCACGTCGGCGCAACGCCCGTCTCTTCGATCTGGTTCACGCTGCGGATCAGCGCAACGCGCGCGACGTACTGGATGACATACGCGACGAGCGCGAGGATCAGCAGGAGGCAGCAGCACGCGATCAGAATGCCCATGATGGCGCCCGGATCGATGCGCGTCAGCCCCTCGCCGAATTGCCGGAACTGTTCCTGGCCCGGCAGCCAGTTCGGCCAGTCGCTGGTGTCAAAGTCCGCGCCGCTGGTCTGCCAGTTGACGTTGGGCGACGAGCCGCCCGCGGTCAACGCGACCAGGATGCCGAAGAGCCAGAGAACCCGATACTTGCGCGTGATCTCCCACGCGCGCCTGAGCAATGCCCCGTAGTTCATGTTACCCCTGTCCTGTTGATGAATGGGCCGGGCCGGCCGCGTGTCGCGACCACCAGAACCCGAGCCAGACCAGATAAAACACGCCTGCCGAACCGAACAGGCAGAAAGCCAGCACCGTCGAAGGCGCCACGCCGATCAGCGGGAGGGGCGCGCCGGGCAGGAACAGCAGCGGCAGCTCGAACCCGATGCCCGCCAGCCGCAGCAGCGGCGCAGCCGCCAGCAGCAGCCCGCACACCCCGTACAGCGTGAGGAGGATCAGCCCCGGCAGCCACGTCCGCCACGGCACGGGCGCCCGCTGCTCCCCCAGCTTCGGCTGCACCGCCTGCCACATCGCCTCGGCCTCCCCTGCTGTCACCGCCTCCCCTGCGCCGCGCAGCATGAGCGACAATTCCCGCAGCTCGGCCAGCTCCGCGCGACATTCCGCGCAGCCCGCCAGATGCAGTTCCACGCGCCGGCCGGCCTCCGCGCTCAACTCGCCGTCGTGATAAAGGGCCAGCAGCCCCCGCATCTCATCCTGCATAAGTCACCTCACCGGAACCGCCGCAGCCTGGACGGTCAGCGACTTGCGCAGCGCGTTGCGCGCGTAGTTGAGTCGCGACATGACCGTGCCCACCGGGATGTTCAGCGCGTGGCTGATCTCGCCGTAAGACAGCCCCTCGAACTCGCGCAGGGCCAGCACCACCCGGCTCGCCTCGGGCAACTGATCCACCAGCGCCCGCACCTCCGCCGCCGCCTCGTCCCGCAGATAGGCAGTGGCCGGGTTGGTCGACTGCCCACCGCTCAGTTCTTCGTCCAGTTCCGCCGCCGGCCGCCCTCGCCGCAGCGCATCCACCGCCAGGTTGTGGCAGATGCGGCAGAGCCACGCGCGGAAGCTGTTGTCGCCCTTCGGCGTGAAGCCCCGGATGTTCTGCCACGCGCGCAGGAAGGTCTCCTGCGCGAGGTCCTGCGCCAGGTCGCCGGTCGCCCCGCTCCGCGCAGCCACGGTAATCACGAGCCGCGTATAGCGCCGCACCAGCTCGCCATAAGCGGCCTGGTCCCCGCGCTTGCTGCGCTCGATCAACTCGGCTTCAAGGATGGGCTGGACGTGGTTCATCTTGCTGCGTTCTCAAATCTCATCTACGTAACGCAGTGAGGCGAGGTTTTATTCGGTCGAAGGGTGAAAGATTTGACAGGCGCGTCGCGTGGTTACGGCGGAACCTGTCAGAGGATGGCCGCCATATGCTCCGCCAGCAGCGCCTGCGCCCGCGCTGTCAGCACCGGCAGCACGCGCCGCGACCCTGCCTCGCATTGCAACGCTTCCCCGCTCACCGGCGCGGCGAAGCTCACGCGCGGCCGCATCTTCTCCGTCCCCGGCCGCGCCATGTGCTGGATCACCTGGAGCATCTCGGCCAGCTTGCGCCGCTGCCAGTCCACGCGTTGCAGCTTCAACAACGGGCTGTTGATCCAGCGCGGGGAGAGCACGCTGCTGGCGATCACGTTGACCACCGCCGCGCCGGGCGCCAGGTTCACCAGCGCCTCCAGCCCGCCGCGCCACGTCGCCAGCGCCTCATGCGCGCCCGGCAGCACGTCCGGGTCCGGGTCCACCAGCCCGCTCGGGAAGATCAGCAGGCTGCCCCCTTCCCGCAGGTGCCGCGCGCCCTCCCGGATCGACCGCATCCCCTCCGCCGCGCCGCTCCCGACCTCGATCACGTGCCGGTGGAAGTGGGTCATCGCGCGATAGAGCGGCACGGTGCTCGTCACCAGCTTCAGGTCGCGGCGGCCGAGCGTCGCGCCGATCAGGAGCGCGTCGTACGCGCCCGGATGGTTCGCCGCGAGGATCAGCGGGCCGTCGGCGGGCAGATGCTCCGCGCCCCGGATGCGCGGGTCGCGCGCGAACCGTTCGAGCAGGCCGCCGAACGCCGTCGCAATGCCGTCCCGCCCGATAGTTGCGTCCACGTCGCTGAACAGCCGCGCGACCGCATCCAGCGGCCGACGCAGCGCCCGCGCCATTGCCCGCTGCTGCCAGCCGCCCGGCTTCATCCCGGCCGCCTGCGACAGTTCGTAGACCAGGTGCGCCTTCAGCGCCTCGGGGGTGGCGGCGGAAGGCTGAACAACGCTGCCCGTTTCGCTCATGGTGGGGCTTCCTCGACGATAAGGCGTTGCCCCAGTGTACTCCTGCCCGCGCGCCGATTTCAACAGCCACTCGTCCAGGTGTACAATAGGAGGGTTCTTCCAAAACCAAACGGAGCGTCCCTGACCATGACCACCCACCCCTCTGCCCGGCAGGCCGCGCCCGACCCCCTCAGTGACCGCCTCCGCGGGGTCGCGGTCGGCGCGGCCATCGGCGATGCGCTCGGCATGCCGCTCGAATTCAAGCCGCCCACCCCGCCCGGCCGCCTCGTCCGCGCGATGACGGCCGGCCGCCTCCCCGCTGGCTCGTTCACCGACGACACCGAAATGGCCCTCGCCCTCGCCGACAGCCTGCTCGAACGCGTTCCCCTCGATCCCGCCTACCTCGCGCAGCAGTTCGTCCGCTGGCACAACCACCGCCCGGCAGACGTCGGCATCCACACCGCCACCGTGCTCCGCGAGATTTCGCTCGGCTGCGCCTGGCAGACCGCCTCGCGCGCAGCTTACCAGGCCCACCCGCACTCGGCCGGCAATGGCTCTGTCATGCGCTGCTGGCCCGTGGCCCTCGCGCACCGCGACAACCTCCCTGCGCTCCTGAGCGACAGCCGTCTGCAAAGCGACGTCACCCACGCCCACCCGGAGTGCCTCGCGGCCAGCGCGTTCGTCAACGCCGCCATCTACTTCCTGTTGAAGGGCGAGACGCCGCGTCACGCGGTCGCCAGCGCGCTCGACGCCGCCACAACCCCCGCCGGACTCCGCGCCGTCATCGAGGCCGCGCCGAAGAAACGCCGCGACGCCCTGCCCAACAGCGGCTGGGTGCGCCACACGGTTGAGAGCGCGGTCTGGGGCCTGCTGACTACGGCCTCGTTCGAGGACGCGGTCATCCAGGTGGTGAACCTGGGCAACGACGCGGACACTGCGGGCGCGGTCGTCGGCGCGCTGGCTGGCGCAGCCTATGGCCTGAGCGCGATCCCGGCTGCGTGGCGCAACGCGCTCCGCGGCGAATGGCCGCTGCGCAGCGGGGAGCAGTGGAACGCAGCCCGCTTCGCCGCCCTCGCCGACGCCCTCACAAAGCAATAGCCGCTCACCCGTCGATTCAAGGAGGAGTCGATGAACCTCAACCACCCCGAGGCCACCCAGCAGGCGCTCGCCATCCTCCGCAGCGGCCAGCCGTTCCAGTGGTACGTCATCACGCTGCTGGCGCTGGTCGTCTACGTCTACTTCAACGAGGCGTCGAAGGGCAACTGGCGCGGCATCGCAGCCGGGCTGTCCCTGTACGCAGTCCACTGGCTCTACGAGATCGCCAACGCGCTCATCCAGCATTTCACCGGCCATGCGCTGTGGACCGTGCCCACCGGCGCCGCGTTCCTGCTGCTGATCGGCGTCGGCGTCGAGCTCAGCCTGATGTTCGCCGTCGCGGGCCTCGTCTTCTCCAAAATCCTCCCCGCCGACCCGAAGCTGAAGATTCTGGGCATCAACAATCGCCTGCTGATCGCGCTCGGCAACGCCGCGTTCTTCGCCATCTTTGAAATCTTCCTCGCCCGCACCCCCGCGTTCGTGTGGGTCTACCCGTGGTGGGGCGCGCTGCCCGTCTTCCTGACGGTTTACATCCCGTTCTTCGTCGTCTCCATGTACAGCTACGACTGGCCGCCGCGGACGCAGGTGCGGGTGATTGGCGCGTTGTGGGCGGCGGTGGCGGTGGGGCTGATCGTGTTCGCCGGCATTCTGCGGTGGATTTGACTGTAGCAGGCGATACGACTGTTCCGTTCTCAACGAGACAGCGGGTTGCTTGCGCCACCAGGAGTTGTATAATTCAGACGAGGTTACGATAGTGTTTGTCATTGAGTTCGTGGCTTTTTCCTACGCAAGCGGGCAGAACCAGAGGTAAGGAGCGACCCGTGCTTGAACAGATAACTATCCAGGGCTACAAGTCACTCAACCACGTCGAGCTATCCGATCTGCCACAACTGACTGTGCTTTTCGGTCCTAACGCTGCTGGCAAGTCTAACTTCCTTGATGCTGTTCAAACGCTATCGCGGATTGGTACCAGTCGCACCCTGTCTGATGCGATTCAAGAACCGATCCGCGGCTATCCTATCGAGTCATTTAGTTTCCCTGCAGGGGGACTTAGCGAGTTGCTCACCTTGCCGGAGGCGAGGTTCACGCTCGATTCGATACTAAAGATAGATCGTGAGCGCTATCAGTACAGAGTGGGAGTGCAGATAGAGCCTCGCTCTGGAACAGTCTCCGTGATCGATGAGTATTTGGCGCAGATTACCAGCTCTGGCGCAGCAAAGGGCAGTCCGCTGATCGAGTTGGTCTCTGGAGACAAGGAGCAGGAACTGCGAATCCGACGCAAAAGCAAGCCTGCGCATCCTCGCTCAGAGCCAATTGGACTCAATCACTCCCTCCTGTCTGATCCTCGACTTAGCGGGATCGAATATCGAGGGATCGAACGTTGTCGCAAGGAGCTATCCGGGTGGCGCACCTATTACCTTGACCCAAGAGTTGCCATGCGACGTGCCGTTCCGCCAGCTAATGTAGACGACATTGGCGTCCTGGGGGAGAATATAGCGCCGTTCCTCTACCGCCTTAAGGAGGAAAAAGAGCATCACAAACACTTCCAGGCGGTGGTGCGCACCCTCAGAACGCTTATTCCAAGCGTTGAAGATCTTTTTGTTGATCTTGATACTCGACGTGGCACGTTGGACATTGGCGTGCGACAGCACGGAGTCGATTATTCGTCGCGCATTATTTCGGAAGGAACGCTTCGCGTACTCGCACTCTGCGCCATTGTGGTTAATCCCTGGGGTGGCTCGCTCGTTGCGTTTGAGGAACCTGAAAACGGTGTTCATCCGCGTCGACTCGAGTTGATCGCCGACCTCCTCACATCTCTGGCGCTTGACCAGGGACGACAACTAATAGTTACAACACATTCAGCGCTATTTTGCGATGCCATGCTCAAGAAGGCGCGTGAAAAACCGGAGGCAATCGGTCTTTTCCGAGTAAGCCAAAGAGGCGCGGGCACTGAAATTGCGCGCTTCAGTGTAATTGGACCGTTGTTCCAGGATGACGAGATTTCGGGAGCGTTGTCGGAGCGCACCGAAGACGGGCTATTTGATGCGCTAGTCCTGCGAGGAATGCTTGATGGCTGAGCTAAGTGTGGATCTCTTTGCAGAAGATCGCGCGCACGAGGAGTTCTTAAGAGCGCTGATTAACAGACTAGCGGCCGAGGAAGAGCAGCCCATCACGCTATATTTGCGATCCGCCCGTGGAGGACACGGACGCGTACTTACCGAGCTAGACAACTATCAGCGTCTGGTGGAGAGAGGCGCCATTGGTCAACCGGACGTGTGCGTCGTCGCAATCGATGCTAATTGCCGTGGATTGAACGATGCGCGTAAAGACATTTTGAAGCACCTAACGCCGTCATTCGAACAGCGATCTGTCATAGCCTGTCCTGATCCGCACATCGAGCGTTGGTTGCTTGTTGACCCTGTGTCTTTTCATGAGGTTGTTGGAAGTCAAGTTGCAGTTTCGCCGTTGAAGTGCGGACGGGACGTCTACAAAGCAAGCTTGGTGAAGGCAATTCGAGCCGCCGGTCATCTTCCCACACTTGGAGGAATCGAGTTCGCGCAGGAGCTTGTTGCGGCAATGGACTTGTACCGGGCGCAGAAGAACGACCGCTCGTTTGCTCTGTTCGTTGAGGACATGAAGACCGCCTTGCATCGGG
>CAZPTI010000035.1:0-4255 GCA_964588925.1 uncultured Anaerolineales bacterium | reverse complement strand
TTTTGTCTTGTTCCCCGCGCGGCGTATACTCACCGTGACAGCCCATGCTCCGCGACGACCTGCTCCTGCGCACCCGACTGACCCCGCCGAGGCCGCACCGCCGCGTGCTCCCGCGGCCGCAGCTCACCGCGCGGCTGCGCGACGCGCTCGACGCCCGCCTGACCATCGTCCATGCGGGCACGGGCTACGGCAAGACGACCGCGCTCGCGGCGCTCAAGGACGACGCGGCGCACCTCTTCTGGCTCACGCTCGACGAGTCGGACCGCGACCCGCAGCAGTTCCTCACCTACCTCATCGCCGCGTTCCGGCTGCGCCTGCCTGAGTTGCCCGAAGCGCCGCTTGCCCTGCTCGGCGAACTCAGCAACGGCGGCGTTGCGCAGCCGGCGCAGGTGATCGACGCGCTCATCAACGCGCTGGCGCTCTGCCTCGACGCGCCCGCGCTCCTCGCGCTCGACGACTACCACATCGTCCTCGCCTCGCCCGAAGTCAACGGCCTGGTTGAGCGGCTGATCGCCTTCCTCCCGCCCGACCTCCATGCGGTCATCTCCACCCGGCAGCCGGTCGCGTTCGGCAGCCTGCCCACGTGGCGGGCGCGCGGGGAGACGCTCGAAATCGGCCGCGCGGACCTCGCGTTCCGGCTCGACGAGGCGGCGGAACTGTTCCGCGAGACGTACGGCATGAACCTCGCGCCCGACGAGCTGTTGCTGCTTTATGACAAGACGGAAGGCTGGCCGATCGCGCTCCAAGTGGCCGGTCAAGGGCTCCGCAGCGGCGCGGCGCAGAGCGTGTTCGACCTGCTGGCGGGGGGCGTGCGCTCGTCGGCCACCCTGTTCGAGTACCTCGCGCGCGAGCTGCTCGACCGGCAGCCGCCCGACGTCGCGGCGTTCCTGCGCGACACCGCCGTGCTGCGCGAGCTGACCCCCGGCGCGTGCGACGCCACACGGGGCGCGGCGTCGGGGAGCGCCGAAATCCTTGTTGAGTTGCGCAACCTCGACCTGTTCGTCGTCTCGCTGGGCGAAGAGGCCGCTCTGGAAGAGCGGTACCGCTACCACCACCTCTTCCACGACTTCCTGCTGGCGCAGTGGAGCGGCGATGCGGAGGGACTGCGCGAGCGACACCGGCGCGCGGCGAGCTATTTCGAGCGCCGCGGAGACGGCGACGAGGCCATCACGCACTGGCTGGCCGGGCAGGCGTACGAGGACGCGGCGGACGCCATCGAGGCCATCGGCGACGACGCGGTGCGGGCGGGGCGGCTCAACCGCCTCGCGGGCTGGATCGACGCGCTCCCGCCGAGCGTCCTGGCCGCTCGCCCGCGCCTGCAAGCCCTGCTCGGCGACATCTACCGGCTGCGCAACCTGTATGACAGGGCGCTGGCCTGGTACGGGCAGGCCGAGAAGACGTGGCGCGGGCGGGACGACGCGGCGGGCATCAGCCGCGCGCTGCGCGGGCAGGCGAGCGTCTACCTCGACACGGTGCGCCCGGCGCAGGCGGAAAACCTGCTGCAGGAGGCGCTGCGGCTCTCCGACGGCACGCCCGACCGCGAGGCGCGCGCCCGGCTGCTTGACCTGATGGCCGAAAACAAGCTCAACCTCGGCAAGCCGGACGAGGCGGAGACGCTGCGCCGCGAGGCCGAGATGCTCCGCAACGAGGCGCCGGCCGACGACACGCTCAGCGCGCGGGTCAAGCTGCGCACGGGCAAGCTCGGGCAGGCGCGGCAGGCGCTCAGCGCGCTGGCCGAGGCGGAGGGCCGCGCCGCGAAGGCCGCGCCGGAAGGCCACGCCGGACCCCCGCGCGGCCACCGCGAGACCGTCCTGCTGCTCTCCCTCGTCGAAGCCTTTATGGGACAGGGCGAGCGGTCGCACACGCTGGCGCGGGAGGGCATCAGCCTGGGCGAGCGGCTCGAATCGCCCTTCATCACCGCGGTCGGCCACATGCGGCTCGGCCACGCGCTGCAAGTGAGCGCGGGGACGGGCGAGCGCATCAGCCCCGCCCCGCTGCCGCCGCCCCTGCGCCGCGCGGGGCGAACTGCCTACAGCGAGGCGATTAGCTGGTACCGCTCGGCCATCGCGCTCGGCGACCGCATCGCAGTCCGCCGCACGCGCACCGAAGCCATGTGGGGCATGACCCGCGCCTACGGCTACTCCGGCGACCTCGACGCGGCGGCACGGTGCGCGGCCGAGGGCATCGAAACCGCGGTCGATGCGGGCGACATCTGGCTGGTCGGGCTTGCCAGCCTTGCGCTCGGCGCCAGCTATGCGCTGGCCGGGCAGTCGGCGACTGCGCTGGAAAGCCTGTCGGCCGCGCTGTCGGCGTTCCGCAACTGCAACGACACCTTCGGCCGCGCCGCGACGCGGCTCTGGATGTCGCTCGCCTACCTCGACCTGGGCAGGAACGGCGAGGCCGGCGCGATGAGCCACTTCGTCACGTCCGTCGACGCGCTGCTCGCCCTGTGCGAGGCGAACGGCTACGACTTCCTCTTCACCGGCCCCAGCCTGCTCGGCCCGCCCGACGAGCGCCGGCTTGCCCCGTTGCTGATCGAGGCGCGGGGCCGGCAGGTCCACGCGGCCTACGCGCAGCGCCTGCTCGGGCTGATGGGCCTCCCGGAGATCAAGGCGCACCCCGGCTACCGGCTCACGGTGCAGGCGCTCGGCGCGTTCCGCGTCTGGCGCGGGAACGAAGAAATCGCGGGCCGTGAGTGGCAGCGGGACAAGGCGCGGCAGCTTTTCCAACTGCTGCTGGCCGAACGCGGGCCGAACCGCGGCGGGCGCTGGCTCCAGCGCGATCAGATCGTCGAGCGGCTCTGGCCGCAGCTTGCGCCCGAAGCCGCGGTGCGCGACTTCAAGGTGGCGCTCAACGCGCTCAACAAGGCGCTCGAACCCGCGTCGACCGCGGCGTCCCGCGCGTTCTTCTTTGTCGAACGGGAGGGCACGGCCTACCGCCTGCGCCCGGAGGCGGACATCTGGTTCGACGCGGCCGAGTTTGAGGCGCTGTGCGAACGCGGGTTGCGCGCGCCCGTAGATGAGGACGCGCTGCGCGCGGCGCTCGACCTTTACGGCGGCGACTACCTGCCCGACGCGCTGTACGACGACTGGGCCGCGGAGCCGCGCGAGCGGCTGCTGACACTCTACCTGCGCGCGGCGGACCGGCTGGCCGAGGCGCTGATCGAGCGGGGCGAAACCGCCGGGGCGCTCGACCTGTGCGGCGCGATCCTGGCGCGCGACTCGTGCTGGGAGCACGCGTACCGGCTGATGATGCTGGCGTACGCGGCGCAGGGCAACCGGGCGCACGCGCTGCGAGTGTACGCGCGGTGCGTCGAGGTGCTGCGCGCGGAGCTGGATGCGCCGCCGTCGGCGGAGACGACAAGATTGCACCGGCAATTGAGCGACTGAGGACCCTCGCACTGGCTGCGTTCCGCTCTGTTCCGGTCCATTGCCGGCGCGTTCCGCTACATAGCGAAACGAGTTTTGTCTAATTAGATACACTTCCACCTGTCAGAGCCCTTGCGAGACCTTTTTTGCGCGAATTCGCGCAACAATTTTGCATTTTGTCGGTTCATAGGAAGTTCGCGCAAACGGAATAATGGATCGGATGTTCTATTTGTATTGTAGCATGCGTGTCAAGGGTTTTTCTTGCTGTAACTCCCCTGTAACTCCCCTCCCGCATACTGTCCTCATCCGCACGTCTTCAACGAGGAACCGCCATGCCCGAAAACCTCCCTGTCGGGATTGTCAGCGTCGGAACGTATGTCCCTGAACCGGTGATGACCGCGGCTGATATTGCCGCGGCGAGCGGGATCGACGAGTGGGTGATCCGCGAGAAGTTCGGCATCACGCGTAAGCGCGTGCCGGGGCCGGACGACCACACGAACGCGATGGCGGTTTGGGCGGCGCAGGACTGCCTCAGCCGCAGCGAAATCCCCGCGAGCGAGATCGACGTCGTCCTCTGCACCACCGAAGAATGGAAGGAATACCTGCTCTGGACCGCGGGCATCAAGCTGGCGCAGGAGATCGGCGCGACGCGGGCCTGGGCGATTGACGTGCAGATGCGCTGCGGGACGACTATCGCGGCGCTGAAGATGGCGAAGGACATGATGGTCGCGGACCCTGATGTCAATACGGTGCTCATTGCCGGCGGCTACCGTAACGGCGACCTGATCGACTACCGCAACCCGCGCACCTCCTTCATGTATAACCTCGGCGCGGGCGCGGGCGCGCTGCTGCTGCGGAAGGGGTGGCCGAAGAACCACGTCCTCGGC
>CAZPTI010000034.1:6012-28828 GCA_964588925.1 uncultured Anaerolineales bacterium | reverse complement strand
CGCAGGACAGTCGTCGTAGCAGGGTTCACTCCTTTCGAGCACGCGCCGCCCGTGAAAGCGCGCTACTGGCTCACAATCGGCTCGACGCCGCGAATCCAGACGTGATCGGGATCGTCGCTCCATGCGCCGTAGATGCGATTCACGCCGCAGAGCGCCCAGATGTAAACAAGCTGGTAGCCGGCTGCGGCCACCAGCGGATGATAGCCGCGCGGGATCGCGACCGCATCACCGTCTTCCACCGTGTAGACTTCGTCGAGGCGGTCGGGCGCGCCCACCGGCTCATAGACGCGCTGGAAGCCGTAGCCGCCCGCGGGCTTGAAGAGGTAGAAGTAGACCTCCTCGTAAATCGACTCGTTCGGCGGGTTTTCTTTGTCGTGCTTGTGCGGCGGGTAGGAGGTCCAGTTGCCGGGCGGGACGATGGTTTCGGCCATCATCAGGCGCTGCGTGGTGGGCGCGACGCTGGTGCCGGGGCGCAAGGTGCGCGACCAGTTCTTGACGCCCGCCTTTGCCTCGGGGACGTCGTGGGGGCCGAGCACCGCGACGGGCAGCCCGGCAGGCGCGGGGGTCATCGAGACGGCCATGTCGAGCGCGGGAGAGAGGGCCGTGAAGCAGTAGCGCGTGCCGGGGGGCAGGCAGATGAGCGTGGGGCCGGCGACGAAGGGGTTGGGGCGACCGCCGAGCTTCTCGAACGTCTGCCCGCCCGCAACTTCGAGCCGAGCGATCCCGCTGATAATGTCGAAGACGACCTCGCGCTCGCCCGTGTCGCCCTCGAAGGGCCGCTCACGGGTGACGCCCACGCGGCCGAACTCCAACATCCTCAGGATGCCATCGCCCGGCCCGGCGATTTTCACGTAGCCTTCGCGGAATCCTGCGCCTTTGACAAGCAGGTTCATCTGTGACCCCTTTTTCAGCGGTGAATGGCGGCGCCCGGTGTCAGGGGGCGCTTGCGCGGATAATCAATTCGGGTTGGATGACGAGCGTCTGACAGCCGCGGCTGCGGCCGTTGAGTTGGGCGAGCAGCATGGCCGCGGCCGCGGAGCCGATGGCCTGCCGGTCCACGCGCACGGTAGTCAGCGCGGGCGTGACGAGGCCGGCGAGCAGGATATCGTCTGCGCCGGTGACGGCCACGTCGTCTGGCACGCGGCGGCCCAGTTCCGCGCAGGCGCGCAGCGCGCCGGTGGCGACGAGATCGTTGTAGCACATCAGCCCGTCGACATCGGGCCGCGCCTCAAGCAGGTCGCATGCGGAGCGGTAGCCGTTCTCGATGTCCGGGCTGGCGCAACGCACCATCAGCCCTTCGTCAAGCGCAATCCCCCGCTCAGCCAGCGCCTCCCGGTAGCCGCGCTCGCGCTCCTTGCCGCTGTGCGACATCCGCGTGCCGGTCACGAGACCGATGCGCTGCCGTCCTGAGCGCAGCAGGTGCGCCACACGGAGGGCTGCGCCGTGCGCGTCATCCACGCAAACGCTGCTGACGCCGGGAAGGGTGCGGTTGATGAGCACGACCGCCTCGTGGCGGTTAACGAGGTCAGCAAGGCACTCGTCAGACAGCCGCGAGCTGCACAGGAGCACGCCGTCGACGGAACGCTGTTCGAGCGAGCTCAGCAGGTCCGACTCGCGCTCCGGGTCTTCCGCCGTGTTGCGCAGCAGCAGGCTATAACCGGCTGGATGGGCGAGGTCGTCGGCCCCGCGGGCGATGTCGGCGAAAAAGGCGTTGGCGATGTCGGGAACAATAAAGCCAATGGTGCGCGTGTGACGGGTCGCAAGGCCCCGCGCAATGCTGCTGGGACGGTAGTCCAGCCGGTCGATGACGGCGAGCACCCGCTGGAGGGTGGCGTCGCTGATTTCGCCCTTGTTGTTGAGCGCGCGGGAGACTGTCTGCCGGGAAACTCCGGCTTCGCGGGCGACATCGGCGATGGAGACGCGAAACGACATCTCTGTCCCTGGCGCATGAGTGGATGGGAGGGCTGCCTGCGCAGCCGAGCGGAGGGTGCCGTTATCGCTCACGGCACCGGTAACGGGATTATAAGGGGAGAAGGGAGGGGTTGTCAAGAGGGAATTTCATAAAAACTGCCCCCTTGACGCGCACCCAACTCTGCGCGTATAATCGCCCGCAGGGTTCCGTTAGCGTTCACGGCAACGCTAACGGCAGAAGAAGGGAGGCCCGCGCATGAACAGCAGGCGAGTCAACATCTCGGACGTCGCGCGGGAGGCGGGCGTGTCTTCGCAGACGGTGTCCCGCGCGCTGAACAACAAGGGCGAAATCAGCGCGGAGACGCGGGAGCGCGTGCTGGAGATCGTGCGGCAGCTCGGATATCGCCCGAATACTCTTGCGCGTGGCCTCGTTACACAGAAAACCTCGACGCTCGGGCTGGTCGTGCCGGATATCGCCAATCCGTTCTTCTCCGAAGTGGCGCGCGGCGCGGAGGACGCGGCGCACGCGGCGGGGTATAGCCTGCTGCTGTGCAACGCGATGGAGGACCCGGAGCGTGAGATGGAGGCGCTGCGGACGCTGGAAGCGCAGCGCGTGGACGGCATCCTCCTGTGCAGCTCGCGCCTCTCCGACCAGAACCTCGCCGCCATGCTGGGCCGCCTGCCGCCCGTGGTGCTCGCCAACCGCGAGCCGGCATCCGAGGACATGCGCTCGGTCAGCATCGACGACGAGTACGGCGCGCGCGCGGCGACGAAGCACCTCATGAGCACGGGGCGCAAGAAGGTGGGGCTGCTCGCCGGGCCGCCCGCATCGCACAGCGGCGCGTGCCGGTCGCTCGGCTACAGGAGCGCGCTGCGCGAGGCGGGGCTGCCCGTTGACCCCGCGCTGATCGCGCCGTGCGCGCCGGTGCTCGACGGCGGGCGCGAGGCTGCGGCTGCGCTGCTGACCGCGCACCCTGAAATCGACGCGCTGCTCTGCTACAACGACCTGGTGGCGGTCGGCGCGCTGCAAGCCTGCGCCAGCCTGGGCAGGCGCGTGCCCGACGATGTCGCCGTGATCGGCTTCGACGACATCCCGCTGGCCGCGCTCGTCACCCCGCCGCTGACCACCCTCCGCAGCGACCGCCGCGCGCTCGGCGCGGAGATCGTCCGCCTGATGTTGCAGGCGCTCGACGGCTGTCCCGGCGGCTGCGAGAGCATCGTCCTGCGTCCAGAACTCGTCATCCGGGCCAGCGCGCCTGCGCAATAACCGACACCGCATCGGAGCCTGCATGGACCCCTGGAACCGCTTCATGGCCGCGGCGCGCGGCGAACCGACCGACCGCGTGCCCGTCGCGCTGATTGTCGACAGCCCGTGGCTGCCCTCGTTCGCGGGGTTGGACACGCTCGACTATTTCCTTCGGCCCGACCTGTGGCTGAAGGCCAACCTTAGCCTGGCTGAGCGATTTCCCGACGTGGCGTTCCTGCCCGGCTTCTGGGTCGAGTACGGCATGGCCGCGGAGCCGTCCGCATTCGGCGCGCGGGTGGTGTGGCACCACGACCGGCCGCCGTCGATTGAGCCGGTGCGCGGGGGGCTGGCTGCGCTGACCGGGGTCGAACCGGCGAACCCGCGCGAGCACGGCATGATGCCGCTGGCGTTGCGGCTGTACGAGGATGCCGCGGCGCGACTTAAGGCGGAGGGGCTGTCGATCAAAATGGTCGCCGCGCGCGGGCCGCTGGCGGTGGCGGTGTGGCTGATCGGCGTAAGCGAGCTGATGGTGAGCCTGAAGCGTGAGCCGGACGCCACGCGCGCGCTGCTCGATACGCTGACGGAAACGATCATCCGCTGGCTGCGCGCGCAGGCGGACGCGGTGGGCGGCGTGGAGGGCATCCTGCTGCTCGACGACATACCGGGCATGCTCTCGCCCAAAATGTTCGACGCAATGGCCGCGCCCTACCTGGCGCGCATCCTTGACGCGTTCGACGGCCTCGTCCGCGTCTACCACAACGACACGCCCTGCGAACACCTGCTGCCAAAGCTCGGCGCGCTCCCCTTCGAGGTGTGGAACTTCTCGCACGAGACGGATATCGCAACCGTCCAGGCCGCGCTGCCCGGCAAGACGCTGATGGGCAACGTGCCGCCCCTGCGCGTGCTGGCGCAGGGCACGCCCGAAGAGGTGTACGCCCACGCCCGCGCCTGCGTCGAGAAGACGGGCGGGCGACGGCTGGTGCTGTCGGCCGGCGGGGGGACGAACGCGGGGACGACCGCGGAGAATGTGGACGCGCTGGTGGCCGCGGCGATGGTAGGATGAGATGTTATGCGCAGCCATCTCGAATAAGCGAATACGCGCCTGCGGGCGGGTCGAATAAGCGAATGCGGAGGCGCGCTCCATTCGTTTATTCGAGCCGCCCGCAGGCGCGTATTCGCTTATTCGAGATGGCCGCGCCAACCATCCACCATTTGAAATTATGAAAGAGGCATCTATGCCCATCCAACCCGACCTGTCCAACATCAACCTCCCCATCCACCCGCGCTCAGTCACCGTCGCGGGCGATGTCACCCTCTTCCTCGCGCAGACCGCCGCGGGCAAGCGGCTTGGCGCGCTGGCGCTTGACCCGGCTGCGCTGACCGCGTTCGGGGGCGAGCGGTTCTGCCGCGGGGAGATGACGCTGGCGCTCTGCCCGCTAACGGCGGAGAACGCGTGCGCGCTGCGCGAGGCGCTGCCGGCGCTTAAGCCGCGGCCGTTCGGGCTTCAGCGGACCGCGGGCTGCGGCGACCGTCTCGGGCTGGCGACGCCGGGGCATGTCCGCGCAGCGCGGGCCGTGCCGGGGTTCGGCATGATTTACGCGCAGCAGTCGGTGCGCGAGCTGGTGCGGACGAACCGCACCGCGGCCGAAGTGCTGGACGATGCGACGTGGGGCGCGTTCCAGGAAGGGTGGCTGGAGGGGGTGGGCGCGGACGCGGACCATCTCAAGACGCCGGCGGACATCGAGCAGTACGCGGCGCCGGGGTTCAGCTTCTACACGGTCGATCCCGGCGCGCATGTGGACGGCGCGGCGGATACGGACGACGAAGCGACGCTGCGCGCGAAATTCGCAGCCTTGCCGTGGCCGGAGCTGGGGACCACCGCCCGCGACCTGTCTGGCGCCTATCTGGGGAAGCGCATCGAGGTCGAGGATCGCGCGTTTGACGTGGACGAGCAGACGCTGCTGCGCGCGGCGGTCAAGTACGGCCGCGCGGTCGCGCACGTCGCAGCGATGTATCGCGCGCTCTGCGCGCGGTTGCCCGACGGCACGTGGGAGTTGGAAGTGTCGGTCGACGAGACAGACACGCCCACAACGCACGCGGAGCACCTGTTCATCGCGCGGGAGTTGCGGCGGCTCGGCGTGACGTGGGTCAGCCTTGCGCCGCGGTACGTCGGGCGGTTCGAGAAGGGGGTCGATTACATCGGCGACCTCGACCGTTTCGCAGCGGACTTTGCCGGCCATGCCGCTATCGCACGGTCGCTCGGCCCGTACAAGCTCAGCCTGCACAGCGGCTCGGACAAGTTCAGCGTGTACGCGATTGCTGCGGAGGCCACGCGCGGGCTGATCCACCTGAAGACCGCGGGCACAAGCTACCTGGAGGCGCTGCGCGTGCTGGCGTCGACCGATCCCGCGTTCTTCCGCGAACTGCTCCAGTTCGCCATCGACCGGTACGAAACCGACAAGGCCAGCTACCATGTTTCCGCGACGCTCGATAAAGTGCCCCGGCCGGAGACTCTGACTGACGAGGTCCTGCCCGGCCTGCTCGAACAGTTTGACAGCCGCGAGGCCCTGCACGTCACCTTTGGTTCGGTGCTCACCTCAGAGCGCGGCTACAAGGCGCGGCTGCTGGGCAGTCTGGCCGCGAACGAAGAGCGCTACTACGACGCGCTCGAACGTCACTTTATCCGCCACCTGGCGCCACTTTCAAGGGGATAACATCATGCGCTACGTGTTCCACCAGGACGAGACCATCCGCTACCGCTACCCGACGCACGTCAACGACCTGTTGTATGGTCGGGAGGAGGCGACGGCGACCGAGACGTTCATCGTCGTGCTCGAACCCGGCGAGGCCCCGCCGCTGCACGTCCACCCGGACGTGGAGCAGGTGTTTTTCGTGATGGAAGGGAGCGGCGTGCTGACGGTCGGGCAGGGCGACGAGGCGCAGACGTTCCGGCTCAACCCCGGCGACACCGCGCGCATCCCGCCGCACACGTATCACGCGGTGAAGAACGACGGCGCGGCCAACATGCGCTATGTGAGCGTGGACGCGTTCGCCGGCCCGAGGCTGGACGACGAGCCGACGTGGGACAGCCACGCGGAGGCGTTGTGCAGGGCGCAGGGGTGGGATTTCGCGAAGGTGAAGCAGGCGAAATAGGCCCGGGGAGGGCGAGATGAGCGCACCAGGCTTTGACATTACCTCCAAAGACGCGCAGGCCATGCCGGTAGAGCCGGTCGAGCCGGCCGCGTTCGACTACGCGGCCTTCGCTGACCACGAGGCCGCGGCCGAGGCGCGTTATGCCGCGTTCCTCGCGCAGCGGGAAGGGATCGCGGTGTGGCAGCGCGTGCGCGTGGCCGACGTGTTCCGCGACGGCTGTCGGGACATGGGCGCGTCGCTGCGGTGGCAGTTGGGCGGGCTGACAAAATCGCTCGCCTACGCGACCGACGCAGCGACCTACCTCGAACCGTGGTACGGCATCGGCGTCACCGCAGGCGCGTTCGGCGGCGAGTACGACTGGCCGGAGGGACAGGCGCCGGTCGTGCGCCCGCTCTACCAGACCCTTGCGGAAGCGCCCGCTACGCTGACCCCACGGCCCGCAAGCGAGTCGCAGATCATGCGGCACGTCCTCGACATGATCGCGTATTTCCTCGAAGAGACCGGCGGGCGGCTGCCCATGTCGTGGTCGGACCTGCAAAACCCGATCAACGTCGCGACGGAGCTGGTTGAGACGACGGCGTTCTTCGCGGGATTCGTCGAGGCGCCGGAAGAGGTGCGGCGGCTGCTGGCCGTCATCACGGATGAGGTGATACGGTTCACGCAGGAGCAGAGCGCGCTGATCGGCGACAGGCTCGTCCGGCCGGGGCACGGGTTCGCCAGCGCGCGTTGCGGACATGGCATCGGCTTGAGCAGCGACAACCTCGTGATGCTCTCCCCGCGGGCGTACAAGGCGTTCTGCGTGGAGAACGACGCGAAGATCGGCGCGGCGTTCGGCGGGACCGCGACGCACTCGTGCGGCGACTGGTCGCGCTGGCTGCCCGCAGTGAAGACTAACCCGCAGTTGTTCATGGTCGATGCGGCGTTCACCCCGCAGACCGACCCGAACTGCAACGATCCGGCGGCGTTCCGTGAGGCATTTGCGGGGACCGGCGTCATTGTCCACGCGCGCATGGTGGGGCCGGCGGGCGAGGTGCTGGAGACGGCGAAGCGGCTGTGGGGGCCGGGGATGCGGCTGATCGTGACGACGTACGAGCAGGACCTGGCGGAGCAGCATCAGCTCTACGCCGCGCTGAAGAATCTGGCGCAGTAACATGACACAGCTCGCCATCGTCAATGCGCGCGCGGTGCTGCCCGACCGGATCGAGGACGGGTGCGCAATTCTGGTGGAAGACGATAAGATTCGTGCGGTGGGGCGCGAGGCTGATCTTCCGGCAGAGGCAGCTTGCTTCGACGCGCAGGGCGCAACGATCATCCCCGGCCTGGTGGACATTCACACGCACGGGGGACTGGGGCACACGTTCAACGAGCCGACGGCAGAGGCATTCGGCGCAATCCTCGCCGCAAACGCAAAGATGGGCGTTACGTCCGTCGTTGGCACACTGGCACCCGCGGCGTTCCCTGACATGACCGCGTGCCTCAGTTACGCGCGCAAGTGGATCGCCGAACCGCATTCGACTGCGCGGCTGCTCGGCATGCACCTCGAAAGCCCTTACGTCAACCCGGCGCAAAAGGGCGCGCTCGACCCGCAAAGCCTGCGCGTGCCTGATGACGGGACCGCCGATGCGCTGCTCGAATATGCCGACGTTCTGCGCATCTTCGTCCTTGCGCCAGAACTGCCCGGCGCGCTTGCGTTGATTGAGCGGCTGACTGCGCGTGGCGTTGTCGTTGCCGCGGGGCACAGCATGGCGAAGGACGAGCAGGTCGCGGAGGCGATGCGGCACGGGCTGAGCCACGTCACGCACCTGTGGAGCGCCATGTCAACTACCGTGCGCGAGGGGCCGTGGCGCAAGCCGGGGCTGCTCGAAGCAGCCCTCGTCTTCGAGGGGCTGACAGCCGAAATGATCGCGGACAACCGCCACTTACCGCCGACGCTGATGAAGCTGGCCGTCAAGTGCATCCCGCCGGAGCGCCTGTGCGCGATTTCCGATGCGACGAGCGGCGCGGGGCTGCCGGAGGGCAGCGAGTTCCGCATGGGCGCGATGACCTACGAGGTGCGCGACGGCGTCGGCATGATGTGGGACCGGAGCGCGTTCGGCGGGAGCACGACGCTGCTCGGCCAGATGCTGCCGATTTTGACCGGCGTGGTCGGCGTGTCGCTGCTCGACGCGGTGACGATGTGCTCCAGGACGCCCGCGCGCGTCGTGGGGTGGGGTGACCGCGTGGGGAGCATCGAAGCGGGCAAGCTGGCTGACCTCGTGTTACTCGACGACGCGCTGCTGCCCCGACGCGTGATGCTCGGCGGCCAGTGGTTGGATGAACCGAAGCATTGAACCTGACGCACTGACAGGAGAACCATGAACACGCAACCCGTACGCTCAACCGTCGCCGGCGCGTTGCCGGTCGTCCAGTACACCACCAACGCCGAGCTTGGCGCAGCAGCCGCGGTCGAGGCCGCGGAAATCCTGCGCGCGGCCGTCGCGGAGCGCGGGGAGGCGAACGCCATCCTTGCGACCGGCAACTCGCAGTTGACCTTTCTGCGCGCCATCGTCGCTATGCCGGGCATCCCGTGGGACAAAATCAACCTGTTCCACATGGACGAATATGTCAATTTGCCCACCGGACATCCGGCCAGCTTCCCCGCGTTCCTGCGCCGCGAGATCGTCGACAAGGTGCAGCCGAAGGCGTTCTTCCCGGTGAAGGCGGAGGGCGACGTGGAGGCCGCGTGCCGCGAGTACGAGGCGCTGCTGCGGCAGCATCCCACCGACCTGACCGTCATGGGCATCGGCGAGAACGGGCATCTGGCGTTCAACGACCCGCCCTACGCGTTCTTCAACGATCCGCAATGGGTGAAGGTGATTCAACTTGACGAACGCTCGCGGCGGCAGCAGGTGGGCGAGGGGCATTTCGGCGGGCTGGATGAGGTGCCGACGCACGCGGTCACTGTGACGATCCCCGCGCTGCTGGCCGCGAAGCGCGTGCTCGTGCTGGTGCCGGAGACGCGCAAGGCGGAAGCGGTCAAGGCGTCGCTGCTCGGCCCGATCACGGAAGACTGCCCCGGCTCGATCCTCCGCGAACAGGCGCACGCGAAGCTGTTCCTCGACGCGGAGTCCGCGTCGCTGCTGCCCGAATCGCTCTGGACCGCCGCGGCGACGGGGTTCCCCGGATGAGCGCGGGGGTTAGCCCAACCGGTCGGGACAGGCTGCTGGCCGCGCTGAACCATCAGGAGCCGGACCGCGTGCCGTACGATCTGGGCAGCACGCAGGTGACGGGCATTCACGAGGTCGCGTATCGCGAGGTGCGCGCGTGCCTCGGCCTGCCGCCGGTGGAACCAACCCTTTGCGACGAGGTGCAGGGGCTGGCGCTGCCCGACCGGGATTTGCTCGACGCGGTGGGAGTGGACACGCGCGGGCTCTTCCCGCTCAACAGCCACAACGACAACGTGCGCGGCCGCGCGCAACTCGAACCGAAGGGGGACGGCGAACAGGTCGAGGCGTTCGTCGACGAGTGGGGCATCACGCAGCACCGGCCTCACCCCGACGGGCTGTACTTCACCGCAGTCAAACACCCGCTTGAAGGGGCGATTACGGTGGACGACGTGGCGCGTTTCCCCTGGCCGGACACGGGCGACCCGCGCCGCATCACGGGCCTGCGTGAACTGGCCGAGGGCTACAGGGCGGAGGGCCGCGCGGTCGTCGTCAAGGGCGTGCTGGCGGGCATCTTCGAGATGGCGCAGCGCGTGCGCGGCATGGCCCCGCTGATGATGGACATGGCATCGGACGAGGCGCTGGCGGGCGCGCTGCTGGACAAGATGGTGGAGCTTAAGCTGGCGTTCTGGGAAATGGCGTTGCCGCAACTCCGCAACGTGGTCGACGTAGTGTCGGAAGCGGACGACTACGGCACGCAGGTCAGCCAGCTCATCTCGCCGCGCATGTTCCGCAAGCTGATGAAGCCGCGGCTGGCCGTCCTGTTTGGCCGGATCCACCAGCTTGCGCCGGACGCGAAGCTGTTCTTCCATTCGTGCGGCAACGTAAGGCCCTTGCTGCCCGACTTCATCGAGATCGGTGTGGACATCCTGAACCCGGTCCATGTGCGCGCGACCGGCATGGACCCGCTCAGCCTCAAGCGTGACTTCGGCAAGGAGATCGTCTTCTGGGGCGGCGGAGTCGACACGCAGGATGTCTTGCCCCACGGCACGCCCGCCGAGGTGAAGGACGACGCGCGGCGCAACATCGAGGCGCTGGCGCCGGGCGGCGGGTTCGTGTTCAACACGGTCCACAACATCCAGGCCGACGTGCCGGCGCAGAATGTCGTCGCTATGTGGGAAGCCCTGCGCGAGTACGGAGCTTACGCGTGAGCGAGTTCCTGCCCTTCGAAATGGTGTTCAACCCGCGCTGGTGGCACGGCAACGCAGGGATCTCGTTCACGCGCGACTTCTACTTTGCCCCCGCTATGCGGGTGAAGAACGACGTCACGATGCGCCGCGTGCTGTGGGAGAAGTTCGGCGGGATGGGGTTCGGGGAAGAAAACCCGCAGCCGCGTCCGGTGGCCGGTTCGCTCCACGTGGCGGGCGGGTTTGTCATCCCCGCGCTGCTCGGCGCGCAGGTGCAGTTCGAGGCGGACGCCGCGCCGCAGCCCCTCCCCTGCCACCTGTCCACAGAGCAACTGGAGCGGCTGGAAGTTCCCGACTGGCGCAACCTGTGGCCGATGAATGAGCTCATCGCGGGCTGGGATGCGCAGGAGGCGGAATCGGGCTACCTCGTCGGCGATCTCAACACCGACGGGCTGCTCAACGCGGCGTACCACTTCTACGGCCAGGACTTATTCGCGGATTTCTACGCCGCGCCCGAACGCGTGCGCCGCGTGCTGGACGTCATCGCGCAGTTGATTGTCGAAGTGGCAGGCTACGTCCGCGCGCGGACGGGGAGCAGCTCGATCGCGGTCAACCGCATGGTCGAGCGCGTCGACCCGCGCATCTTCCTCCACGCGAACTGCTCCGTGCAGATGATCTCCCCGCGCAGCTACCGGGCGATGCAACTGCCGGTGGAGAAGCGCATGGCCGACGCGCTGCGGCCGTTCGGCATCCACCACTGCGGCGAGAACATGCACCAGGTGGCGAGCGCGTACGCGGAGCTTGAACCCGCGTTCGCGGATGTGGGGTGGGGGTCGGACGTGAGGGCATGTCGTGCCGCGCTGCCCGACACGTTCCTCAACCTGCGGCTGAGCCCCATCCGCATGTTACAGGCGACACCGGCGGAGATGGCTGCGGATGTCGACGCGCTGCTTCGCGCAGCCGGGCCGCTCGATAAGGTTGGCGTGTGCTGCATCAATATGGACTACGGCACGCCGGAGGAAAACATTGCCGCGGTGTACGACGTAATTCAACACTACCGCAGGAACGGATGAGGGTAACAGCATGAGCACGCGCCTTTCACCGGATCGCTTCTTTGACCCTGACCCCGCCACACGACGTATCGCGCGCGAACTGTACGCGTCGGTGGCCGACCTGCCCATCGTCAGCCCGCACGGCCACGTCGACCCGCGACTGCTGGCCGATGAGAACGCAACGTTCGGCACGCCTGCGGACCTGTTCATTATTCCTGATCATTATGTCTTCCGCATGCTCTACTCGCAGGGCGCGCCGCTGGAGGCGCTCGGCGTGCCGCGGCTGGACGGCGGGCCGGTGGAGACCGACCCCCGCGCGATCTGGCAGACGTTCGCGGAGCACTATTTTCTCTTTCGCGGGACGCCGAGCGGCGCGTGGCTCGATCACGAGTTGGTCGAGTTGTTCGGCATCGACGAGAAACCGGACGGCCGGAACGCCCAGGCCATCTACGATGCGATTGCGGCGAAGCTGGCGCTGCCGGAGTACCGGCCGCGCGCGCTGTTCGAACGGTTCAACATTGAGGTGCTCGCAACAACTGACGCCGCGTCGGACACGTTGCAGCATCACAAACGGATGCGCGAATCCGGGTGGCAGGGGCGCGTGGCGCCGACCTTCCGGCCTGACGCGGTCGTGAACCTGCTTACGCCGAACTGGGGCGGCCAGCTTAACGCGCTGAGCGACGCCAGCGGCCTCTTCATCCGCTCGTACGCGGATTTCGTCCGCAGCCTGGAGAACCGCCGCGCGTTCTTCAAGGAGATGGGCGCGACTGCGACGGATCATGCGGCGGAGACTGCGTACACGGCGCGGCTTAGCGACGCGGAGGCGGAGGCGATCTTCGCGCGGGGCTTGCAAGGCGAGGTTACGGCGGAGGATGCGCGGCGCTTCACCGGGCACATGCTGATGGAAATGGCGCGGATGAGCGCGGAGGACGGGCTGGTGATGCAGTTGCACGTCGGGTCGATCCGCGGGCATAACGCCCTTGTGCGGGAGCGGTTCGGACCGGACAAGGGCGCGGACATCCCCACGACGAGCGAGTTCACGCAAAACCTGCGCCCGCTGCTCGACGCGTTCGGCAACGACCCGCGGCTGATGCTGATCCTCTTCACGCTGGACGAGACAACGTACGCGCGCGAGCTGGCGCCGCTGGCGGGGCATTATCCCGCGCTCAAGCTGGGGCCGCCGTGGTGGTTCCACGACAGCCCGAACGGGATGCGCCGCTATTTCGACCAGGTGATGGAGACCGCGGGCATCTACAACACGGCGGGCTTCAACGACGACACGCGCGCGTTCTGCTCAATTCCAGCGCGACATGATGTGTGGCGCCGCGTGGCGTGTGACTGGCTGGCGGGGCTGGTGGCGCGCGGGCAGGTGGACGACGCGGACGCGGCGGAGATGGCGCGCGAGCTGGCGTACGGGCTGGCGAAGCGCGCGTACCGCCTCTAGCAGAAGACGAGACCCGACGGGTGCGTCACTTCGTGACGGTGGAAACCCGTCGGGTCTAATCCGAGGGGGAACAGATGGACCTCGAACAACTGACCAGAATGTATGACCTGACCGGCAAAACGTACGTCGTCACCGGCGGGACGGGCGTGCTGGGCGGGGAGATTGCGTGCGCGCTGGCGGGGGTGGGCGCGAATGTCGTCATCCTTGACCGCAACCTTGATCCCGCGCAGGGGCTGCTTGACCGCATGGGGCCGCACGCATGTAATGCGCTGGCCGTGGCGGGCGATGTGTTGAGCCGCGAGAGCCTCACGCGCGCGCTGGACACAATCGGCGAGCGGTTCGGCTGCGTCGACGGGCTGATCAACGCGGCGGGGGGGAACAAGCCTGCGGCGACCGCGGGACCGGGCACGAGCTTCTTCGACCTGCCCGAAGACGCCGTGCGCTTCGTCTTCGACCTGAACCTGATGGGGACGATCCTGCCGTGCCAGGTGTTCGGCAAGCAGATGGCCGAGTGCGGCGAGGGGGTCATCCTCAACTTCTCGTCGATGGCCGCATACAGGCCGTTGACGCGCGTGGTGGCGTATGCGGCGGCGAAGGCGGCGATCTCCAACTTTACGTCATGGCTGGCGGTGCACATGGCGCAGAATTACGCGCCGCGCATTCGGGTGAACGCGCTCGCGCCGGGCTTCTTCCTCGGCGAGCAGAACCGCTACCTGCTGGTGGACGAGAAGACGGGCGAACTGACCCCGCGCGGGAAGACGATCATCGACCACACGCCCATGTGCCGCTTCGGGTCGCCGGAGGATTTGCTTGGGACGGCGCTGTGGCTGCTGTCGCCGGCGTCCGCGTTTGTCACGGGCATTACGGTGCCGGTGGACGGGGGATTTTCCGCGTTTGGCGGGGTGTGAGCCGGAGACCCGACGGGTTTTCCGAAACCCGACGGGTCTAATTCGTTACGCCGCGACGGGCTGGCCCGCCGCGATGAATTCTTCCACCTTGCGGCGGCAGACGTCGTCGGTGTACTGCTCGGGCGGGCTCTTCATGAAGTAGCTGGACGGGCCAAGCAGCGGGCCGCCGATGCCGCGGTCGAGCGCCAGCTTCGCGCAGCGCACTGCGTCGATCACCACGCCCGCGCTGTTCGGGCTGTCCCACACCTCCAGGTGCGCGGTCATCAGCAGCGGCACGTCGCCGAAGGTCGTCCCCTCGATGCGAATCTCGCAGAACTTGCGGTCGGTCAGCCACGGCACGTAGTCGCTGGGGCCGACGTGGACGTTTTCATCCGCGACCGATTCGGTCAACTGCGAGGTGACTGCGTTGGTCTTGGAAATCTTCTTGCTCTCCAGCCGATCCCGCTCCAACATGCCGCGGAAGTCGGTGTTGCCGCCGAAGTTGAGCTGATAGGTGCGATCCACGCGGACGCCGCGGTCCTCGAAGAGGCGCGTGAGCACGCGGTGCGTGATGGTGGCGCCGACCTGGCTCTTGATGTCGTCGCCGACGATGGGCAGCCCGGCTTCGGCGAAGCGCGCGGCCCAGGCGGGATCGGTCGCGATGAAGACGGGGATGCAGTTGACGAAGCCGCAGCCGGCCTTAAGCGCCTGCTCCGCGTAGTAGCGCGCGCCCTGCTCGCTGCCCACGGGCAGGTAGTTGATGAGGATGTCGGCCTTTGCCGCGATCAGCGCCTCGGCGACGTCGACCGGCTCCGCAGGCGACTCGTCGATAACCTGGCGGAGATAGCGGCCGAGGCCGTCCAGAGTCGGCCCGCGCTGAACGGTGACGCCGAGGTGCGGGACGGCCGCGAAGCGGTAGGTGTTGTTCTGGCCGGAGAAGATGGCCTCGCCCAGATCCTTTCCCACCTTGTCCGCGTCAACGTCAAACGCGGCAACGAACTCGAGGTCGCTCACGTGGTAGCCGCCGAGCTCGACGTGCATCAGGCCAGGGACGTTATCCTCGGGTTTGGCTTCGGCGTAGTAGTGGACGCCCTGAATCAGGCTGCTGGCGCAGTTGCCCACGCCCGCGATGGCGACTCGAACCTTGCGATTCATGAATGACGCTCCTCAGTATAGTATCGGCCAGAAACTGGCTAGAGCAAACGTTTGCGCAATGTCATTCTCCCGGCGGGTCTGGCGGCCGAGAAGATGATGCGAGACGTCTATTCCCTGGTAAGCGGCCCGGTGCTCTCGCGCAGCACGAGCTGCCCGCCGAGCACGCGGTCGGTCATCGATTCGCCTGCCAGCGCGCGCAAGCACACTTCGATAGCCGCGCGGCCCATTGCGGCCTTCGGCTGCTCGACGGTCGTGAGCGGCGGCACGGCATACGCGCTGAGCGGAATGTTGTCGTAGCCGACGACCGAGAGGTCGCACGGCACGCGCACCCCGGCCCTCACAGCCCCGGCGAGCACGCCGATAGCCGAGAGGTCGTTGTAACAGAGCACCGCGGTTGGCGGCGGGTCGAGGCGCAAAAAGGCGTCAACTGCGGCGCGGCCGTCTTCGGGCAGCCCCGCGCCCTGCTGGATCAACTCGTCTGCGACTTCCAACCCGCATGCCTGCATGCCGAGCCGGTAGCCCGACAGCCGCTCGCGGCTGCTGCGTCCGCCCTCCGGCCCGGCGACAAAGCCGATCCGCCGATGGCCGAGCGCGTGCAGGTAGGTGACGGCCTCGCGCGCGCCCGCTTCGTTATCCATGCGCACGCTGTAGATGTTCGGGCCGGGTTGTTCGTTATTCAGCAAGACCAGCGGCACGCGTTCGCCGTCGCCGCGCGCCATGCGCGCGTAGCGGTCGGGCGCGCGGCTGGAGATGACGATGAGCCCGTCGACCTCGTGATCCAGCAGCACCTCTGCGGCCTCGATCTCCTCCGCGGGGTTGCGGTTGGACATGGCGATGAGGATGCCGTAACCGGCCTCGCGTGCGGCGGCCTCCACTCCCTTGAGCACCTCGGCGACGAAGGGGTCGGTCACGTCGGACGCGACGACGCCGAGCGTGTGCGTGCGGCCGGTGACAAGGCTGCGCGCGACCTGGCTCGGCCGGTAGCCGAGCCGCTCGGCCAGCGCCTGAATCTCGGCGCGGCGCTCCGGGCTGATGCGCGGGTTGTCCTGCAAAGCGCGCGAGACAGTCGACGGTGACACTTGCGCGATGCGGGCGATGTCGATAATGGATACGTGCGGCATGACTGCTCAGACAAACGTTTGCGCAAGCGTAACAGAGGCGGTTCGCTCTGTCAAATTGCAGTTGGCTCGCGGTCGCGCAGGCTCCGTGCCTCCGCTACACTCCGCGACTCCGCGTTCCAAAGGCTACGCGCGTCCAAACCAGTCCCGCCTCACTTCAGCAGCATCGGCAGGTAGAGCGACCGCGGCCACACCGTGGGTGTAGCAGTCGGGAACGGCGTCACGACCCCGCTTAGCGCGAGTGAGCCGAAATCTTCGGAGTGGTACAGCGTGCTGGCCCCGCGCCAGGCGAACCAGTCTTCGCGGGGGCCGCCGTTGTCGTCGTCGTTCAGCCCCGTGTTGAAAGGCACGGCGCGGTTGACGAAGAGCGCGCCCATGTTCAGCGCGCTTGCCGGAATGCGGATTTCGATGCGCCAGCCGCGCGCCTGCGGCAGCGCGATGGCGGTGGCCTTCGGTACGGGGTTCGTCCCCAGGTCGAAGACCGCGCCGGCCGTGTCGATGGTGAACTGGTGGTCATCCGGGCTACCGTAAACCATGCCGTTGTTCAGCCCGTCGACCGAGAGCTCGATGCTGTCGTCGAGCCACACCTGCGCGCTATCGCGCCAGAGCGCGTCGTCGGTGATGACCGCGGCGAAGATCAAGTCATTGCCCTGCCACGCGCACCAGACCTCCGAGGAAAGGTCCAGAAGCGACGGCCGCGGGGTGCGCTCGCTCGTTTCGGCTGTGTCCTTATTGACCTTGAGCGAGGGGCGACCCATCCATTCAACCAGTTTGCCGTCAACCTCGACGTTTGCAGGCGCGATCGGGCATTCGAGCGAGGACTTCGGGTCAGGGGTGAAGGTCGGAGTGATGGTGGGCGTATGGGTAGGCGCACCCGTCGGGGTCGGGGTGAGGGTGCTGGTCGGCGTGGCGGTTGGGGTCGACGTGGACGTCTCCGCCGGGGCGAGCGCCGCGCCCGCCGCAGGCGCAGCGGCTGGTGACACGAGCAGCGCCGCCACGAGCGCGATTAGCGCGCCACCGAAAAGCATTCCAGGCAGTCGGGCGAGACGAGAACGGTCAGTCATGCGGACCTCCCTGGTCACGGCAAACGAGTTCCGATCCCTGCAACCAGCCCTGAGCGAAAAACGCGCCTTGCGGCCTACTCGCCGACAGATGCGCCGAGCACCGACAGCCGCTCGAACGGGTTGCCCGCGGCGTCGATGCCGGTCACCTCGACGACGATAGTATACTCCCCCGGCGCGGCGGGCGTCCATGTTGCCGCATACGTTTCGCCTGCCTGCGCGAGGGGCAAGACGACCGGCTCGCCTGCCGGCCCCAGAATGCGCGCCCGCGCGGAGGCTTGCTGCGGTGGCTGCGCGGCTGTCAGCCGGGACGTGATCGTGGCGCTCGCTCCGACTTGAGGCGCGCCGGGGCTGATTTCGGCGGTCATCGCCAGATCGGTGTCCATCGTCGCAAGCACCGCGAAGGGGCCGCCGCCCGAAGGCGTCTTCTTCGCAGTTAAGCCGATCTCCCATGCGCCCGCGCGCGGCCCCACCACCCCGTAACCCAGCGACACCATGCCGTTCTCGTCCAGCGCGCGCTCGAAGGTGACGTTGGGGTTCGTCTTCGGCGTTTCCTCCGTGAGGATGCGACCGGCGACCGTTTTGATGGTCATGCTGACCTCGCTGCCGGGCGCAAGGAGCATGAAGCTGGCGCTGCGAGCCTGGTCGATGGTCAGCGTCACGGAGACAGTCTGCCCCGCGGTGAGCGTCCCTGCTTGAACCAACGTGCTCTGGGCCTGTTCGGGTACGCTCAGCGGCGTCGTGGCAGGATCCATTACGATAGGGTACAGTTCGGGCGAGCGCGCGAGCGAGGCGAAGATGCGCTCGAAGCTGTCTTCGCGGTTGTTCAGGTCGGAGTGGATGCCTTTGATGCGGTCGGGCGAGACGGGCACGCCCTGGAGCACGCTGCGCACGGAAACGTAGCGGTCGGTGGGAAGCTCGGTGCAGCGGATGGCGACCTTCTCCTGCACCGCGTCACCGGCGATGGCGAAGAACGGCACCCCGCGACGGTCGCGCACGGTCGGGTTGAAGACCTGCGTCAGGTATTCGGGCGTGATCTGCGTCGTGGCGGGCGAGAAGAGGCCGATGGCCGCGGGGATGCGTCCGCACGGCGTGCCGCCGTTGGGCGTGCCGGCCATAAAGAGCTGGTTCGCGACGGGCACAGGCGGCAGGCCGGGCGCTTCGACCAGCGGCATGAGGTTCTGGACGTAGTAGCGCGAGATCAGGCCGCCGAGGCTGTGCGCGACAAGGTCGACGCGCTCTGCGCCGGTGTTCTTCCGCACCGCCTCCACGTACTCCGCGACCACTTCGGCATTTTGCGCGATGCTGAAGGTGGGCGTGGTCGGTTGGGAGGGGATGCCGGTGTTCATGCGCCGCGTGCCGAACTGGCCGTCGTCAACCGCATAGCCGGCCAGGCCGCGCGTGTCGAGGTAGCCGCCCGGCTTGATCCAGTTGATCCATGATCGTTCGTCGGAGTTGAGGCCGTGGACGAGGATGATCGGCTTGGCGGTGACAGCAAACGTCGTTACGATGCCGGGCGCGCCGCCCTCTGCGATTGCGGCGGCGCTGCGGAGCCCGACGAGCCGCTGCGCCTCCCACGCCCACCCGTCTGCGCGCACGGCCAGCCCGCATGAGTTATCGTTCGCAGGGATTACGCACGATCCAAGTTCAGCTACGCGGCTGCCTTGCAGCGAGAAGTTAATGCGCGTGTCGGCCTTCGCCGGCTCTTGCAGCGTGGCGGTCAGCCGGAGCGCGTTGCCATCGACCGTGCGTTCGACCGGTTGACCCGCTGCGTCCAGCAGCGTCAGCGTTAGCTGGGGCGAGGCAGCTTCTGCGGATGGCGCTGCGGTCGGCAGGGGAACGAGCGTTGCGGGCGGGCGCGTGGGCAGGGGGCCACTGCCCGCGCCACCGGCCGGGTTGCAGGCGGACAGAAGCAGCGCGGCCAGCAGGCCGGTCAGCAGCAGCGCGAAACGAGTCGAACGCATAGTAGCCTCCAGGAACCAGCGAGGTTCGCCGATTCTAGCGTGATCACATAAATTGCGCAAGCGATGCGCAAAAGTCACCGTGGGGCAGGACGGGGGTAAACCTGGGGCCGCAATAAACCCATGCTATACTGCGATGCGCCGCCCGCAAGCATTCGGGCGCGCGCCGAAAGGAACTCCCCCACATGCGCATCACCATCCTCGCCACGGGCAGCCGCGGCGACGTCGAACCCTATGTGGCGCTCGGCAAGGGCCTGTCAGAGGCCGGGCACGCGGTCCGGCTGGTTACGACTGAGGACTTCGAGCAACTGGTCACGTCCAACAGCGTTGAGTTCTGGCGCGTGGAGGGCCGCGTGCAGGAGGTGGCCGAGGGGATGGCCCCGCTGCTCGAACGCGGCGACTTCCGCGCGATCATGGCGGAAATGGGCAAGCAGGCCAAAGCGGGCGCGCTGCGGCTGGCGGACGCGGGGCTGGAAGCGTGCCGGGGGGCGGATCGCATCCTCGGCGGCGTGGCGGGCATCTACACCGGAACGGCCCTTGCGGAGAAGCTCGGCATCCCGTTCATCCAGGCGTACTACATCCCATACACGCCGACGAGCGCATACCCCAGCTTCGTCCTGCCCGCCGCGCCGGTCAACTTTGGGCCGCTGAACCGGCTGTCATATACGCTGGCGCGACAGGTGATGTGGCAGCCGATTCGCGCGGCGGATAAGCGCGTGCGCGAAGAGAAGCTCGGCATGCCGCCCGCGCCCATGACCGGGCCGTTCAACTCGCCCGCGTTTCGCGGCCAGCCGGTGCTGTACGGGTTCAGCCCCGCGGTGATTCCGCCCGCGCCGGACTGGGGCGCGAACGTCCATGTGACAGGCTACTGGTTCCTTGACCGAAGCGAGACGTGGACGCCGCCGCCCGCGCTGGCGGATTTCCTCGCAGCCGGGCCGCCGCCGGTGTACGTCGGGTTCGGCAGCATGAGCACGCAGAAGCCGCGCGAGACGGCGGACCTGGCGCTGGCCGCGCTGAAGAAGGCCGGCCAGCGGGGCATTATCCTGTGCGGCTGGGGCGGCATGAGCGCCTCTGACCTGCCGGAGACGGTATTCCCGCTGGCGTCCGCGCCGTTTACGTGGCTCTTCCCGCGGCTGGCCGCAGTGGCGCATCATGGCGGCGCGGGCACCACCGCGCAGGGGTTGCGCGCGGGCGCACCGTCGATCGTGATCCCGTTCTTCGGCGATCAACCCTTCTGGGGCGCGCGCGTCCATGCGCTCGGCGCGGGGCCTGCGCCCATCCCGCGCAAGAAGCTGACCGCGGAGCGGCTCGCCGCGGCGATCGAGCAGGCGGTGAGCGATCAGGCGATGCGCGCAAAGGCGGCGGAGATTGGCGCGAAGATTCGCGCGGAGGATGGGGTGGCGCGCGCCGTGGAGATTATCGGCGCGTCATGAGAGACCCGACGGGTTTTCCGAAACCCGTCGGGTCTTAACTGAAGAATTACTCGCCCGGAATCAGCGTCCGATAGTCGTCCGCGGTCCCCCGGTCGAAGAAGCAGTCGATGATCTCGCGGCCGAGCGGGGCGAGGTCCGGCTCGCGGAACTTCGCGAGATGGTGCGCGAAGAGCGAATAGAGGATCTCCGCGCCCTGGTCGTACGCCTCCTCGCCCACTTCCGGCTGGGCGTGCACCTGGAGCAGGCGCGTGGGCACGCTGCGGCCTTCCACGTTGAGCTGCTGGGGCAGGTAGCCGAGCAGCGAACAGCGCGCTGGCTCGACCTGGTCCGGGCGGTACTTCGCGCTGCCGCGGCGGGCGAGGTACTCGCGCGCGATCCACTGCGGCATGAAGCCCACCTTCCACGCGCCGATGTGCTGGTTGGGGCAGAGGATGTACCTTGTGCGCGGGTTCGAGACGAACTGGTCGAGCAGGAGGTTCGCCTGCGTGACGCGGCGGCCCGTGGCGAACGGCCAGTAGGAGCCGACGCCCTCGCTCTCCATGTTGCTGCTGTTGGTGATGCTCGGGTTGTCGTGGCCGCGCGGGGCGACCAGCCGCCACAGCCAGGCGAGCGCGGGCGGCAAGAGGTGCATCAGGCCGATGATGCCGTAGCTCGGCTGCTCGCGCGTGCAGGGAGGCGTTCTCACCCCCAGCGAGCGGATGTCGACCGACACGGACCCTTCGACGACGTTCGGCACGATGTGGCGCGGGATGACCACGCGCGGATTCGGGCAGCGCCTGCCGGGCGCGTCCAGCGTGTGCTCCCAAATGAGCGCGCGGCTGCCGGGCACCGCGTCGATGTTCAGGAAGAGCAGCGGCGACTTCGGCTCCGCGGTCAGCCGCTCGAGCTGCACGTCGACGCCGTAGTGGTCGATGTGGTTGACGCGGACAAACCAGGCGTCCTCGCCGTCGCGCACGCGCAGCTTGCCGTTGGGCTGAGGGTCCATACACGATTCGCACAGCGCGATGTCGTCTGTGACCGGGTGCAGCTCGCACGAGCGCGGGATTTCGATGTGCCGCTTCTCCCCGGTCAGCATGTTCGTGCCGACCAACAGCCGGCCGTCCGCCTCGCGGTGGGCGGGTTCGAGCATTTCGCTCTTGCCGCTGCCGCTGGCGCCCTCGTGCATCAGCGTGACGACGTTGTCGTAGGGCGTCACCACCTGCACCGTAGAGCAGTGCGCCGCGACCCACCCCTGCTTCTCGCCCAGCGCGATCAGCACGCCGTAGATGCCCTTCTTGGCGCTGGGGCCGGGGTAGAGGTTGAACGAGAACATTTCGTGCAGGTCTTCCGTCCTGCGGTGGACGACGACCTGCTTGCCGTCAAAGCGTGTGTGTCGCAGCACGGGCGCGACGTAGATGACGGCGCGCGGGCAGAATCCGGCTTTGACCTCGTCGTACGGGATGATGCCCTGGAGCAATGCGAGGCCGAGCGCGAAGAAACCGCAGTTGGCCGGCGCGAGGACAAGCGTCTCCATGCCCATGTCGGCCTGCCCCGCATAGAGCCCGAACACGAGCAGCTCCTGCGTCTTGAGCCACTCGAACGCCTCGCTCCGCACCACCTCGAAGGGCAGACCGTACCGCTCGGAGAACGTCTCCTTGTCGGTCGGCAGATCGTCGGCCACGACCATGCAGTCAGGGTCGCGGCGGCGCATATACGGCTCGGTGTAGTTCGCCACGACGCCGTTGCGCACGCGCGCGACGCGCGCCTCGACAACGCGGCCCTTGCCGGGCACGTCGTACGCGACCTCATACTCTTCCGACGACGGCTTGCCGCCGGTGGCGAGCGCGATGAGCTGAGCGGGCGTGCTGCCGATGGTGACGCCGGGACACTGCTCCAGAATGGCGCGCGCGTCGGCCGGGGGATGGTACTTTCGCCAGTCCGCGGGGGATGCCATGCGATGCTCCTCTGCTGTGATTCCGCGTCGGCCATCTGCCGGGGCAAACTTCGCCCTGTGGACCGCCGTCATCGCGCAGTCGGGAGCCAGTGGTGGCGCCGGGGAGTTACAGATGCTGGTTGATCTTTGTAC
>CAZPTI010000034.1:0-6002 GCA_964588925.1 uncultured Anaerolineales bacterium | reverse complement strand
ACCGAAAAACACGCCGGACCGCCGCGAGATGCGGACAGTTCGCGCCTTTCGTCGCAAAGTATAGCACGACTGCCGCGGGCAGCGCAAGCGAAATCTACCGGAAATGGAGCAAAGCGGGCGTCTGTGTCGTTCGTATTAGTACTGCCAGCGCGAGAACTTTGGACGCAGGCAGTTGGAAAGCGTATCGAAAGGAGCACCAAATGGACCGGACAGTTGTAGCGATGTTTGATGATCTGAACACCGCCCAGCGCGCGATGGAAGAGCTGCTGCGCAACGGCTTTGACCGCAGCGACATCAGCGTGGTGCGCGCGAATCAGACGGGCGAATACACCAGCAACACGACGACGGACGTGGGCGACGCGAGCGGCATGGCGGCCGGCGCGGGCGTCGGCGCGGCGCTCGGCGGGTTGGCCGGCCTGGTGGTCGGCCTCGGCGCGCTGGCAATCCCCGGCATCGGCCCGATTGTGGCCGCGGGGCCGCTGGCGACGACGCTGGCCGGCGCGGGCATCGGCGCGGTCGCGGGCGGCCTGATCGGCGCGCTGACCGACGTGGGCATCCCGGAGGAAGAGGCGGGGTACTACGTAGAAGGCATCCGCCGCGGTGGCACGCTGTTGACCGTGCGCGCGAGCGACAACATGGTCAGCCGAGCGTCCGAAATCCTCAACCGGTTCTCGCCGGTTGACGTGACGCAGCGCGCGTCCGAGTGGCGCTCGTCCGGCTGGACGGGTTATAGTTCCGAAGTTGGCGACACGCAGTCGGCGAACATGGGCACCCTGGGCCGCGATACGAGCACCATCGGCTACGGCGGCTCGACGAGCATGGGCATGACTGGCACGGGCAGCAGCTATTCCCGCCGCTTCGAGGACTTCGACAACGACTTTCGCAGCAACTGGCAGTCGCGCTACGGCAGCACGGGCTACACGTACGACCGGTATCGCCCGGCCTACCAGTACGGCTGGCAGCTGGGCGACCGCTACCAGGGCCGCAACTGGAACGACTTTGAGTCGGAGGTCCGCAGCGACTGGCAGCGCAACCATCCAAACGATGCGTGGGAAGACTTCAAGGATTCCGTCCGCTACGGGTGGGAGCGCTTCAAGGAAGGCGCGAAGGACCTGGGCCGCGACGTCGACCGCGGCATGGATCGCGCGGGCGATAACTTCCGCGACACGGGCCGTGATGTAGAGCGGAGCTTCGACCGCACGACGAGCAGCATGAGCCGCACGTTTGACACGTACGACCGCGACTTCCGGACCAACTGGGAGCAGTCGTACCGGTCGAGGGGCTATGATTACGACCGCTTCCGCCCGGCCTACCAGTACGGCTACACGCTGGCGACCGAGCGCCGGTATCGCGGCCGCGACTGGAACGACTTCGAGATGGACGCGCGGCGCGAGTGGGAGACCAGCCATCCCGGCCAGGCGTGGGACGACTTCAAGGACGCGGTGCGCCATGCGTGGCAGCGCGTGAAGGCGGACGTGCGGGACGCGGTGGATTGAGCGAGAGACCCGTCGGGCTCCCGAAACCCGACGGGTCGCAGGTAGGAGAGACCCGTCGGGTTCAACAAACCCGACGGGTTTTGGTTTACATGACCGGCGTCAGTTCGTACACGCGCACGGTGCCGCCGGCGTCAAGGTGGGGGCAGCCCTTTGCCAGGACAGTTGCCTCTTCGAGCGATCCCGCTTCAAGGAGCGAGTAGCCTGTCACCAGCCAGTCGTTGACTTCGCTGACCTGCCCTGCGGGAGAGATCGCGCGGGCGGGGTGCGCGGTGGGCATGCCGCCATCCGCGACGGCCGGGCCGAGCCGCCCGAACCAGGCCATCCAGGCGGCCATGACCTTCTCGCCCTCTTCGGGGCTGGTCGGGGGGTTGCCGCCTGAGTACACCAACAGAAACTTCGCCATGTGTTCCTCCTTGCGCATGCGCTGTGCGCGTCTTGCGCTGTGATTGTGGGCCGGACGAGATCAGTATCGCGCCGCTATGCTGCTGTTATGTAGTGCGAACTCCCGTTCTAATCATTGTTTTGCTACGGTGGCCTCCTCTGCCGGTTCTGAGTTACAATGGCGGCAACTCGGAGGGGGCGCACGTGGAACGATTGGACGAGATACGACTGCGGTGGGCTGCGCTTGAACTGGCGGAGCGCGATGCGCGGCTGGCTGCGCCGGTGGCGGCGTACGGCGCGCCGCCGCTGTGGGCGCGCGAGCCGGGCTTCCCCACCCTCCTGCAAATCATCCTCGAACAGCAGGTGTCGCTGGCGTCGGCGCGGGCCGCGTTCGACCGGCTACGCGCGGCGGCCGATCCGCTCACGCCCGCGCGATTTCTCGAATTCGACGATGCGGAACTGAAGGCCATCGGGTTCAGCCGGCAGAAGACGCGGTACGGGCGCGAGTTGTCGCGCGCAGTGCTCTCCGGCGCGCTCGATCTCGATGCGGTTCACGAGATGGAAGATGACGCGGTGCGCGTTGCGTTGACCGCGGTAACTGGCATTGGGCGGTGGACGGCGGACATTTACCTGCTAATGGCGATGGGCCGACCGGACGTGTGGCCGATGGGCGACCTGGCGCTGGAGGTGGCCGCGCAGCGCGTGCTCGGGCTGGCGGAGAAACCGTCGCGCGAGGAACTGAGCGGCATCGCGGAGGCGTGGCGTCCGCATCGGGCGGTGGCGGCGCGGATTTTGTGGCATGCGTATCTCAGTGAACGACGGTAGAAATTTTGCCACAGAGGACGCAAAGGAATCAGAGGAACTCTGCGCTCTCTGAGACCTCTGTGGCTCATATAAGGTTTTCAGTTTTTGGTCACGAAAGATCGGAGACGAGGATGGCGGGACACGACCACGAGTTCACCATGCGGTTCCTGGCCGGCGCACCCGACCGGAACATTTATGGCAACGTGCACGGCGGCTCGATGATGAAGTGGATGGACGAGGCGGCGTACGCGTGCGCGGCCGGCTGGTGCGGGCTGCCGTGCGTGACGGTGTCGGTCAGCGGCATCGTGTTTCACCGGCCGGTGCAGGTGGGGCACATTGTCGAACTGCGCGCGAGGCTGGTGCGCACCGGGCGCACGAGCATGGCAATCGCGGTCAACGTGCTCTCCGCCGACCCCCGGCGCGGCGATTACCAGCAAACCACGTCGTCCATGATAGTTTTCGTCGCGGTGGATGAGGAGGGGAAGCCAACGCCCGTGCCAAAGTGGACGCCGACCACGCCGGAACAGGAGGCGCTCGAGGAACACGCGACGCGGCTGATGGGGCTGGGCGAGCAGATCCAGGCCGAGTTGCGCGCATTTGAAGCGCCGTGAGGCGCGCGATGCGCCCGGTCTTTGCGTTCTTCAAGCTCACTCGCCCCATCTTTCTGCTGGGCGGGGTGGTGATGTACGCGCTGGGGCTGGCGTGGGCGGCGGATGACGTCCCGCGCCTCGACCTGCTGGCGGCGGTCGTCGGGATGGCGATGGTCACGGCGACGCAGTTGGTGGCGCAGTACGCCAACGAGTATTATGACAATGATGCAGACCTGAACAACGCGAACCGGACGTATTTCAGCGGGGGCAGTGGCGTCTTTGCGTCGGGTCAACTGCCGCGCGTGGCCGCCTTGCGCGCCGCGCAGGTGTGCGCGGGGATCAGCGCGCTGGCGATCCTGTTCCTTGCGTTTCGCGCGCCCGTTGCGGCGCTGATCGGCGCGGTGAGCCTGCCCGGCGCCTGGTTCTATTCGGCGCCACCAATCGCATTCGCGCGGCGGGCCTGGGGCGAGATCGAGGCGTCGATCCTCGTGACGATTCTTGTGCCCTATGCCGCCTATGCAACGCAGTTAAGCCCGCTGTCGCCATCCCTGATTCTGGCCTGCATCCCGCTCTTTTTCCTGCATGCGGCAATGCTGATAGCGTTTTCGCTGCCCGACCGGGAAACTGATGCCGTGGTGGGAAAGCGAACCCTCGCCGTCCTTCTCGGCCCCCGCGCGGCGGTGGAACTCCACAACGCGCTTTTGTTCCTCGGAATGGGGGCGCTGTTCGCTTTCGCCGTGTTCCCGGGGGGCCGGCTTTTTTGGCTGACGCTGGTTCTGCCCCTCGCGCAGTTCGTCCTCGCGTTCCGGCTGCTGCGGCCCGATCCGCCGTGGAAAGTGTTCACGCTGGTGGCGGTTGCGTCGTTTGCGCTGGCGGCCGCGGGGCTGCTGGCCGGGTTCTTGATCTAAAAATCGGCCGCAGAGAGCCGCAAGTTGCGAACTTACGGCTCTCTGCGGCCTCTGTGTCCTCTGCGGCAAAAAAGCCTTACCGCTCCGCCCCTTGCAGGTGCGACTCGAGGAAGTACAGGTGCTTGTCCAGCTCGCGCGAGACCTCGGTGAGCAGATCCGCGGTGTCCTGGTCGCCCGCCTCGTCGGCCTGTTCGATGCCCTCGCGGGTGCTCTGCGCCACATTGGCGTAGCAACCTGCGACGTACTCGACCACTTGCATCCCCTCGATCGTGTCCAGCGGCAGGTCGGAGAGGCGGGAGGCGGCCGCGGCCATCTTCGCGGTGCCGGTGGCCTGCCCGCCCAGCGCAGTCACGCGCTCGGCGATCATGTCGACGAACGGCAGCACTTCCTCGGCCAGCGTGTCAAACAGCTCGTGAAGCTGGAAGAAGTCGCGGCCCTTGACGTTCCAGTGGGCCTGCTTGTTCTGCGAGTACAGGTCAAACGTGTCGGCAAGCTGCTGGTTGAGCAGCTCGATCATCTGCTGACGCACCTCTTCTTCGAGATCGTGCCGCGTGGGGAAAATCCGCGGTTGCCCGGCGTCCTGCCCGTTGCGCGCCCGCGTCGCTTCGCTCTTGCGTGTCGTTGCCATCACAATCCTCCAAACCTTTCGCTATCAACAAATCAACCGATACGGGGAGAAGGTTAGCATCTTCCATCGCCTTGCGCCGTGAGATACTATCCACTCTCCGCGCTCCGCGTCTCCGCTACGCTTCGCGCCTCCGCGTTCCAAACACTTAACGAGTGTTTCACGACGCGCATTTGGGGTACAATAGTGACGAAAATCGGTCTGTGATTGCGGAGGGTGCGATGGACATGCTGAAGTTTACCAAGCGCTTTTTGATTGAGCCGGGGCGTCAGGTGAAGCTGGCGAAGGATTTTGACCCGCGGTTCAGCGCGGGGCTGGACAAGGACGCGATCAACGAGGAAGGGCTGCTCGAAGAGGGCGTCAAGCTGCTCGCCACGTATCAGGAGAAGCTGTACGCCGAGAACCGGCAGGCGCTGCTCGTCATCATCCAGGCGCTTGACGCGGCAGGGAAGGACAGCGCGGTGAAGCACGTGATGTCGGGCATCAACCCCACCGGCGTGCAGGTGACGAGTTTTAAGGCCCCTTCCGCCGAGGAGCTGGATCACGATTACCTGTGGCGCGTTTCGAAGGCGCTGCCCGCGCGCGGCATGATCGGCATTTTCAACCGCTCGCACTACGAAGAGGTGCTGGTCGTGCGCGTGCACCCGGAGTTCCTGACCGGGCAGCGCCTGCCGCAGGAGACGCTGGGCAAGGGGCTGTGGCAGCAGCGGTTCGAGGAGATCAACAACTTCGAGCGTTATCTGGTCAACCAGGGCACGCAGATCGTCAAGATTTTCCTGAACGTGTCCAAGAATGAGCAGCGCAAGCGGCAACTGGAGCGCATCGACCGGCCGGAGAAGAACTGGAAATTCAACGCGGGCGACATCAAGGAGCGCGCGTACTGGGATCAGTACGTCGAGGCGTTCGAGGACGTGTTCAATCACACCAGCACGAAGTGGGCGCCGTGGTACGTCGTGCCTGCGGATCGCAAATGGTTCACGCGCCTCGCAGTCGCGGGGATTATCGCGGAGAAGCTGATCGAGATGGACCCGCAGTTCCCGATAGTGGATGAGGCGGCGAAGCAGGAGATGCTGGCCGCGCGGGCCGCGTTGATGGCGGAAGATGCAGAGAAAGAGCAGCAGTCAACGTAGGCTTTGCGCGCGGCAGGGCGAAGTCATGTTGCAGACCTACGGCGGCCGATGCAGCAACCGTCGCATCC
>CAZPTI010000033.1:24534-29063 GCA_964588925.1 uncultured Anaerolineales bacterium | reverse complement strand
GGAGCGCAACAATGAGCGACACGATTCGGGTGTTGGTTGTCGACGACCACCGGTTGGTGCGGAAGGGCTTGATCTCCCTGCTCAGCGCAAAGCCGGAAATCGAGGTCGTCGGTGAGGCGGAGAACGGCGAGTTGGCCCTGTCCCGCTCGGCCGCGCTCCATCCCGACGTGATCTTGCTTGATCTCTCCATGCCCGTCATGGACGGTCTCACGACGATCCCGGCTCTCAAGAAGCAGGAGTCAAACGCAGGCATCCTCGTTCTCACAAGTTTTTCCGAAGACGAGCGCGTGTTCGCGGCCGTGCGCGCTGGCGCACTGGGGTACGTGCTCAAGGATGCTTCGCTCGAAGAGTTGGTTGACGCAATCAGGAGCGTCAGCCGCGGCCAGCCCTATCTCAGCCCGGATGTTGCGCAGAAGCTCGTGCGGCAGGTGCATCGCGTCAACGCGCCGTCGACCGCTTCCGAAGAGCCGCTGAGCGAACGCGAAATCGAGGTGCTCAAGCTCGTGGCGACCGGGTTGGCGAACAGCGACATCGCCGAACGACTGGCGATCAGCGAGCGGACTGTTGGGGCTCACATCAGCCGCATCCTCGACAAGCTCGGCCTGACCAACCGCACGCAAGCCGCGCTGTACGCGCTTCGAGAAGGACTTGTTAAAACGCCCGGCAGCTAATGCGTGGTTCGCCATTGTCAAAAATACTTAATCCGCGTACAACATTACTCCCCTTTTCCCCCTCAAACAAGCCGTTTTTTCTTTATGCGTAAATAGGAAGGGATTCCGTTGTGTTGTCCTCACAATTTCGATAGAATGGGGTCAAGACAAGTTGGAGGAGTGGACTTATGACCATGATGCTGAACAAACTCTATGGCATGCAGGACGACGCTGAGTCCCGCCTCAAGGCCTGTGGCATCAAATACACCGATGACCTGCTTATCGCCTGTGACAAAGTCGACGGCCTGGCAAAGTTGGCGCAAACCACCGGGGTTGATCCCAACTATCTCCTGACTATCTACCATCGGGCCGACCTCGAACGCATTCGCGGCATCGGCGACGCTTATATCGTTCTGCTCGAGGAAGTCGGCGTTTGCAGCGCAAAGGACCTGGCGGCGATTCAGCCGGAGGAGTTGCGCGCGCGCCTGAACAAGGTCAACGAGGAGAAGAAGCTGGTTGGCCGCATCCCCGCGCCGGCGATGGTCAGCGGCTGGGTGAAACGCGCGCAGTATCTCACGCGGTCCAAAAACTAACCCCCCATCATTAACTTAGGTTACGTGCCAGGCACTTCGTAAGTGCCTGGCACGTGGTTGCCCGCCTGTCTCCCCTGATGCGGCATGTTTGCCCTGCGCCGCCTCCTCGGATAAACTAACGGCCTTGCGTCCATCCTCCCGTTGCGGTGACTTATGTTCGAGACCATTGAGGCGCTCCAGCAGGCCATGCTCGCGTCCGGCTACCTGGCCGAACGCGACCTTGCGACTATCATCTTTCTCGCCCTCAAGATGGGCAAGCCGTTGTTCCTGGAAGGCGAGGCCGGCGTCGGCAAGACGGAGGTCGCCAAAACACTCGCCGCCCTGCTAAACACCCGACTCATCCGCTTGCAGTGCTACGAGGGTCTCGATGCGCACAACGCAGTCTACGACTGGGCCTATGCGCGGCAAATCCTGCACCTGCGTATGCTCGAAGCCACCGGCGCGGGCCGCGACGAAATGGCGCGGGAAATCTACAGCCGCGAGTTCCTGCTCGCGCGCCCCCTGCTCCAGGCCATCGACCCCGCGCTCAACGGCGACGCTCGCCCCGTACTGCTGATCGACGAGATCGACCGGGCGGACGAGGAGTTTGAGAGCTTCCTGCTAGAATTGTTGTCGGACTTCCAAATTACCGTGCCCGAGCTGGGCGCGATCCGGGCCGTCCATCCCCCCGTGGTCGTCGTTACGTCTAATCGCACGCGCGAGGTGCACGACGCGCTCAAGCGCCGCTGCCTGTACCACTGGATCAACTACCCCGCGTTCGAGACGGAATATCAGATCGTGCTGCTCAAAGCGCCCGGCATCAGCGCGCACCTTGCCATGCAGGTGACGCGCGTCGTCCAGGAGTTGCGCCGCGCGGACCTGTTCAAGGCGCCGGGCGTGGCTGAGACGCTCGACTGGGCAGCCGCCCTCCAGACGATGGGCGCGACGGACGTGAACGAGACGGTTATTCGTGACACGCTCGGCGTTCTGCTGAAGTACCAGGACGACGCGCAGCGCGTGCAGGGCGCGCTGGCGCGCGACCTTGCGAAGCGGGCGCATGGAACCCGCTGAGGCCCTCCCTGTCGAGGGCGAACATTTTGCCGCAAACCTGCTGCGCTTCGCCCGCGCGCTCCGCCATGCGGGCCTGCCGGTCAACAGCGCACAGGCCGCCGACCTTGCGTCTGCTGTCTCGCTGGTCGATCTGCGCCGCCGCGGGGACGTCTACCGCGCCGCATCGGGCGTACTCGTCCGCAGCCCCGAAGAACAGGCGATTTTCGACATTGCATTCAATCTGTTCTGGTCGGGTGGCAGCGCGTGGATGATCGCCGGCGCGACCGCACCGCGCAACGCGCAGTCGCAGAATGAGAGTGACGAACGGCGGCTCGGCGGGCAAGTGACGGAAGATCCGCGTGGCGATGCGCCGGAAGAACTTCCGCCGCAGGAAACCTCGGTCGAGGCCACCTACAGCCCGGTCGAGCTGCTGCGCCAGAAGGACTTCGCCGCGTACAGCAAAGAAGAATGGGCCGCGGCGCGGCGCTTCATCAACTCGCTGGTGTGGCAACTGAGCGATCACACCACGCGCCGCCGCGCCCGCGCGCCGAAACGCGCCACGTACCTCGACCTGTCACGCACCATACGCGACAGCCTGCCCTACGGCGGCGAGATCGTCGAGCTGGCGTGGCAGCGGCGCAGACACAAGCCGCGTCCGCTCACCGTGCTCTGCGACATCAGCGGCTCGATGGATCGCTACTCGCGCATCTTCCTGCACTTCATCCACGCGCTCAGCCGCAGCCACCAGCGCGTCGAGGCGTTTGTCTTCGGCACGCGGCTCACGCGGGTGACACGCGCACTGCGCCAGCGCGACGTAGAGCGTGCGCTTGACGCAGTAGCCGCCTCGGCGCGAGACTGGTCCGGTGGCACGCGCATCGGCGAGTCGCTGCGCGAACACAACTTCCGCTGGGCGCGGCGCACGCTCGGTTGCGGCGCGATCGCGATCATCATCAGCGACGGCTGGGACCGCGGAGACATCGACCTGCTCCAGCAGGAAATGGCGCGGCTGCGGCGCAGCGTCCACCGGCTCATCTGGCTCAATCCCCTGCTCGGCGCGGCCGACTATCAGCCCCTCGCGCTCGGCATCCAGGCCGCGCTCCCCTACGTGGATGACTTCCTCCCCCTCCACAACCTTGCCAGCCTCGAGGCGCTCGCGCTCGAGCTTGGCCGCCAGGTCATCAAGGAAGCGTAAGCTCTCTCCCTTTTATAAACATCTCCCTTTCTTCTTGTATCTGTAACAAAAGTATGATCAAATAAGCGGCATGCTTCGGGCGAACAGAGGACAAACGCATCGCCGCTATGACCGCGCCCCGTTAACCATCAAGCCCTGGAGGTCGCGTCCATGAAATTCCGAACCGTCCTCGTCCTGCTGTCGCTCGCGCTGATCCTCGCGCTGCCGCTCTCCTCGGCCGCGCAAACTGATGCTCCGCCGTCAACTGACGTGAGCGCCGATCTAACCGCGCCAGATGCCTCGGCCGCCACCTTCATCGTCAACACCGCATCCGACTCGCCCAGCGGGACCTGCGGCGACGGCGCCTGCACCCTGCGCGAAGCGATCATCGAGGCGAACGCGAACGGGTCGAGCAAGGACACGATCAATTTCAGCATTCCCGGCGACGGCCCTCATGTTATCACCTTGAGCGCCGCGCTTCAGGCCATCACCCAGCCGGTCATCATCAACGGCCTGAGCGAACCGGGAGCGGCGTGCAACAGCTTCCCCTACACGCTCAAAATCGTAATCAACGGGAGCGGGCTGGGCGCGGGTGTGTCCGGTCTGGTCATCGGCGCGAGCAACTCTGAGGTGCGGGGCCTTGTCGTTCAGCGCTTCTCTTCGGACGGCGTGCAGATTAACGGGACGGGCAACACGTTGTATTGCAGTTACATTGGAACGAACAGCGCGGGCAGCGCGGACCTCGGCAACGGTCGCTACGGCGTCTACATCAACGGAGCGTCGAACACGGTCGAAAGGAGCCTGATTTCGGGCAACAACTCGTCCGGCATTACCGTCGATAGGGACGGCGCGCAGATTCGGCGTAATGTTATCGGCCTGAACGCGGATGCGACGGCGAAAATTGCGAACGGCAGCTATGGCATCTACGTGCGCAACTCAAGTATCCAGATCGGTGGCGCGGGTGTGGGAAACGTCATCGCGGGCAACGGGCAGGACGGCATCTTCGTCGAGTCGGGCGAGGGCAACAAGATTCAGCAGAACTACATCGGCACGAACAGCAGCCTGGCCGCCGGCCTCGGCAACGGC
>CAZPTI010000033.1:0-24434 GCA_964588925.1 uncultured Anaerolineales bacterium | reverse complement strand
TCGGCAACGGCGACCTCGGCATCGACCTCGGTGACAGCGGCGTGACGCCCAACGACGGGGGCGACCCGGACACCGGCCCGAACGGCCTGCAGAACTTCCCCGCGCTCTCCGCTGTGGGCTCCGATGGCAGCCGGACGCGCGTGGTCGGTTCACTCAACAGCAAGGCGAACCAAACGTACCGTGTCGAGTTCTTCCGCGTCGGTGGTTGCGACCCATCGGGCTACGGCGAGGGTCGCGGCTACCTCGGCGGAGCGGATGTCACGACGAACGGCAGCGGCAACGCATCGTTCAACGTAATCTTGCCCGCCTCCGTGACAGTCGGCGGCAGCGTTTCCGCCACAGCAACAGATGGCGCCGGCAACTCGTCCGAGTTCAGCCAGTGCCGCACGGTGGTATTCGAGAACCTTCCGAAGTTGACCTACCTGCCAACGCTGTTCCGGTAGATTAGTCAAAGCCCGCTGCGAATCAGGTGAATTCGGCCAAGCTCGCCTGATTCGCAGCAGAACAGGTTACTTCACGATCAGCTCGCGCTGCGGCTCGCCCAGGTATACCGCGCCGTCCTCCGTCACCAGCACGTCCTCCTCCAGCCCGATGTACCCGTACCCCGGCACGTCCAGCCCCGGCTCAATCGTGTACACATGCCCCACTTCAACTATCTGCTGCGGCGACGCGCCGTAACGCTCCCACGCCGGACCGAGCAACGGCCCGCCGTCGTGCGCGTTCCGACCCAGTCCGTGTCCCGTAGCGTACTTGAACTCGGGATAACCGGCCTCAGTAATGACCTTGCGCGCGGCCGCATCCACGTCCACCCCGCGCGCGCCCGGCTTGCACGCCGCAACCGCCGCCTCAATGGCCGCGCGCACCGTCTCGAACCCGCGGCGCACCGGCTCCGGCGGCTCGGCCTCGTCCTCGGCCAGAAAGTAGATGACGCGCTGGATGTCCGAGCAGTAGTCGTCCTGCTTCACGCCGAAATCGAAGTGGAGGATTTGCCCGCGCTTAATCAGCAGTTCGCCCGGCGCGCCATGCCCCACCGCGGATTCCGGCCCTGCGTTGACGACTGGGCAGCCCGCATATTCCCACGCTGGCCCCAGCCCCAGCGTCGCCAGTTGCTCGTGCATGAAATCGCTGATGTCCCGCTCGCTCAACCCCGGTCGCGCATAGTCAAACGCGCGCTGGTAAATCAGCCGCGTCGTCTCCACCGCCGCGCGGATGCGCTCCACCTCGGCCGGCGTCTTCCTGGCGCGGAGGGACGTGATGAGCTTCTCCGCGGAGACAAGACGCTCGCCGTAAGGCGTGCCGACGAGCAAATCGAGCAGCGCGAGGTAAAGCCCGTGCGAGAGGCCGTCCGCGTGCGGATCGTCCATCGACCAGTTGATCGCAATCCGCTGCGGGTCCCACCGCGACAGCGTCTCGGCCAGCGGCCCGCGGATCGACTCATCGTAGCCAATCACGCGGTCGAACACGCCCACCTGCTCCGCCGCGTGGACTTCGTACCGCCCCACAATCGCCACGCGTTCGCCGCCCCGCGCGAACAGCAACGCGCTCTGCCATGTCAGGTCGCCCGGCCCGTAGATCAGCGACAGCACCGGGTCGCGCTGCGCGCTCGTCTCGCGGACAAACGTCAACCACGCGTCGATGCCCGGTTCCTCCAGCAAGCTGCTCACCTGCGCGGCCTTCTCGCGGACCAACGAATCCATTTTGCCTCCTCCTAACTGGTATATGATACTGCGAAAATTATGTCATCTTGATGGGAGCAAATGTTGCGCAGCCACCGTCACTCAAGTATACTGAAATCGCTCGGCAGGCGAAACGCGCGACAAATGAGCCGCGCTCTCGCCATCATTCGCGTTTTCAATCATCAATCTTAAATGGCAGGTCGAATGAGCGCACCAAGAGCAACCACACCTCCGCAGTCCGTCCCCCGGCGAAGTGTCGCGCCGTGGGTCTTTCTCGTCTTCTGGCTGATTACCCTGGCGTTCGTGGCGCTGCTGGCGCTGTCGCTGGCAAACATCTACCGCGGCGACGTGATTCTCTCCGGCGTCACCGCGTTGGGGCAGGATTTGGGCGGACGCACGCGCACCGAGGCGAGCCAGCTCATTCAGGCCGAGTGGGACAGCCGCAAGGTCATCCTCGACGGCCGCGACCAAAGCTGGACGCTCTCGCCGAGGCAGTTGGGCGTCAACCTCGACGCGGACGCGATGGCCGCGGCCGCGTATCAGCAGGGCCGCGCGGAGCCGAGCCTGGACGCCATCATCCCGACCGCGCGCCGCATCGTCGCGTCCTCCGGCCTGTTCCCCGTTTCGACTGAGGCAGCCGCGGTCACGCCCATCTGGTCGTTCGACCGCGGGACCGCAACCAACACGATCCGCACGCTGGCCGGGCAGATCGACATTCCGATGCAAAACGCAGGCGTGACAGTGGTCGACGGGCAGGTGCAGACCACGCCCGCCCAGCCCGGCCGCGCGCTCGACGTGGGTGCGCTGCTGACCACGCTCGAATCGCATCCGTGGGAGGTTGCGCTCTCGCGACCCGGCAACCTCCCCCTGCGCTTCACCATGCCCATCGTCGATCAGGAGCCGGCAATCTCCAACGTATCGGGCATCGTGTCCGAAATCACGCCGCTGCTGGCGAACCCGATGACCGTCAACCTGTGGGACCCGATCCACGACAAGCGGATGAGCTGGACGATCCAGCCCGCGGACATGGGACGCTGGGTTGGCGTGGGTGAAGGCATCGACGCGGCGAACGGCCAGAAGAAGCTAACCTGGTCGGTGGATGAGCAGAAGGTGCGCGACACGGTTACGGGGCAGAACGCCGCTTTCGGCGACGAGCACTACGTCGACCCCGACGCAGCCGCGCCCGCGCTCGCGGAGGCGTTCCGCCAGGGGAAGAGCGAAATCCGGCAGACGATCAAGCACGGCGAGCGGCAGCACGTCGTCAAGGCAGGCGAAACGCTGTCGAGCATCGCCTACGACTACGGCTTCCCGTATCCATATCTCATGCTCGCTAATCCCGGCAAGGACAACCTGCTCGTCGGCGACACGATCACCATTCCGTCGGTCGACGTCCTCGCGCCGCTGCCTGTCGTCGAAAACAAGCGTATTATTGTGAGCATTGCCGAACAAAACGTCAAGGTCTACGAGAACGGCCAGCTTAAGTGGGAATGGGTCGCCAGCACTGGCATTGACTCCAGCCCGACTTCGCCCGGCATCTTCCAGATTCAGACGCACGAGGAAATGGCCTACGCCGCGAACTGGGACCTGTACATGCCGTGGTTCATGGGCATCTACCGCCCCGTGCCCGGCCAGGAGTTCATGAACGGCTTCCACGGCTTCCCCAGTCGCGACCGGCGGCAACTGCTGTGGACGAAGAACCTCGGCCACAAGGTGACATACGGCTGCGTCATGCTCAGCACCGAAAACACCAAGACGCTCTACGACTGGGCGGAGGCGGGCGTGATCGTGGAAATCCGCAAGTAGGCTCAACGGAACGGACGCGGACGTTCTTCCGTCATAGGCGCGGTTGCCAGTATCGTGAGAAGGAGAAGAGTGATGATGCGCAGCTATCTGTCCCGATCTGTACTGATGGGAGCGCTGTTGGTGGTTGTCCTGGTCGCGTCCGCGTGCGCGACGTTGCCGCCCCTGACAGGCGGAACACCGAATCCGGTGAGCACGAGCGCGCCGTCAACTGGGGCGACGGCGACGCCGCCTGCCCAGGGCGAAGGGAGCTCTTCCGTGAACGACCTCGCGCGCCAGGCGCTGGCGCAGCAGTTAGGCGTGCCGGTGGAGAATATTCGCGTCGTGAGTGCGGGCCAGGTCGACTGGCCGAACGGGTGCCTCGGCATCCAGAAGCCGGGCATGATGTGCACGGACGTCATCGTCCCCGGTTATCAGATCATCCTCGAAGTGGACGGCAAGCAGTACGAAGTCCGCACCGACCTGACCGGCCGCCAGGTGGCAGTCGCTCCGACAGGATCAGCGGGCGCGGCGGGCCAGTATCCCGCGGCTGCGCAGCGGGCGCGCCAGCAGGCCGCCGCCGACCTCGGCCTCGAGCTGGGGCAGGTGACGATTATCTCGGCGGAAGCGACCGAGTGGCCTGATGCGTGCCTCGGCCAGCCCGAGCCGACCGAGTTGTGCGCGCAGATGATCACGCCCGGCTACCGCGTCACGCTGGACGCCAACGGGACGCAGGTGGTTTACCGCACGGACGAGACCGGCAAGCTGGTTCGCCGTGAGCGGCAGCCGCAGTCCACCGAGACGTTCCCGCCCGCGGCGCAGGCCGCGCGGCAGGCGCTGGCGCAGGAATTGGGCGTGCCGTTGGAAAGCATCAACATCCAGCGCGCCGACCCGGCCGAGTGGACCGATTCGTGCCTCGGACTGGGCGGCCCGGCGGAGTCGTGCCTGCAGGTGATAACGCCCGGCTACCGCGTGTTCCTCGAGCGCGAGGGCGAACAGTACATCTACCGCACTGATGCGAACGGGCAGGCCGTCCGCCGCGAGCAGGCGCAGGCCGGCGAGTTCCCTGCGGCCGCGCAGGCCGCGCGGGATGCGCTGGCGCAGCAGCTTGGCGTGCCCGCCGCGCAGATCATGATCCAGCGCGCCGAAGCGCAGCAGTGGTCGGACGGCTGCCTGGGTCTCGGCGGGCCGGCGGAGTCCTGCCTGGCCGCCATCACGCCCGGCTACCGCGTGACGCTGCAATATGGCGGCCAGCAGTACATCTACCGTACGGACGAGAGCGGGCAAGCCGTGCGGGCCGAGACACCCATTGCGGGCAGCGCGGGCGAAACCAGCGTGGGGGCGTCCGAGCCGGTGGTTGGCCTGCGCCGGGATGTGGACGGCCAGTGCGTGGACGTCCGCATCGACCTGCGCGGGGTAATGTTCGGCTCGTGCGGCGTGGAAATGGCGAGCGCGTCGTTCCTGACCGACACATTCCGGCTGGAGCAGTTGCAGGACATGCAAAAAGTGTTCGCCTCGTTTGGGGTGAGCACGCCCGCAGGCAAAGTGACCTTCGTCGGCAAGGGGCCGGTGGAGACCACGCCGGTCGAGCAGCGCATGATCGCCGAATGGGCGAACCTCGTGGCGCGAGAGACGCAGGCGGGCGCGGGCGCAGCCGGCTACGGCCTCGGCTGGAAGCGCGAGGGCGGCATCGCGGGCTTCTGCGACGAGCTATCCGTCGACGCAGGCGGGCATGCGACGCTGCGCTCCTGCAAGAGCGAAACGGTCGCGCCCACATGGAAGCGCTTGACCGCAGAAGAACTGACCAGGTTCTACGGTTGGTTGGACAAGTTCGGCGCGGCCGAAGCGCAGGCCAAGGATCCGGCCACCGCAGATGCGCTGACCGTCAGCATGGTCTTCTCGGGCCGCGGCAACGAGAAGGCCGCAGAAACGGACACTTCCGCGATGATGGAATTCGCCGCTGAAGCGCTGCGACAGTGGGCCGAAGCGACGCCGGTCCGGTATATCGAAACCAGCGGGGAAGTCAACATCCGCAAGGGGCCGAACGACCAGTACGACGTGACGGGGAAGATTGCCGGGGGCCAGCAGGCGCTCGTGACAGGCGTCAACCCCTCCAGCAATTGGTGGCGAGTGGTGTGCCCGGATAATACGGTGGGCAACTGCTGGGTTTTTGGCGATCCGGCGCTGGTGAAGCCCATCGCGCCCGCCGGTTCCACCGGGCTGACGCAAGGGGGCGAGGGACAGGCGGTCATCGACGAGGCCGGCATCCTTGCTGCGGTCGTCCGCCAGGTCTACACGGTCGACGACACCTTCGGTGGCAACGGCAAGTTCCCCGTGGTCTACCTGCTGGCGGTGGAGGACAACGAGGCGGGCGCGATTCCCTACAGCAGCCCCGCCCGCGCGCTGGCCGCGCCCACGCAGCAGGGCGTCGTGGCCGCGCTGACCGATCTGCCCGTCCAGTTCAAGTGGGTAGACAGTGCGGGCGAGGTCAAGCGCAACAGCCGCGGCGACGTTGAAGGCAACGCGGCCATTATCACGGTCGGCCAGGTGCGCCCGCAGGCGGACGGAACAGTGCAGGTCACGGCGAGCATCTACGTTGGACCCCTTGCCGCCGGTGGGCAGACTTACATCCTCGAACGCCAGGGCGACGCGTGGCAGGTGACGGGGAAGACCGGCGCAAGCTGGATCAGCTAACTGGATTGCAAAGTGAACTTGCGTCACGTGCCAGGCACTTGCGAAGTGCCTGGCACGTGTGCGCTAATACGGTGTTGGAGCAAAACATGAGCGACGGCCTGACCGGGCAGGGCGAACTGCTGCTGGCGTTCGATGCGGACGATACCCTTTGGCACAGCGAGAACCTGTACCACGCGGCCCAGGCGCACTTCCGCGAGTTGATGGCGCCCTACGCGGACGAGTCGACCGCAATGGCGGCCCTGCACCGCATCGAAGTCGCCAACTTGCCGCCCTACGGCTTCGGCGTCAAGGCGTTCGTGCTGTCGATGATCGAGTCAGCCATCGAGTTGAGCGACGGCAAGGTCACAGCGGCCGAGATCAGCGCCATGCTCGCAGCGGGCAAGGAAATGCTGGCGGCTGAAGTCGAGTTGCTCGACGGGGTGATTGACACCATTGCGACGCTCGCGCAGAGCTACCCGCTCATGGTCATCACAAAGGGCGACCTGGGGCACCAGGCATCCAAGCTGGAACGTTCGGGGCTGGCGCAGCATTTCCGCTACGTGGAGATTGTGTCCGATAAGACGCCGGAGGTCTACCGGACGCTCTTTGCCAAGCACGGCATCAAGCCTGAGCAGGTCGTCATGGTCGGCAACTCGCTCAAGTCCGACGTAATCCCCGTGCTGGAGCTGGGCGGCTGGGGCGTGTTCGTCCCCTACCGCCTGATGTGGGCGCACGAGCACGCCGAGCTTCCGCCGCACCTGTCCGCGCGTTATCGCGAGATTGAGCGGCTGGACGAGTTGTCAGGGGTGTTGAAGGAAATCCTCTAAGCGCAGACCCGACGGGTTTCGGAAACCCGTCGGGTCTTTACTCGCTACCGCATATGCGGCAGCACAAACTCCCGCATCCCCGCCACTTCCTCCGGCCGCGCCCCTTCCGCCGCCTCAAACTGGAACACCTCGCGCGGCTGCGGGTTCGACAGATACACGTCGGCCGTCTCCTTGCCCGCCATGAACTGCTCCTCGATATGGTCGAAGTCGTTGAACTCCAGGTCGGCGAACGCGTTAACCTGGATATGGTGCAGCTCGATCAGCGGGTCTTCGTCCGCGCGGCGCAGGTCTTGCAGGAAGCCCTGGATGAGCATGGTTTCGATGGAGCGCATGAAGATGTTGAACAAGCCCTTCACCGGCGGCCCGGACTCCTCGCCCGCGCCAAGGTTGATCGCGTAGATCACCTGCGCGCCGCGTTCCATCGCCACGCTGCACGGCACCTCGGCCAGCACGCCCCCGTCCACAAGCTGCTTCCCCGCGTACATGACCGGCGATTGCAGCACCGGGATCACGCTCGACGCCATCATGCCTTCGATCAGCGGCGCTTCCGGGAAGTCGCCGAACACGAACAGCTTGCGGCTGATCAGATCCACCGCGGTCAGATAGCACGCTGCCTTGAGCTGGCCGAACGTCCGCACGCTGTCGGGCAGGTGGTTCACCACGAGGCGGCGCATCCCCTCGGTCGGGAACAGCCCGTCCTCCCCCTGCACCAGCCGGCCCGCGATGGTGAAGATGTTGCCGGGATAGACCACGTCGCGCGTTGCGGAGCGCCACGCATCCTTCAGGCACGGGATCGAGTCCAGCGTCGGGCCGTGCGCGGCCATGAAGCCGGAGTTGAGCGCGCCCGCGGACGTGCCGACGAACATATCGGGCTCGATGCCGTGCGCCAGCAGCGATTCCAGCGCGCCCACCTGCAGCGGCCCGCGAATCCCGCCGCCGCTCAGAACGAATGCCACCTTCTTACCGTTGAGCATACGCCCCTCCTCGGATCAACGGCAGGGATGCTCGGATCGTCGTCCCCTGCCCCGGCGCCGACTCGATGGTCAGCTTCCCGCCGTACAACAGCGCGCGCTCGCGCATCCCCATCAGGCCGAAATGGCCGTTGCGCGCCAGGTCCGCGGGCTGGTCCGGCGGCGCGAATCCCCGGCCCTCGTCGCGCACGGCCAGCCGCAGCTCGGCCGCAGCGAACTCCACCGTCACCACCGCTTCGCTCGCCTGCGCATGCGCGGCCGTGTTGGCAAGCGCCTGCTGGACAATGCGATATGCGGCTAACTCCAGGTCCGGCGCAAGGCGGATTGTCTCGCCGCGTAGCTCCAAACGCACCCGCAGACCGTGACGCGCCTCGATCTGCTGCGCCAGCATCTCCAGCGCGGGCACGAAGCCCAGGTCTTCCAAGTAGATGGGCCGCAGGTCACCGATCAGCCGCCGCAGGTTGGTCAACTCCTCGTCGATCAGCCCCGTCAGCTCGTCAAGCCGCGCCTGCGCCTTGCCGGGGTCCGGCGCCTCGCCACCCAGCGACTTACGGGCCATCTGCGCCCGCTGCCGCAGCGCAATCAACGCCTGCACCGTGTCGTCGTGCAGCTCGTGGGCCAGCCGGTCGCGCTCCGCCTCCTGCGCCTGCGTCACCGCGCTCAGGTAGTCACGCATGCCGGTCTGGTAGCTGCGGATGCGTTCGGCCATTTGCTCCAGCGTTGCGCGTAACTCGTCAACTTCCTGAACGCCGCCCACCGGCTCTTTTACAGCATCGAAATCGCCCCAGGCCACCTGCCGCGCGCGGCGATCCAGTTCCTGCAAGGGCCGCACGATGTTCGCCGCGCCGAACGACACCGCCAGCAGGGCCAGCACAGCGACGAACAGGAGGGCGAGCGGCACCACCTCCACGGTGCTCATGCCCATCGAGTCGATGGCGTGCGCGTCCTCCACCACTGCCAGCGTCCACCCCGGCGGATCGACCGCCGCATAAGAGACCAGCAGGTCGTGGTCGCCGTCCTCCAGCCGCCCGGCGCCCGTCGTTCCGGGCTCGACCGGCGGCAAGTCCGCGATGCGGTCCACCTGCAACCCCTCATGTCCTGCCGCAAAGAGCGTCCGACCAGTGCTGTCGAGCACGAGCGCCGCGCCATTGGTCTCGGTCTGGATCAGCCCGCCGCTCTCGGTCAGGCCAAGCGCGGCTGCGGGCACTGCGCCGAGCAGCGCGACCCCGTCCCCTGCCTGCGCGCCGACAAGCAGATGCGGCTCGCGGGTGTCGGAGAAGTGGCTCTCAAACTGCGCGCCCGTCACTGCGGCGCTCCGCGCGGCCAGCACGCGCGCCTCCGGCGTCTCCGTCCACGCATGCCCTATGCCGGAGGCATCGAGCACCACGCCATCCGCGGAAATTAGCGCGACGCCGGACGAGAATCGCGCAAACAGGTCTGCGGGCAGGTCGCTCACGCTGGAGGGCGCGCCGTTGCCCGCCTGAACCAGCGCGGCCGCCCGCGCATCGACCTCGCGTGCCAGCCGGTTCGCCTCGCCGAGCGCAATGCCGCGGTTGCGATCCTCCACGAGCTGCGTCATTGCCACGCGGTGCCGCGTGATGCTCCAAAAGGAGAGCGCGATCAGCACTGCGGCCAGCGGGAAGATGACCCACAGGAGCAACTGCACGCGCAGCCCGCGCAGGCGGCGGAGTGGGAGCGTCCGCCAGCGGGCCGCGGGGGAGCGCCCTGCCTGATCCTTCGCTGCCACTGCTCTAATCCAGCACGATCCAGCCCAGCCGCAGCGCGCTCGTCACCGCCTCGGTGCGCGACTGCACGCCTAGCTTGCCGTAGATGTTGGCGAGATGACCCTGCACAGTCCGGTCGCTGATCTGGAGCGTCTGCCCGATAGCCTTGTTGGTCAACCCCTGCGCGGCGAGTTTCAGCACCTCCAGTTCGCGGTCGGAGAGCGGCTCCACCTGCTCGCTGGCGCCCGCGGGCTTGCCGGTCGTCATCTGCGCCATTACCTTTCCCGCAACCGCCGGGTCGAGCACCTTGCCGCCCGCCGCGACAGACTTCACCGCGCGCACGATGTCGTCCGCGTCCGCATTCTTGAGCACGTAGCCGTCCGCGCCGGCGCGCAGCAGTGCGAAAATATAAGGGTCTTCCTCATAGGCGGTGAGAATGAGCACGCGCACGCGGGGGAACTGCGCCTTGATCGCAGTCGTCGCGTCGATGCCGTTCATGCGCGGCATCTGAATGTCGAGCACGGCGACGTCGGGCGCATGCTCCCCGGCCAGCCGCACGGCATCCTCACCGTTGTTTGCCTCGGCTACTACGATAATGTCCGGGTCCTCCTGAAGAAAGTCGCGTATGCCCTTGCGCACGACGGCATGATCGTCGGCGAGGAGGACGCGTATCGATGCGGGCATGGTGCGCTCCTGCTGAAACAATGGCGCAATGATAACACAGGCGTCAAGCAGACGAACCACCGCGGATGCGGTTGACGATTTTGCGCGAAATCCGGTTTTGCTGCGCACGCGCGGCCCCGGGTAGTTTGGAACGCGGAGACGCGGAGCGTAGCGGAGACACGGAGAGGCGAAGCTGCTCTCCGCACCTCCGGCTCTGCTTCCCCGCGCTTCGCGGCTCCGCTTGATCTCGGTGTCTCCGTGTTCCAAAAACTACGCGCGAAATCTTGAACCCACTCAGTCACCGCGCCAAATGGCGCGGTGAGCACGCGCGCTTCTGCGGTGCGCAGGCGCGCCTTGATTTTGTATATTCAAACCGGTACAAAAGTACGTTGGAGGGAAGATGCCCCACCGGTCCATTGCCTTGCTCACTCTGCTCATCCTGAGCGTTTTCATTTCCGCCTGCGCGAAACAGGCGAACTCTGCGCTCCTGGCGCCCGCCTCTGCGCTGCCCGACATGGTCAAGAGCGCGCCGGCCAGCGTCCGCACCGCGTACCAGTTCGCGCTCGCCCACCCCGACGCGCTCCGCAATGTGCCGTGCTACTGCGGCTGCGGCTCCATCGGCCACCACAGCAACCTCGCATGTTACGTCAAGGATACGAACCACGACGGCAAAATCGTGTTCGACAGCCACGCGCTGGGTTGCAGCATCTGCGTCGACATCGCGCTCGACGTGATGAAGATGACCGAACAGGGCAAGCCGGCCGACCAGATTCGCGAGCAAATTGTCAGCACGTACGGCTCCTTCGGCCCCTCGAACCAGTAAGGATTCTCCATTGATGCGCTCGAAGATTCAGCGTTGGGGCGGCGTGCTGGCGCTGGCCGCGCTCGTCGCCCTGACGCTCTTTGCGCCGCTGCCCGCCTGGGGCGCCGCGCCGGACGTGCGGCACGTCACCGTCAATGCGCGCAGCTTCGCCTTTGAGCCGGGCACCGTGCGCGTCAACCGCGGCGACACAGTCGTGATTCGCCTCGAATCGTCCGACGTGGTTCACGGCCTGTTTGTGGACGGGTACGAAGTCTCCGCAGTGGCAGAGCCCGGCCGCCCGGCGGAGTTGCGCTTCGTGGCGGATCAGCCCGGCGCGTTCCGCATGCGCTGCTCGATCTCCTGCGGCAACATGCACCCGTTCATGATCGGCAAGCTCGTCGTCGGCCCGAACGTCACCTGGCTGCGCGCGGTCGCAGCGACGCTCATCACGGTCATTGGCGCAATCGTCTTGTTCAGAAATCGAACGATAGCCTGACGAATGAACGTACTGTAGATCATGTCTCAATACGCCATCTCCGAAATTCCGCTTCTGAAGCGCATCCTCAAGAGCCGCTGGCCGCAGTGGCTCCTGGTCGCGCTCATGCTCGGGTTCTTCGTCCTCGCCATTCTCGCCGGGCTGTTCGGCACGCCCGCGGGCAACTACAACTTTGGCATCGTCTTTGTGTGGATCGTCTGGTGGGCGCTGTTGATGCTGATGCTCGTGCCTCTATTCGGGCGGCTGTGGTGCGGCGTGTGCCCCATCCCTGCGCCGGGCGAGTGGCTCCAGCGGCGCAGCCTGGTTGCGCCGGCCCACGGCGGCAAGCTCTTTACACTGGGCAAAAAGTGGCCGAAGCGCTTTCGCAACATCTGGCTGCAGAACATCGGCTTCCTCGGCGTGGCGCTCTTCTCCACGGTGATTTTGACCACGCCGCTGGTCAGCGCGCTGGTGCTGCTCGGCTTCGTGCTGGTTGCCATCGACACGAGCCTGGTCTTCGAGCGTCGCGCGTTCTGCCGCTACCTGTGCCCTGTCGGCGGGTTCATCGGCCTGTACAGTCAGGTCGCGCCGGTGGAGCTGCGCGTGAAGGATCGCGACGTTTGCGCATCCCACCGCGACAAGACCTGCTACACCGGCAGCGCGGACGGCTACGGCTGCCCGTGGCTCGTCTTTCCGGGCAACCTGACCAGCAACACCTACTGCGGGCTGTGCACCGAGTGCCTCAAGACCTGCTCGCTCGACAACGTTGCGATTTACCTTCGTCAACCGGGGAAGGATCTCGTCACCCCACAGAAGCGCGGCCTGGACGAAGCATTCAAGGGCTTCATCATGCTTGCCTGCGCGGGCATCTACTCGGCAGTGCTCATCGGGCCGTGGGGGGTCCTCAAGGATGCGGCTCGCGCGCCGTTCACGCTGCCCTGGCTCGGCTATGCGGCTGCGTTTCTGCTGCTGAATCTCGTCGTGGCGCCCGGCCTGTTCTGGCTGACGGTCAAGTTGAGCGAACGACTCGGCGGCGCCGCGACTACTTCTAGCGCGGCAAAGGGTGACGCGAAGAAGCGCTTCGCGGAATACTCGAAGGTGCTCGTCCCGCTCGGCCTTGCGGCGTGGATCGCGTTCTCGCTGGCCTTCGTGACGATCAACTTCTCGTATGCGTGGCCGGCGCTCTCCGACCCGTTCGGCTGGGGCTGGAACCTGTTCGGCGCAGCGGGCCTGCGCTGGACACCGTACCTGTCGGGGGTCGTGCCGCTGCTGCAAATTCCCGTCCTGCTCGGCGGCCTCGCGTGGGCGATTGCCCTTGCGCTGCGCACCGCGCGCGAGCAGGGGCGCGCGGCGCTCTCCGCGCTGCCCGTCGTCGCGTTCTGCGCCGCAGCCACGCTCGGGCTGCTGGCGCTCTATCTTGCGTAAGCCAACAGACCCGATGGGTTTCGGAAACCGGTCGGGTCTCACGGGTGTCCTATGAAACGAAACCTGTTCGCCGCTCTGGTTTTGCTCCTCATTCTCGTCGCGTTCCCTGCGCTGATCTTCGGCGCCCGGCACGCGCAAGGCTCGCGCGACGGCGCGCGGGTCATCGAGATTCAAGCCACCGCACCCGATGCAGGCGGCTTCCTCCCCGACCGGCTGACACTGACCGCGGGCGAGAAAGTCATTCTCCGCATCTCGTCGCCCGACGTGATTCACGGCCTGCTGATTCCCGAGCTTGGTATTGACATCGCTGAGGTTTATCCGGGCAAACCGGTCGAGGTAGTCATCCAACCGGAGAAGCCGGGCCGCTACGAGTTCGCGTGCACGCGCTGGTGCGGGCTGGATCACTGGCGCATGCGCGGGGTCGTTGAGGTGACCGAGCCGAACGGCGAGGCCATCATCCCCGCAGTCGAAAAGCCGCTCTTCGAGCAGCTTGGCATCGACATCGACGCAATGCGCCACGCGCCGTCCGCCCTGCCCGCTTCGCCGCCTTCGGTCAGCCGGGGAGAAACAGTGTCGCTGGCGCAAGCGAATCTGCCCGCGTGGCTGTCCGACGAGGCGGAGCGACGCAAGCGCAGTCCGGCAAGCGCGTTCGAGGAGTTGCGCGGCCGGTCGGAGAACGACTCGCTGACCGGCGACCAGTTGTGGGATGTCATCGCGTGGGCGTGGCTGAAGGATGCTTCGCCCGAGGCGCTCAACTCTGCGCAGGAGCTGTACGCCCGGGACTGCGCGGCCTGTCACGGCGAGGGAGGCCGCGGGGACGGCATCGCGGGGAAGGATTTGCCGGGCATGGCGAAGATGGACCCGACCATGTCCGCCGGGGCAGCCGATTTCACCGACGGGGGCCAGATGCTCTCGGCCTCCGACGCGCTGCTGCAAGGCAAACTGCTGCGCGGGGGCATGGGGACGGGCATGCCGGAGTTCGGATCATTGTATACAGACGAGCAACTCTGGGCGATGGTAAGCTATTTACGAACATTTATCTTTACGAAGTAGCTAAAATCCATCACCCAGGGGAGCCGCATGGCAAAGAGCGTATCGACCCAACCCAGCGCGTCGACGAAGTCCGGCAAGGGATCATCCGGCAAAGGCGGCAGCCAGAAGAAGTCAAACCACACCTATCGTCTGCTGACATGGGGCGGCATTGCGCTCGTCGCCATTGGCGTGATCATCGGGCTTGTGTTGCTTGTGCGCTCGAACGTGGCGCTGGCAAACGCGCCCGGCGAGCGGATCCCCATCCAGGGCGCAGAGCATATCCCCGTCGGCCAGCAGCACGAGACGTACAACTCCGATCCGCCGACCTCCGGCCCGCACTATGCGGAGACGATCGACGCAGGCTTCTACGACACGCCACAGGCGGACGAGTACATCGTCCACAACCTGGAGCATGGACACATCGTCATTTCGTATGACTGCTCGAAGCTGGCCGACTGCGACACGGTGAAAGGCCAGTTGCGGGCGCTCGGCAACCGGTACAACAACTGGAAGGTGACGATTATCCCGCGCGAGAACCGCGATACGGCCATTGGCGTGGCCGCGTGGGGCTGGCTCGACAAGATGGATGCCTACGACGAGATGCGCATCCGGCAGTTCATCGATGCGTGGCGCGACAAGGGGCCAGAGAAGACGATGGAATAGCGGCTCCTCGCCGTTGATCGATGCCTTTTGCCACAGAGGGCGCAGAGAGTCTCTGCGCCCTCTGTGGCAAAAACCGCTCTAACTGGCCTCGCGTTTCCGCGGCCAGAAGAACGCCCAGTACATCGCAACCGACACCGTATACAGCACAATCGTCAGGATGAACGGCGGCGCGAAGCCGTAGCGCACCTGCAACCACCCACTCACGATGGGCGAGAAGGCCCACCCAAAATTCCACGACATGCTCACCAGGCTCGCCACTGTCGCTCGCGCACCGGGGTCCACGCGCTCCATCACGAAGGTCTGATAGATCGGGCTGCTCATGTTCATCAGCGCCACGCGGACGAGATACGCGACCACACTCAGCCAGAACCACGGCGAAAAGCCCAGCAGGATCAGGAACGGGATCGACAGTGCCTGCGTGATAACCACAAGCTGAATTTTGCCGATGCGGTCGGCCAGCGGCGGCGCGATGAACAGGCCCACGCCCATTGCCAGCGATCCCCACGCAAACAGCGCGCCGATGGCCGGGTCGGGCTGGCCGTACTGCTGGCGGAAGAAGACGTTCATGAAGGGCATGATCATGCCCGCGCCGATCGCGGTCACGAGCATGGGCGAGATGAGCATGCCGAGCAGCCGCGGGTGCGACTGGGCATAGGAGATCGGCGCGAAGACGGTGCGCTGCGACTTCGCAAGGACGGGCATGCGCATAAGCGCAAGGGGGATCAGCCCGAGCGCGCCGACGCCCGCCATCATTAGCAACGCGACGCCGTACGCCTCCACGCTCGTCGCGTCGATCCCCCGGCTTACGGCGATCCACCCCGGCAGCATGCCGCCGACCCAGTTGCCGACCGACTGCGACGCCATTTGCAGGCCCGACGAGAAGCTGAAGAGGTAGGTCCGCTCTGACTCACCGCTGTTCTCCATGAGGAAGGGGCTGTTGGTCACCGCGGCCAAACTTTGGCTTACACCAAACAGAATATTGGCCGCGTAGAGCATGGGCACGGTGGGCACGACGACCATCAAAGCGATGGACGCGCTGGTCAGCGCGCCGGCCAGCAGCAGCGAGCGCTTGCGGCCGAGCGTGTCGGCCAGGTAGCCGATGGGGAGCGCGACGATCAGCGAGGTGAGGCTGTTGACCGTGACGAGCGAGCCGAGCAGGGTTTCGTCGAACCCGCGGGCGAGGACGAAGAAGTTGAAGATGAGCCGGAACACGCCCATCGCCACGCCGGTGATGACGAGGTTGGCGAGGTAGAGCCGGGCGTTTGGGCGGAAAAGCCGGATGCGAGCGCCGTATTCGCGGAGACCGTTGCCGACTGCTCTCGTGGCAGTGCGCGCCGTTGTCATGTGCCAGGTCCAAACAAAGAAAACTCCCGGCCACATGCCGGGGCGCAAATGATTATAACACAGGACGCCGCGCAAGCTGCTAAACGCGGCCGTCGATCCGCACGGCCCGCGCACGCGTTTTCAACTTTGCGTGCCTTCCTTAAGGTGATATGATTTGAACCGGCCGCGCGGCCGTCCTCGCCGCCGCCGGCCTGCGGGACGCGGGTGTCCCCGTGGCCTCTTGAGTCGCCCGCATGGTTTTGCATGCGGGCGATTCGTTTTCTCCTTACCAAACTTGCATACTACTGTTGCCGTACCAGCAACGCGCCGCTCTTAGCCTGGGAGCAATCCCACGGACGACAGGAGGCGCACGATGGCACGGCAAGCAGACCCTGAACGGCTGAAAGAAGTTGACGAGTTCGTAGTCCGGCATCCAGGCAGTAAGCCGAGCGACATTGCGAAAGGTTTGGACATTCCCCGCTCCTCCGTGATGCGGGCCCTGCCAAATCTGGAAGATGCCGGAAGGCTGTTGAGCGAAGACGACCGGGGCCGATTGTGGCCTTTCAAGCGGTGAGTTTGCGATTTGTTGCGGAATGCGGAGCGCTGGGGCGTATGATGTGGCGGCAACCAGCAGCATCTGCCGTCCCGGCGATAACCACCAAGGGCACAAGGATGGACCGATGAGCAGAGGAATGGCACGCTCCGAGCGACTCGAAGAACTGAAACGGCTCTACATCCAGCGCGCGTGGACAGATATCGAACTGGCAAAGCGACTGGATGTTAACCGGACCACCGTGTTCAAGGATCGGTCTGAGCTGGAAACGAAGTACCCGTTTGTCGAGGATCCGCCCGGACACTACAAGATCGACAAGAACCGCTATATCTCAGAGATTCGCCTGAACCTGCACGAGGCGTTGGCGCTCTACCTTGCGGCGCGCCGCGCGTCCAGGCAGACGCGCGTGTCGCAACCGCACGTTGCCTCGGCTATCGAAAAACTGGCTGCTGCACTTCGGCAACCGATGACCGAACAGTTGCTGCGCGCGGCCGAGAACGTGCTCCAGCAGGAAGGGCAACCGGAGCGGGTCCGCGTCATGGAAGCGATTGCGGAAGGCTGGGTCAGCCAGCGCAAAGTGCGGGTGACGCACCGCGGGCTGCGGGCGAAGCAATCTCACACCGGCCTTTTCAGTCCGTACCTGATCGAACCCTCTTTGCTAGGTGACGGCACTTATCTCATCGGATATTCTGACGTGCTCGAAAGTGTGGTCACGTACAAGGTGGAGCGGATCGAGCGGGCCGTGCTGACAGGCGAGCCATTTGCGTTGCCGGAGGACTTCGATGAGCGGCAGTTGCTGCAACACGCGTGGGGCATCTGGTATGGCGAGGGCGAGCCGGTCGAGGTGAAGCTGCGGTTTGCGCCGGGGCCGGCGCAACGCAGGTTGAAGGAGAGCGTGTGGCATCCGAGCCAGAAGATCGAGGACGGCGAGGATGAAGCCTGCATCTGGACCGCGCAGGTCGCCGAGTGGCGGGAACTGGTTCCGTGGGTGAGGGGATGGGGCGCGGCGTGCGAGGTGTTGGGGCCGGACGAGTTGCGCCGCGAAATGACGGGCGAAACGCGCCGTCTTGCGGAACTGTATGGATGGCAAGCAAGTCGAGGCGAGGCGGGAAGCGGTGCGACGCCCAGCTTGAAACAGACATTCCGTGACTTCTTTGGAGGGGCTTGAGATGGATCCCTATCCTTATCAAGAGCGCGTTGCCGAACTACTGTTGAGCGGCAAAAGTGTGGTGCTGCAAGCGCCGACGGGCGCAGGCAAGACGCACGCGGCCCTGTTGCCGTATTTGCATGCGCGTCGGCATCTGCCCGCAGATAAGTTTCCCCGCAAGTGCATTTACTCGGTGCCGATGCGCGTTCTGGCAACACAGTTCAATGAAGAATGGCGAGACACGATCAAGGACTATGGCTGGGGCTCAGAACTGGCTGTAACGATCCAGACGGGCGCGGAATCGGCAGACCCGAAACTCGAAGGCGATTTGATCTTCACTACCATTGATCAGACGCTCAGCAACTTCCTGAACATCCCCTACGCGCTGGGGAGCGGACAGGCCAACCTGAATGCCGGCGCGGTGCTGTCCTCGTATCTGGTGGTCGATGAGTTGCATCTGCTCGACCCCGGCTCGACGCTGCCAACGACGCTCCATATGCTAAAACTCATTAAAGGCATTACGCCGTTTCTGGTAATGACCGCGACTTTTTCGCAGAATCAGGTGGCTTCGTTGGCCCGGCTGTTGGGGGCCGAGCCGGTCATCGTTAGCGGGGATGAAGCGCGCAAGATTCCGTCGCAGCAAAAAACGCGGCGCATGCGCACCGTAGACGCGCCTCTTACGGCGGAGCAGGTCCTGAATGCGCATCAGACACGGTCCGTCGTTTTCTGCAACACGGTCAAGCGCGCGCAGGCGATCTACGAAGCGTTGCAAGGCGCGGACGGGGTCGAGGTGCGCTTGCTGCACTCGCGGTTTCTGCGGCAAGACCGGGATGCGACGGAGGCGTGGTTAAGACGCGAGTTCGGCAAAGACAAGCAGCAGTACACGGTAAAGAGCGCGATTCTGGTGACGACACAGGCGGCAGAAGTAGGTGTCGACATTACGTCAGAGTGGCTGCACACGGAGCTCGCCCCCGCCTCTTCCGTGCTACAACGCGCCGGCCGGTGTGCGCGCTATGTGGGGGAAGCGGGGGATGTGCGCGTTTATCGCTTGCCCATGGACGATGAAGGCCGCGCGTTGTATGCACCCTATATCGGAAAAGAGCAGCGGGAGATTACGGACCTGACCTGGGCGAGCCTCGAGCGGCAATCCGAAGCTGTATATACCTTTGACGATGAGATGACGCTGGTTGACGAGGCGCATGGCGCGGCCGATAGGCGCGTGCTTGAAGAACTGGAGGCGAACCGCGGGGTCCGGGCTAACAAGATCACGGCCACGATTCGGACGCAAGATCGGGGCACGGCAAGCGAGCTGATCCGGGACGCAGACAGCCGCACGATTATCGTTCACCCGGAACCGCAAAGTATCGAGAACCCGTGGGCGCTGGAAGGGATCAGCGTGCAGGTGGGCACGGCGATTGGCGCCTACAAGGAGATGGCGGCCCTTGCGGACGAACTGGGTGAGCAATGGGTGATGTACTGGGCGCAGCCGGTCGTCGAGACAGAGGGCACGCGGAGCAAGACCATATGGAAGTGGCAATTGGTTACAAACGAGAAGCAGGTTCCCGGTTGCTTGGTTTTGGCGGCAAATCCTCGCCTGGCTCATTATTCTGCCAGTGAAGGTTTGCGACTCGCAAAGCAGGGTGACCCCGGCTTTAAGTCGCCTCCGGCCAAGCGGATACGGCGCGACGACGGGCCTTTTTCCTACGAGCGCGAGACGTTGCAGGAACACGTCCAACGGATGCTCCGGGTGTGTGAGCAGCCGTTTATCGAACGGCTGGATGGACAGCGACGCCAGCCGTTGCTGGACGAAATGGCCTATGCGCTCGGTAAGGCGGAGGCGCGTTACGGGTGGGAGCCAGGGGCGCTTACGCAATTAGCGCGACTGGTGATTGCTGCGCACGACCTGGGCAAGCTGGATGCGCGCTGGCAGCGGTGGGCGCACCGGTGGCAGGAGGAGGTGAGCATCCTGCGCGGCGTCGACCTGCGCGTGGCGGGGGACGTGATGCTGGCTCACACGGATTACAACGCGGGAGATGAGCAGGAGAAGGCACTCAACATCAAGCGGAAAAAGGAGCGCCCGAATCACGCAGTCGAAGGAGCGGCGGCAGCGATGCCGGTGCTGATGGCGGAATTGAATGGGCAACTTCCTTTGGTGCGAGCGGCTTTGACAGCCGTCATCGGCCACCACTCAGCTGGCGCCGAGGGCGATCATGGTAGCTATCAGGCTGATACAGCCGCGGCAGGCGCCTTTGAGGAGATTGCGCGACGAATTAACGTGAAGGGCGCAAAACGTCCTGCCTGGCAGGTGGGTCAGGGAGGAATTGGAAACCGGCGAATCGACTTCGACTCAAGCCAGGAGTTGCTTGCATACCTGTATGTCGTCCGCATCCTGCGGATGGCGGATCAACGCAGCTTGAGCAGATAGAATGGTGAAGGGCGCGGGAGTATCCTCAAACGGATCAAAAGCCCGCCCATCCTAGTTTCTACTTATGTTTCAGCATTCGGCCGTGAATCGACTAATATAAGCATTGTAGGTGATCGAAACCAAAACGCCAAAAAAGTCCTCTTGACAGGGCAACAGATTCGGTGTACACTCCTTTTCGTCACCCCATAAGATGAAAATAGGAAAGGGAGTGCCAGATGGGATTTGCCTTAATTAGCGCTGACAAGTATCAAGTATGGGTTCGGTTCGAGAACATCGGAAACAGGTCGCGTTTTTCGGCCCTCCTTACCGAATTTCGCGAGCAATTTAAGCTGGCAGAATGGGACGAGGCCCGGAATGCGTGGAAGCTGCCCGGCCCGCAAGCGCAGAAGCTCCAACACTTCTGCCGTCAGTATGCGCTCAGTGTAGAAAAAACGCAAACCTATAATGAGCGGAAGAAGTTGCGCGAATCAGTTCAGTTGAAACTGTGGGTCGACGACTTCGAGGCTGAACAACCCAAACGGAGGCGCAATGTACCAAGACCAATACTACATCGACAAGACGACTGACACCTTTGCGGATGTCCTGCTGGCTTTCGGCGTGACCGAGCTGCTGTTCCAGTTACAGCAGGAGCAGCACGGGACGACTGAGTTGCGCATCCGCGACGACGGGGGCCACTTCACCATCAAGCTGGCCGCGCAACTACAACCTGGCGCGGAGAATGTGGCGTGGTTCTCCATGCTGCCGTTCATCGAGACGAAAAGCAAGAAGCGGCCGGCGATGTGGACAGGGGAGGTGGTCGATTACGAGGCGGAACGCGCCAGAAATACAACTTACTTTGAGCAATTGAAGCAGTTGCCGCCCGCGGCCCGCCGTCCGGGCGCGAGCGTAGACGAGTTTCCGATGCTGGCCCAACTAAAGCCGCCGCGAAGCGATTGGTCGATTATCGCGCAAATCAACCAGATGGGTGCGATCTCTGCTTATGCGCAGGTGGTCGAGGGTTGGCTTGAGTGCAAGGCTTGCTTCGCCGACGTTGTGCGCCTGGTCCTGGGCTTATTCGCCAATACGCCGAACGACGAGGCGTCCGCAACTGCCTTGTGGAAACAACTGGCGAAGCAACACAAGCTGGCAACGAAAGAATGCGCAACGCCGGTTCAAGTCCTCAATCCAGCGATGGGGAAGGGGATCAATCGCGCTAAAGCTGATGGGGCTGACAAGATCGGAAATCCCGAAGGCTTCTGGTTACTGGAGTACTTGAAATTTGTCGGTTTGTTCCAAGCAGGCGCGCCGCGCGTCGTCAAGGTGGCGAAAGGCGGAGCGGGGAAAGGACCGCGCGACCGCAAGACCTATGTCCTCCATCCCTGCAACATCCAGTACCGCATTCATAAGAACGTCTACAAGCAGTTTGGCGCCACGCTGTGGGAGACCACGGCGATCAAGATGGACGTGCTCGCCGCGCTGCGCTATACGGACGTGTTCCTGGCGCAGTGGATCGAGGGACAGGCGGACGATCCCGAATGGGGCGAGGAGCCGGGCAACCATGTGCGGGGGCTGGCAACGGCCTTCTATAAAGACCTGGGCAGCGCCGTAGCCCTGCTGAATCTGTCTGAGGTTGCGCTGCCGCGCTGGATGCCCGTGAGCACAAAGGAGCAGGGAGTCGCCTATCGGAATCTGATCGAAGAACACCGGCAGGTTATAACGAGCCTGGATGAAGGCAAAGCAGAGGGTGGCCGGCTGCTGACTGCCTATCGCAACTTCGTTTCCGGCCATGATCTGCGCGCTTTCTTTGAGTTTACCGGCGGATACAGCGCGCTCTTGATGTCTCGCATGGAACGCGGCGAATGGGCGCCGCGCTTGAGCACAACCCAACTGGAGGTTCTAATGACGTCACACGATCAGAAGCTTGGCGCAATCATCGAAAACAGCGGCTTTCAGCGCGTCGCAACGGCCATCCGGTTGAGCACGGTCAATCCGCAGTTCTTCAAGGCGAAGGGCAACCAGGGACCGTATGACATCCGGTACGGGCTCGGGACGGATTTGCTGCGCCAGGCGGCTTATCCCGACCGCTTCATCCAGGCCCTGTCTGAGTTCGTCTACGCCTACAATCAGGAGAACGGCCAGGTGTTGGAACGCTACAAAGCGAAGCCCCCTGTGCGGCGGCCCGGCGTGACCACGGAAGATCTCGCCGAAGTGGTTGGTTTGATCGACCGCTATGGCTCGCAGACGGTTGCCAATTTGCTGGTTGCGTTCGGCTATGCGCGCTCGCCGAAGGACCCGGATCAGCCGCACGACGAAAAGACCGAGCAGAACGAACTGACGCCCGACGGCGAGTAGATTTTCGCCGAACCCAATGCCACAATCAACAACTAAGGAGCACAAGATGACCACCCAGGTTTACTCACTCTCTATTTCCGCCCGCCTGACCCTCGACATGCACAGCCTGAACAACGAGGGCAGCGAGGGCAACCAGCTCCAGACGCGTATGGTCGACATCGTGGCCGCGGACAAGCAGTTGTACAACGTCAACGCGATCAGCGGGGACATGCTGAAGCATATCCAGGCCGAGCACTTCCATCACATCGCGCAGGGGCGGCAGGACATCCCGCTGTGCAGCGGGTGCAAGGTCTTCGACGCAAATCGCATCAGCGCTGACACTGAGTATCAGGCCCAGATCAACGGCAAGCGCGACAGCGAAGCCATCGACCTGATGTTGCAGCGGTGCGCGTTGTGCGATACGGAAGGCATTCTGCTGACGGCCGGTCGCTCCACTCCGCGCAAGAGCGTGGCGGAGTTCGGGTGGGTGGTCGGCGTTCCGGTGAACGAGGCGGGCCAGGAACAGACGACCACCGGTTCGTACTTCCACGTCAAGTACGCTGCCGAACGCGCGCAGTCCGGGACCGGCCAAGTCAAGACGGAAACCGAACGCGCGGCCAACCTGGGACAGATCCCGTTCCATCGGCCTGCATCGTCGGGCGTCTATGCATTCGTAAACCATTACGAGGTGGCGCGCATCGGGTATAACGACATTGCGCACCGCTACCCCGTGGACGACGCCCAGCGCCTGCTCCGCTATCGAGCGCTCATCGAGAGCGTCCTGCATAGCTTCATCGCGCTTAATGGCGCCATGCGCTCAACGCAACTGCCGCATCTGGTTGCCGCGGAAGGCGCCGTTACCTACACGACGCAGGTGCTACCCGCGCCGACGGTTAGCCCGCTCAATCCCGACTATGACAAGGAAATCGAGCGGATTGCGGACGTGCTGAACCGGATGCGGCCCGGCGCGGTTGCCCTGCGGAAGTTCAGCCGCTTCAGCGAGTTCGCGGACATCATGGCGGAACTGGCGGACAGCACGGCTCCCTACCGGATTACTGTGTGATGGCATGGGTCGGACCCGGCGAAGGGAGGTCCCATGTGGGTGCTTGCTGAGTATCTGCCGACCGCGCTGTTTAGCCTGCGTGCGGCAACGGCGACGAGTTCCGGTGGCAAAACGCTGATCACGCCGACGCCCTTCAGTATGAAGATGGCCTTGCTCGATGCCTGTTTGAGGACGGAAGGGGAGGCCGCAGGACGCGCGCTCTTCCCGGCGCTTGTGAGCCTGCGAATCGCGGTTCGCCTGCCTGACCAAATAGCCGTCAATACGACGTTCACCAAGATTCTGCGGAAGAACGAACTGAAGAACATCAAACCGGCGGATAAGGCGGCTGCGATTGAAAGTGCACTGGGCGAAGGAGACTGGCCGTTCAAGAACACCATCGCCTATCGTGAATATGTCCACTTCGCGGGCGTGGTGCGGTTTGCCTTTCAAGGGCTGGCGCCTGAACGACTGATCCCGCTGCTGCTGCAAGTCAACTACCTGGGCAAACGTGGCGGGTTCGCGCAACTACGGAGCGAGCCAGTTGTGACGGATGATCTGCCCGGTCAGCACACTGAGCTCACAGCGGGTCAGCCGGCCGGTTTTCCGTTGGGGGTCTTGCAGTTGCTGGACGACTTCGGACCGAACGTTACGTTCGAACACGCGAACGTGTTCGGTGACAAAGGCATCACGTTGGGCAAAGAGCGGATACTTCGCCATATCGTGCTGCCGTATCGCATGACCCGCTCAAGCCGCAGCTTCACATTATACGAGCGGTTCGATTTCTAAGTAACGCGAGGTCAAAGATGGACACCTTCCACGTACACCAACTCCACATCCAATGCGCGGCGATGACGCCGATTCGGTTGAACGAGCATAAGGGGTCGGCGATTCGCGGGGCGTTGTTTGAGGCGCTGCGGGGGTCGG
>CAZPTI010000032.1:14024-29188 GCA_964588925.1 uncultured Anaerolineales bacterium | reverse complement strand
TAGCGCCCGGACCTTAACGAGGTGAGACTTGATCAATCAGGAGCGGCTCGTTCAAACCTTTCTGGACCTGGTAGCCATCGACAGCCCTTCCGGTGAGGAAGAGCAAATCTGCAAAGAACTGATCCGGCGCTTCGAAGCGCTCGGCGGCGTCTGCGAGGCCGACGCCATTCACAACCTGATCGCGCGCTTTGACGGCTCACGGCCCGGCGAGTGGATCATGCTCAGCGCGCACATGGACACGGTCGGGCAGGATCGCGGCATCAAGCCGCAAATCCGCGACGGCGTTATCTACTCCGACGGCACGACCATCCTCGGCGGCGATGACAAGTCCGGCGTCGCAGCCATCCTCGAAGTGATCCAGTCGCTCAAGGAAGACGGCGCGGCGCATCCACCCATCGAAGCGGTCATCTCCGTCAGTGAAGAAATGGGCTTGAAAGGCGCGAGCGAGATGGACAAAAGCCGCATCCGCTCCCGCCGCGGCTATGTGCTCGACGCTGGCGGCCCCTCTGGGGTAATCGTCACCAGCGCGCCGAGCCAGGACAGCATTGAGGTTAAGGTGCATGGTCGCACCGCGCATGCAGGTGCGGAGCCGGAGAAGGGCGTCAACGCGATCAAAGTCGCCAGCGAAGCTATAGCCGCGATGCCCCTTGGCCGCATCGACGAAGAGACTACCGCGAACATCGGCGTGATACAGGGCGGCTTCGCCACGAACATCGTGCCCGATTATGTTTTTATCAAGGGCGAGGCGCGCAGCCGCGACGACGACAAGCTCGCCATGCAAACCGCTGCGATGGCCGCCGCTTTTCAGGAAGCGGCCGAACGCAACCGCGCGCGCGTCGAGTTCAAGCTGAAGCGCCGCTATACAACGTACAAACTGGCCGACGATCACCCGGTCGTGCAGGCCGCGGCGGACGCAATCACGAAGCTGGGTTGGACGCCGATGATTAAGGCGTCGGGCGGCGGCACCGATGCCAACATCTACGCCGAGCACGGCATCTACTGCGCGATCATCAGCACTGGCATGGCCGAAGTCCACACCCCGAACGAACACATCGCCATCGAGGACATGACCAGTGCTGCGCGGCTGCTGCAGGAGATCGTCCTCGCAGCTTAACAGGCTTCTTACCCTATCGATAAGGTGCGCGAATGCCCCGTCTGCTTCCCATCATGCTTATTCACGGCTTCGACGGGCTGCCGACCGTCTGGACCGAGTCAGGGTTCCGCCAGCGACTCATCGCCGAGGGCGACCTGGACCCGAACTTCGTGCGCGCGTTCGATTACGGCGTCGCAAACGATGGGACGTACAACAACCGGGGCGATTTGCGCGCCATAGCGGCCCGCCTCGCCGGCGCGAACCTCTCAACCGACGAGCGGCTGCTGTGCAGCATCGACCAGTTGAGTAATAACAGCGTGGCGAAGGGCGGGCCGCCGCGCGTCACCCTCATCTGCCACAGCCTCGGCGGCATCGTCGCGCGCTACTACCTCAGCCGGTCCACGCCCGACGAGTTCGGTGCGCTCTACCGCGGCAACGTGGGGCGGCTCATCACCATCGGCAGCCCCCACCGCGGCGTCGACCTGCTCCGCCTGACCGACCTCGTGCCGCGCGGCTCGTTGGCCTGGTGGTTCATCCGCCTGCTCGAACGGCTCGGCCTCGCGCCCGCCCATCCTGCCAGCATCGCGCGCGAGCTAAACGCCGCGCTCCGCCAGCAGCAGCTCGCCGCGCGCCGCTCCGCCGCCCGCGAGCTGCCCGACGGCCGCGTGCTCCTCACCGACACGCCGATCTACCAGCAGCTACACCCGGACAGCGCGCTCCTGCGCGAACTTAACCTGCCCGGCACGATGCCAAAAGAGGTCGCCTGTCACACCTTCTACGGCGACATCCGCTACAGCATCCGCGTGCAGGCGAACAGCCTGACCCTTGTCGACCAGACCGTGAGCTTCGGCGACCTGGTCGTTGCAGCCGAAAGCGCACGCGACATCCCGCACGTCCGCTGCCACTCCCGCCCCTTCATCGACGGAAAGAGCATCCGCATGACCCTACGCACCGGCCCCGCGCCCGAGCCGCGCAGCCTGATCGAGTATCTCCCCGACGTGTCGCACAACAGGCAGCTTGCCAACGCGGAGATTCAGCGCGCGGCGCTGGAGGCGGTGACAGCATGAGGGCGTTCTCCGTCGCGTGGCGCGGCCTCGTCAGCCTGTACGAGGATCTGTTCTTCCTGATCGGGATGAGCCTGCTGTGGTGGATTACCGGGGGGATTTTCGTCGCGGGCGCCGCGGCGCTCGGCCTGGCGTTCTTCACGTCGGGCGGGCCGTGGTGGCTGGCGCCGGTTATTGCTATCCCGACAGGACCGGCAACGGTTGCGCTGGCTGCGGTGTGCCGCCGTGTCATCCGCAACCAGCCGCACGACCGCCTGGACTATCTCGACGCGCTCAAGCGCGACTGGAAGCGCGGCCTCGCGCTGAGCGCCATCGCAATGATCGTCCTCGCGCTGATCCTGCTCAACGCGATCTTCTACCTCTTCCAGACAAGCGAAATCCTGCGCTTCTTCTCCATCGTCTGGATCTACCTCGCCGTCTTCTGGCTCGGCATGCAGTTCTTCGTCTACCCGTTTTACGCGGCTCTCGAAGAGCCGGGCATCCTGCGCGCCTACAAAATGGCCGCGCTCGCCACCTTCGCCAACCCTCTCTTTGCCGCGCTGCTGCTGCTCGTGGCGCTCATCCTCACCGCGCTCAGCATCGCGCTGCCCGTGCTGGCGCTGTTGGTCTGGCCCGCGCTCATGGCGCTGCTGGGGGAGCATGGGCTGCGCCTGCTCTTGGTGCGCGCGGGGGTGGAGAAAGAAGACGGGACACCCGTCGCGTAAGCTTCAGCCTGGGCCGCGCTTCATGCGAATATCTTCGTAATTTCATCCGTGGCGAACAGAGGCCACTCGACCGACCGCCCACTTCGTTGCGCAGTCAGGCCTTTGTCCGCCTCCACCACCACGCCAATGACAGTCGCGGGATAACCCTCTCGCGCCAGCGCCTCAACCAGCGCCCTTGCGCCCTCATCCGCCACCGCCACCAGCACCGCGCCCGACGCAATCGTCCCCAACGGGTCCAACCCGAATTCGCGACACAGGATTGCGCCTTCCGGCGCAATCGGGATCGCATCGAGGTCGACGGTCATCCCAACCCCTGCTCCCCGCGCCATCTCCAGCAGACCCGTCATCACCCCACCCTCGGTGGGATCGTGCATCGCGTGGACGCCCGGCGCGGCTGCGGCAATCAGCGCGGGCGCAACGACGCTAATGCCCGGTTCGTGGAGGAACCGCTGCGCGCGGCAGATAAACTCGTCGTCGTAGCCGCGCTCGCGCAGCGCGGCCTCGCGCTCCAGCGCGATTAGCGCGGTGCCTTCAATCGGCGCAGACTTGACCAGCAGCACGCGATCCCCCGGCCGCGCGCCTGCGGTCATCAGCATCTTATCAGGCGCCACCTCGCCCAGCATCGTCCCGCTCACCAATGGCCGGTTCAGGTCGACGGTCAGCTCCGTATGCCCGCCAGCCAGGCTGACACCGAGCGCGTCGCACGCCTCATAAATCTGCCGGAAGATGTCTTCCGCCAGCTCGCCCGTCGCCTTGCCGGCGGGCAGAAGCACTGTCGCGAGGAACCATCGGGGCCGCGCGCCCATCACCGCCACATCGTTCGCGTTGACGTTTACCGCGTACCACCCGATCTCACTCGTGGCGAAGGTAATCGGGTCCGTCTTCGCCACGAGGTAGCGATCACCGAGGTCGAAGACGGCTGCGTCTTCTCCCGCGCGCGGCCCGACCACAATGCGCGGGTCGTGCGGCGCAAAGCGCGTCAGCAGTTTTTCCAGGAAGGGCAGGGGCAGTTTCCCTGCGGGCAGCGGTTGGGTTGGATCGAACATGCGGCCTCAATTGATTATCGTTAGCGGCCCTACTATAGCAGTCGGGCGCTATAATAGACGACGCCATGCGCGCTGTCAACGCATCCTATGGACTGTTCGTTCGTTAACAATCTCAGCAACGTTGCCGCGCGGCATTCTCTTGCCACGCGAAATCGCAAGTCTCTCGTTGTTATGGAACACGCAAATGAAGAAACCCCTCCCACTCATTCTCTTCGTCATTTTCTTGCTCACCGTCTTTGCGCACGGCGCGGCAGCCGCGCCGCAGCCGCCAGGCTACAGCGTCGAGACGATTGCGCTGCCAAACGGCGCGACCATCGAGCGCGCCGTTATTGCCGGTCCGCCGCAGCCGCCTGCCGGCATTGAGCGCATCCCGGTTTCGCCCGCCACGGAGTCCACCGCAGCCAGCAAGACCCTCTCCGTGCCCGCCTACGAGTGGTCCTTCGGCTGCTCCGCGACCTCCGGCGCGATGATCGCGGCCTACTACGACCGCAGCGCGTGGAGCAACGTCTACACCGGCCCGACCAACGGCGGCGTCATGCCGATGGATAGCAGCAGTTGGGGCACATGGAAAGACGGCGCGGGCGACACCTACGCGCAATGCCCACTCACCGCGTCGCGCAACGGCCTGGACGGACGCTCGACGCGCGGCTCCATCGACGACTACTGGGTGGCCTACGGCAGCGAGGCCGACGATCCTTACATCACGAAGGGTTGGACGCAGCACGCGTACGGCGACGCCATCGGTGACTACATGAAGACGAGCCAGTCGCAGTACGACAACGTCGACGGCGCGACGGTCTTCTACAACTGGTCCTCCTCCTCCGGCCCGTTCGACTGCGCGGACATGCCCTCCTACGGCGCGACTGACGACGGCAGCTATGGCCGCAAGCTCTTCTATGAGGCGCGTGGCTATACGGTCACGACCTGCTACAACCAGAAAACCAGCAACAACGGCGGCGGCTTCACGTTCACCATGTACAAGGCGGAGATTGACGCTGGCCGGCCCGTCATGATCAATCTTGCCGGACACACGGTTGTCGGCGTCGGTTACGACGACTCCGGCAGCAAGGTCTACATCCACGACACCTGGGACTTCAACACCTACTCGATGACCTGGGGCGGCAGCTACGAAGGCATGGTAATGCAGTCGGTCAGCATCGTGAACATTGCGTGTCCAACCGCGGGGAACGTGACCAACCTCGCAATCGCGAAACTTGACGCGACGAACGTGAAGCTTACCTGGCCCGCCGTGAGCGGCGTGGACCATTACGAAATCTGGTCCGCCGCGAACAAGCCCTACTTCACGCCCGGGAGCAACTGCGCCAGCCCCGCGCCCTACGCCTGCCAGATTGTCACCGCTACCAGCCTCACCACCGCCGCGCTCGGCAACACGACGAACAACTACACCTACGTCGCAAAGGCGGTCAACGCCTGCGGGAGCGCATCGGCGGCGCTCTCCAATCGCGTCGGCGAGTTCGAGTTCGCGCTGGCACGACCGTAACTCTCGATAAAGACGATCCGCAGATTACTCTCTAACGGCCAGCCGGCGCGGCTCTGCGTAATCTGCGGATCGTCTTTATCCGGTATAATACGCGCATGTCCATCGAGTCCGCCCTTCTCGCCCTCCGCTTCGATCCCCGCTTTATGGAGAACGTCACCCGGATCGAGCGCGTCCCCGCGCGGGCGGCCTCCTGCGCGCCCTTCCCTGAAAAGCTGGACTCGCGCCTCAGCGCTGCGCTGCGCGGACGCGGCATCGACGCGCTCTACACGCATCAGGCTGCGGCGGTCGAAGCCGCGCTCGGCGGGTCAAACGTCGTCGTCGCCACGCCCGCGGCCAGCGGCAAGACGCTCTGCTATAACCTGCCCGTCCTCCAGCGCCTGCTGTCCGAGCCGCGCGCCCGCGCGCTCTACCTCTTCCCGACCAAGGCGCTGGCGCACGACCAGTTGACTGAACTCAGTGCGCTGACTGCGGCGGTTCCGCTCAACGCGTCACCCGCCTGCTACGACGGCGACACTCCCTCTTCCGCGCGGACGAAGATCCGCGACGGCGCGCGCATCATCTTGTCGAACCCCGACATGCTCCACATGGGCGTGCTGCCCCAACACCCGCGCTGGGCCGCGTTCTTCGGCTCGCTCGCCGCGGTGGTTATCGACGAAATGCACGTCTACCGCGGCGTCTTCGGCTCGCACGTCGCCAACGTCCTGCGCCGTCTGCGCCGCATCTGCCGCTTCTACGGCCGCGATCCGCAGTTTATCCTCGCCTCCGCCACCATCGCCAACCCGGAGGACCTCGCCACGCGGCTCATCGAAGCGCCCGTGACCCTCGTCGGGCCGGAGCAGGACGGCGCGCCGCAGGGCGAGAAACAGATCATTCTATACAATCCACCGATCATTGACCCCGACCTCGGCATCCGCAAGAGCGCGGGGCAGGAATCCGCCGACCTCGCAGCGCACTTCCTTGAGCATGACGTCCAGACCATCGTCTTCGGCCGCGCGCGGCTCGCCGCTGAGCTAATGCTGACACAGCTACGCGACGCCCTCCCCCCTGCGCAGCGCAAGCAGGCGCGCGGCTACCGCAGTGGCTACCTTGCGTCCGACCGCCGCGAGATCGAGCATGCGTTGCGTGAGCGGAGGGTCTCCGCGGTAGTTACGACTAACGCCCTGGAACTCGGCATCGACATCGGCCACCTGGACGCGGCTATCCTCGCAGGCTACCCCGGCACGGTCGCCAGCGCGCGGCAGCAGATGGGCCGCGCGGGCCGGCGGCATGGCGTGAGCGCCGCGGTGCTGGTTGCGGGCGGCGGCCCCCTCGATCAGTACATCCTCTCGCACCCGTCGTGGCTGCTCAGCCGCTCGCCCGAACACGCGCGCATCAACCCGGACAACGAGATCATCCTCTCCGGGCATCTCCTCTGTGCCGCGGCCGAGTTGCCCTTGCGCGCGGGCGAAGGTCTCGGCGCGGCTATGTCCGCGCCGGGGCAAGAACGCATTGCCGCGCTGCTCGCCGACCTGGTTGACGCGGGCCAGCTCTACCTCTCAAACGGGAAGTTTTTTTGGGCCGGCGAAGGTAATCCCCAGCAAGCGCTTAGCCTGCGCAGCGCGGACGCGGACCGCGTCGTCATTCAGGCGCGCGGCGAAGACGGCAAGCCGGTCGTCATCGGCGAGCTCGATCGCGAGAGTGTGCCGCTCCTGCTCTACAAAGGGGCGGTCTACCTGCATGAAGGCGCACCCTACGTCGTGGAGTCGCTCGACTGGGAGGCCGGGCTGGCGCAGGTGCGCGCCATCGACGCGGAGTATTACACGCGGCCCATCATCGGCGAGAAGATCGAGCTCACCGCGCTTCACGCCGCGCAGGAGGACGAAACGCGGCCCTATCATTCCGGGTGGGGCGACGCGCGCGTGACCTCCCAGGCCACGGGTTACAAAATTCTGCGCCGCGGCACGGGCGAGTTGCTCGGCTTCGGCGAGGTCGACCTGCCCGAACAGGTTCTCGACACGCAGGCATGTCGGCTCGCTTTTACAGAACGCACGGTAGAGGCGCTGAAGGCCGCGGGCGAGTGGCTCTCTGACCCCAACGACTACGGCCCCAGGTGGTCCGCCACGCGCGACGCGGTCCGCCAGCGCGACGGCTACCGCTGCCAGGGGTGCGGCGCGGCCGAGATCGGCGGCAAGCAGCATGACGTGCATCACAAAATCCCCTTCCGCGCCTTCACCGCGGACGAGCGCCGCCGTGAAGGACTGCCGGTCGCGCTGGCATGGCAGGTCGCCAACCGTCTTGAGAACCTCGTGACCCTTTGCCCTTCGTGCCACCACAAAGCCGAATCGGGCGTGCGCACGCGCTCCGGCCTCGGCGGCGCCGCCGCTCTCCTGGAAGGGGTCGCGCCCCTCTTCCTCATGTGCGACGGCCGCGACCTGGGCGTCATCGCCGAGCCGCAAGACGCAAACACCGGACTGCCGACCATCACCATATACGAGCGCACGCCCGGCGGCGTCGGCTACGCGCAGCAACTATTCGACTCCCTGCCCGACGTCTTGCAGGCCGCGCTCGACCTCGTGTCGAACTGCCCCTGCCCGAACGGCTGCCCTGCATGCGTGGGGCCGGTGCTCGAACACGAATACGCGCTGGACACGAAGATGCTCACGATTGCTTTGCTCCGCGCGGCGTTGACGTAAACGCGTTTACAACGTTCAATGCGGCTTGCATATAACCTCACCCGTGCTATAATGCGCATACAGGTTCCTCCCGTATTGATTCCACGCGTCCGGGCATCCATCGAATGATCTTCCACGATAAAATCGTTCTCGTTACCGGTGGCTCCAGCGGCATCGGTCTCGCAACGGCGCAAGCGTTTGCTCGCGAGGGAGCGCATGTGTGGCTTCTGGCGCGCGACGAAGAACGCCTTGCTTCCGCAACGCGTCAGGTGCTCGACGTCTGCGGGTGCTGCGACCAGAAGTGCGGCTTCGTCCAGTGCGACGTGGCCGATTACGAGCAAACAACGGCTGCGATCGCTCGTGTGGTCGAGCAAGCGGGCCAGCCCGACATCCTCATAAACTCTGCGGGCATTGTGCGGCCGGGCTATTTTCACGAGCTTGACCTGCCGCTGTACCGCGAGATGATGGAAGTCAACTACTTCGGCGCGCTGCGCATGATAAAGGCTGTCGCGCCGGCGATGATGGCGCGGCGCTCCGGTCACATCGTCAATGTGGCGTCGGGCGCCGCGCTGGTGCCAGGATTCGGCTATTCGGCTTACGCGCCCACGAAGCACGCGCTGCGCGGGCTGTCCGACGTGCTGCGGATCGAGTTGAAGCCCTACAATGTGCGCATCTCGATCGTCTATCCGCCTGACACCGATACGCCGCAACTTGCGGGCGAAGCGCCGTACAAGCCGTTTGAGGCGAAGCAGATTTACGAGGGCACTGCCGTTGTTTCGCCCGAATTCGTCGCCACCGCGATCTTGAAGGGCGTGAAGCGCGGCCAGTACACGATCATGCCGGGGCTGGAGATGAAGGCCGCGGCGCTGGCCGCGCGCTGGTTGGGCGACTGGCAGTTCAACGTCCTCGACTGGCTGATTGCGCGGGCTCAGAGAGCCGCTAAGGCGGAGAGCCGCGCCTGATCTTCCCGAAACCTAACCGGTCCGGAGCGTCTTATGAGCAACACCGTCATCGAACCAGTCACCACTCGCAAAGGGATGACCGAGTTCATCAAGTTCGGGTTCAAGCTGTACAAGGACGACCCGTGCTGGGTGCCGCCCTTCATCGAGGAACGGCTGGGCTACTTCGATACGAAGAAGAACCCGCTCTGGCAGCATGCGCGTTACCAGTTGTTCGTCGCGCGGCGCAATGGGGAGATGATCGGCACGGTCGGCGCGGTTGTAAACGACAACCACAACAGCGTCCACAACGAGTTAGCCGGCGGCTGGGGCTTCTTCGAGAGCATCGACGATCAGGAAGTCGCCTGCAAGCTGATCCAAGCGGCGGAGGACTGGTGCCGCCTGCAGGGCATGGCCTGCATCCGCGGTCCGCTCAACTTCTCGACCAACGATGAGGTGGGCCTGCTGATCGACGGCTATGACACGCCCCCGATGGTCATGATGACGCACAACCCGCGTTACTACCCGAAGCTGGTCGAAGGGTGCGGCTATCGCAAGGCGATGGACCTGTACGCCTGGATCTGGGACATCGAGCTGGGACTGGCTGAAGCGCCGGAGAAGCTGCACCGGGTTGCCTCTAAGGCGATGGAGAAGCAGGGCCTGCGCGTGCGCAAGATCAACTGGAGCAACTTCGATCAGGAAGTCGAGCTGATCAAAGCCGCCTACAACTCGGCGTGGCAGAAAAACTGGGGCTTCGTGCCCATGACCGATGCGGAGATCGACCACCTGGCAAGGAGCCTCAAGCCGATGGCCGATCCGAACCTCATCCTCATTGCGGAGACCTCGGACGGGAAGCCCGCGGGCGTCTCGATCGCGCTGCCCGATCTGCATCAGGCGCTCAAAGCCGCCGGCGGCGGACGCATGTACCCCTTCGGCATCCTCCGCTTTCTCTGGCACCGTCGCAAGATCAACCAGGTCCGCCTCATCATTATGGGAATGATGGAGGAGTATCGCGGCCGGGGCGCAGACGCTATCTTCTATCTGGAATCGGCGAAGCAGGCCCTCAAGAGCGGCTACAAGAAGCTCGAAGGCTCATGGATCCTGGAAAGCAACACGATGATGAACCAGATCATCGAGCGGCTTGGCGGCGTGCGCTACAAAACCTACCGAATTTACGAGAAGAGCCTGTGAACGTCCTGGTCACCGGCGCGACGGGGTTTGTCGGCAGCCAGGTTGCGGCTGCGCTCGTCAGGCGCGGTGACAAAGTACGCGTTCTGCGCCGGAAGGCGTCGACCCTCATCGCTCTGGAGGGGCTGGACCTCGAACACTGCTACGGCGACATCCTCGAACCAGATGCGGTGCGCGAAGCCGTGCGTGGCTGCGACCTCGTTTTTCACGTCGCGGCCCTCTCCTCCTACTGGCGCGCCAAAGCGCCCGACGTGTACCGCGTCAATATTGAAGGCACGCGCATCGTGATGGATGCGTGCCTGCGCGCGGACGTAGAGCGCGTCGTACACACGTCCTCCTGCGCGGCCATTGGCGTGCGCCGCGACGGCAAACCTTCAGATGAAACGCAGCCGTTCGACCCCCACGAAAAACGCTTCGCCTACGCGCATAGCAAGTATCTGGCCGAGCAAGAGGTGCTTAAGGCGGTCAGGCTCGGCCTGCCCGCGGTGATCGTTAACCCCGCGGTCGTTATCGGTCCCGGCGACCACAACCTGATTTCCGGCAGCATGATCGTGGAGATGGCGAAGCATTCGATGCCTGCCGTGCCGCCCGGTGGCGTCTGCATGGCAGATGTGGACGCAGTGACTCACGGCCACCTTGCGGCAGCCGAGCGCGGACGCATTGGCGAGCGATACATCCTCGGCGGCGAGAATCTCACCTACAAAGAAATTACCCGAATCATTGCAGATGTGGTAGGGTGCAAAGCGCCGCGGTGGAGAATTCCTCCCTGGATCATCCCGCCTGCCGCCGCCGCGCTGGACGCGGCGAATCACCTGGTTCGCCGACCGATTATGAGCGGTGATCAGCTTCGCCTCTCCACCCACAATGCGTTTTTCGACTCTGGCAAAGCCGTGGCCGAGCTGGGCTACCCGCTGCTGCCGTTCCGCAATGCGGCGGAGCGGGCCTACCAATGGTACGTCGACCACGGCTATCTTTCATAAGGGGAGCACTCATGGATATTTTCGACAAGGCTTATGCCTTCACCGAAGCCAAGGAGGCCATCGAAGCGGGGATCTATCCCTACTTCATCGCCTTGACCGAAAATGAAGGGACGGAAGCGACGTACAAGGGCCACCGGCTCATCATGTGCGGCTCGAACAACTACCTCGGCCTCACGACCGACCCCCGCGTCCGCGAGGCAGCCATCCAGGCGATCCAGCGGTACGGCACAAGTTGCACCGGCTCGCGCTTCCTCAACGGCACACTGGAGTTGCACGAGCAGCTCGAACACGAGCTGGCGGAGTTCGTCGGCAAGGAAGCCGCGCTTGTCTTCTCCACTGGCATGCAGGCGAACCTGGGCGCAATCAGCGCGCTCGTGATGCGCGGTGACTACGTGATCCTCGATAAGGAAGACCATGCGTCGCTCGTCGATGGCGCCAAGCTGAGCTTCGGCGAGACCAAGCGCTTCAGCCACCAGGACATGGGGGAACTGGAGCGAATCTTGCAGCGGTTGCCGGAAGACAAAGGTAAACTTGTCGTTGTCGATGGCCTCTACAGCATGGAAGGCGATATCGCGCCGCTGCCAGAGATCATCCCGCTGTGCAAGAAGTACGGCGCGCGGCTGATGGTCGACGACGCGCACGCGGTGGGCGTGTTGGGCTGCGGCAAAGGCACCGGGGAGCACTTCGGCGTGACCCGCGACGTGGACTTGATTATGTCCACGTTCAGCAAGTCCTTCGCCTCGCTCGGCGGCTTCATCGCCGGCGACGAGCAGGTGGTGCATTACATCAAGCACCACGCGCGGTCAATCATCTTCAGCGCCAGCATCCCACCGTCGAACGCCGCCGCGGCGTTGGCCGCGCTCAGGATCATGCGCGAGGAACCGGAGCGCGTCGAGCACTTGAGCAAGATCGCCGACTACATGCGCAAGGGCTATCGCGAGCTCGGCTTCAACATCGGCAACTCGACCACGCCGATCATCCCCGTGATTATCGGCGAACGCATGCTCACCATCTACGTCTGGAAGCGACTTTTCGACGAAGGCGTCTTTGTGAATCCGGTGCTCTCGCCCGGCGTCCAGCCCGGTCGGGAGCTGCTGCGGACGAGCTACATGGCAACCCACACCTTCGAGCAGATGGACCGCGTGCTGGGGGTCTTTGAGAAGGTGGGTAAAGAGATCGGGCTTATTTAGGCCGCTTGTAGCGGGTTCGCTTGCAGCGGGTTCGCGAGGGCGCCGCTCTGCCGTAAGCTGATCTCCATCGCAGGGTGAGACAGCAGGAGGGTTCGTGGCTCCTCGTGAGTTGATTCCGGGCGCGGCGCCGCTTTCCGCCGTGCCCGGCCTGACCGCGGCGCAACTGCGCGCCCTCGCCAACCTCTGGATTACCTCTGCCCAGGAATTTGTCGGCCTCTACGGCACGACGGAGCTTGTGCGCGGCGCGCTTGCCGCTCTGCTCGGCATCAGCCGCACCGCGCTCGATCCGCTCGTCAACGCGGCGCAGCGCCTCGTGCCGCTGACGCGCGCCGTGACCTCCCCGCTCGAAATCGAAACCGCGCAGCTCGATTATCCGCTGGGCGCGATCCTGGAAGAATCACCCGAATCAGCGCGGCGCGCCGCGTCACTGCCCCGCTATGAGCCCGCCGACCGTGCGATCCTGCCTCAATCTATGAGTTTGCTCGACCGCCTGCCGCCACTACGCGGGCAGGGCCACCGTGGCACGTGCGTCGCGTTCGCCGCGCTTGCGATCCGCGAGTGCCTGGAGATAGGCGCGGGCGCGCCGCCCGACCTGGACCTCTCGGAGCAGTATCTTTACTGGTGGTGCAAGCAACGCGATGGGTTGGAAGGCCGGTCAGGCACCTATCTTTCCCTGGGCATGCGCGGCCTTGCCGCAACCGGCGCGCCGCTTGAGTCGCTGTGGCCGTACCACGCCGAACCGACCGGCCGCGAGGATCAGGGGCCGCCGCCCGTTGCCGCGGCGAACGGCGATCCTGCATTTCGCACGCTCGAAACGCAGGAGTTTAACCGGATCGACCTCACCGGAATGAAGACCTGTCTGGCCGAAAGTCGGCCGATCGCGTTCTCGCTGCCCGTCTACGACAGTTGGTTCAAATCATCAGCGATGAAACGTTGGGGCAAGATCACGCTGCCGCTGGCCGGCGAGGCGGTACGCGAGGGGCACGCGCTCACTATCGTAGGCTATCAGGACGACGCGGAAGCTCCGGGCGGAGGCTACTTCCTCGTGCGAAACTCATGGCAGCCGTGGGCGTGGGAGGGGACGTGGGCCACAGGCTATGGGTACATCCCCTATGCGTACATCGTGCGCTACGCCAACGCGGTCTTCAGCGCACGGCGGCAAAACGGCGCGACCGTGGGTTTACGCGTCAAGGACGAGCCGGGCGCCGTGATGGAGGCATGGGTGCGCAACAGCCCGGACGTCTGGCTACGGCAGGCGCCCGACGCCGGTTCGACCGCGCAACCGTCGAAGCTCGGCCAGGCCAACGCCCTCTATGCCCGCGTCTTCAACAGCGGGCCGGCCTGCGCGTATCGCGTCCGCCTGGAACTCTTCCGTGCGCTCGGCGCCGAACAGGCGCCTTCGGAGTCGATTGGCCGCCTGGAAGCGCAGATGCTCTGGCCGGGCGAGACCGTGCTCGGCCCGCTGCTGTGGACGCCGCCCGGCCCTGGCCCGTTTGAGTTCATCGCGCGCGTCTCCGCCGCGCCCTAACGCGCCAGCCAGAATCAGCATCCTTCGACTCCGCTCCGTCTCAGTCCGCCGTCCTTTGCTGCTTCTTATAATCCACAAACTGATACCCGACCCCGCGCTCGGTCAGGATATACCTCGGGTTCGCGGGGTCCGGCTCGATCTTCTTGCGCAGATACGTGATATACAGCCGCAAAAGCTGGTTGTCGTCACGATACTCCGGCCCCCACACCTTCGCCAGCAGCGTCTCCTGCGGCACAATCCACCCCGCATTCTCCACCAGGTGCAGCAGCAGGCGGTACTCCGTCGGCCGCAGCTTGATATGCTCCCCGCGCGCGATCACCGTCCGCCGCGGGAAATCAATTTGCAGGTCCTCATCGATCACCAGCGGCTCTTCGCCCCCCGCCTTTGACGGCTCCACCCGGCGCAGCACTGCGCGGATGCGGCTCAACAGCTCGCGCGGGCTGAACGGCTTCGTGATGTAGTCATCCGCGCCAAGGTCCAGCCCCCGGATGCGATCCTCCTCGTCGTTCTTAACCGTCAGCATGATCACCGGCACCGAAGACGACTCGCGGATGTGCTCCAGCGTCTCGAAGCCGTCCAACTCCGGCATGGCAACGTCAAGCAGAACCAGATCGGGCATCTCATCCCGAACCTTTTCCAGCGCCTGCAACCCGTTATCCGCCTCGATGACGTCGTACCCTTCCAGGTCGAGGTTCATCCTCACAAAACGCCGCATGCGGGGCTCATCGTCGATAACCAGAATGCGCTTTTTCATTGAGCTTCGTCCTCCAGCGGCAAGGTGAAGAAAACCGTCGTGCCCTTCCCCGGCTCGCTGCGCAGCCAGATCCGCCCGCCGTGCGCCTCAACGATAGTCCGACACAGGAACAGGCCCAGCCCCGCGCCCTGCGTCGACCGGCGCAGGCTCGAATCGACCCGATAGAAACGTTGGAACAAGTTTCCCTGTTCCGACTCCGGAATGCCGATGCCCTGGTCGGCCACATAGATCGTCGCCTCATCTGCCTCGCGCCACCCTCCGACGCGCACCTCGCCGCCGTCGGGCGAGTACTTGATCGCGTTGCTGATCAGGTTGTTGAACACTTGTCGCAGCCGCTCCTCGTCGCCCAGCACGCAGGGAAAGCCTGCTGGAAAATCGAGCGCAAAGCGATGTTTCTCCGTCTGGGTGCGCCAGTTGTCCACCACCGCAGCGGCCAGTTGTGCCACGTCCACCTCGGCGCGCTCCAGCTTGAACCCGCCCGCCTGGATACGCGACGCGTCGAGCAGGTTGTTAATCAGCGCAGTTAG
>CAZPTI010000032.1:3691-14014 GCA_964588925.1 uncultured Anaerolineales bacterium | reverse complement strand
CACTGATCACCTGCAACCCCTCACGAATCGTCTGCCCGTCCCAGTTGGCGTCCTCGCGCGCCAGCGTATTCGCATACCCCTTAATGAGGGCGACGGGCGTCTTGAGCTCGTGCGAGATCACGGAGACGAAGGTCGACTTCATCTCCTCCGCCTCCCGAAAGCGCGTCACGTCGACGACGTTGACGATGACATTCGCCAGCCGGCCCTCTTCGTCATACAACGGCGAATAGGTCACGCTCAGGTCCACATGCGAGCCACCGGGACGTATTAACACCCCATCTGCCACGAGCGGACGACCTTCCGCGAAGGCCGCATCGCCGCCCTCGGTCCCGCACAGGTGGTCCCCCTCGACCTGTTCCAACGCCAACACCTGATAACACGGCCGGCCGATGGCATGTTCCGCGGGCCAGCCGGTCAGACGGCTCAACGCCTGGTTGAACACCTGGATGCGCAACTCCGGGTCGAGGATCATCACGCCGTCAGCGCTATGCTGGATGACCGCGTCGAGTTGCCGCTTCTCCTCGCTCACCTGCTGGTAAAGCTGCGCGTTGCGCACGGCAATCGCGGCCTGGTCCGCAAAGGAAGACAGCACGGCCTGGTCGTTCTCGGTGAACGCAATGCTGCCGCTGCGGAACAGGTAGATGACGCCGGAAAGCACCTCGTGAACGATCAGCGGGAGCGCGATGATCTGGTTGAGCGGCAACCGCACCGCGCGCGCGACCAGGTTCAACCGCGCCTGCAAGTCGGGGATCGCGTACTCTTCCGGCCGCAGCGGAAAGTCGGTCAGCAGGGGCGCAAAGCGCGGCAGCACGGATGCCGGCACGCCGTAGCTGGCGTGGATAACGAGCGTTGTCGAACGCCCGCGGCGCAGCGCAATGACGCCCGCCTCCGCGCGCACCAGGTCCGCCGCACTGGTCAGAATCAGCCGCAGCAGGGAAGGCAGATCGAGCCGCGAGGTCATCGCGCGGCTAATTTGCAAAAGATATTCGCGCTGGCGCAGTTGATAACCGATCATCGTTCCTCTGTTTTGCCACAGAGCCCGCAGAGGAAGCAGAGGTCGCAACACAAGTCTCCCGACTTGCGGCTCTCTGCGCCCTCTGTAGCAAACCGTGTCTCATCCGGGCAAGAAAAAGCCCCGCGCGTGCGCGGGGCTTAACAGCTTCAAATCTACCCTACCATCCAAAGCGTTCCTCGCGCCACGGATCGCCTTCCATGTGGTATCCGTTGCGCTCCCAGAAGCCCGGCTTGTCGCCCGCCATGAACTCAATTCCCCGCAGCCACTTGGCGCTCTTCCAGAAGTACTTCTTCGGCACCAGCAGGCGCAGCGGATAACCGTGCTCCGGCGTCAGCGGCTTGCCGTCATACTCGTAGGCCAGCATCGTGTCGTCGTCGTCCAGTACGTCCAGGCCCACGTTGGCCGTAAAGCCGTACTCGCAGTGCGCCATAGCATGCGTCGCTTCCGGCCGCACCTTGATGCGCGCCATCAACTCGCGCCACGGGATGCCCTTCCACGTTGTATCCAGTTTGCTCCAGCGCGTGACGCAGTGAATGTCGACCGTCTGCTCGATGCTGGGCAGGTCCATCAACTCCTTCCAGCTCAACCGCAGCGGCTCTTCCACCAGGCCAAAAACGCGAAAATCCCAGTTGCTCAGATTGCTATAAACCGGCACGGACCCGTAATGCAGGACCGGAAACTTCTCGGTGAGGAATTGGCCGGGGGGCACCCGGTCATCTGTACTCGGACCCGGCAGGTTGCGCACCCGCTTCAGCCGTTCGACCCGCTTTAGCGGATTCTCAAAACGCATAAATGCCTCCGGTGAGATAGCTCATATGGGAGGATTGTAGCAGGGAGGGTGGGGAGGGTAAGTAAGCCGGGCAACCTTCGCCCGATGCGCGCCGCAAGGACCTACACGCGCTGCATGAGGAACCACGCCGAGTGCCGCGTGCGATCCTCGCCGTGGCTTGTCCACCGCAACGTAAAGCGCGGGGCGAACGCCGCGATGTCAGCGTACGTGATCGACGGTGTCTCGCGCGACGGCTCCGCGCTGTCGGTCTCGGTAAATGAAGGACAGTTGTCGCAGAGGAATGTATAGAGCAGGTAGTAGCCACCGGGCTGTAACGTCCCGGCGAGCGCATCGCGATACGATGCGCGGCCAGCAGCGTTGAAGCTATGGAAGCAGCCGATGTCGACGACAAGGGTCGCAAATGTTCGGGCAAAACGAAAGTCGGTCCCGTCGCCCCGGACGAACAGGCAGGGGAGGTTCTCCCGGCGAGCCGCCATTGCCGCGCGGCGCAAGGCTGCAAGCGAGAAGTCAATCCCAACGACCGAGAAGCCGTGACGCGCCAGGTAGCGGCTGGTCTCGCCGCTCCCGCAGCCGATGTCCAGCGCCCACCCCGGTTCGACGCGGCCTGACTGAATCAGCGCGACCACTTCCGGCGGGGTGACGCCCGAATCCCAGGGACTGTCGCCGCTGAGGTAGCGCGCTTCCCACCAGTCAGGGTTCGAGCGGTCGGGCAACTCGCTAGACATCGATGTCCGCCAGAACGGGCAGATGATCGGAGGCGTCCGCCAGTGCTGCGCCAGTCACAGGCGCGCACGCGCGCAGCGCGCCGGCAGACGCAGCGGGCAGGAAAATATAGTCGATTCGGCGTTCCGGCGCATCCGCAGGCCATGTCGCGCCTCCGGCAGCGGGTCCCCCTGCTGCGCCATAAGCGTCGACGTAACCCGACTTCAGCACGCGGCCGATCAGATCGAACGAGGGAACGGGCCAGCCGCGCTCCTGCTGAAACGCGCGCAGTCGGTCCAGTGCGCCGGGCGCAGCGTAGTCGGTTTCGGCCAGCGCATTGAAATCGCCGAGCACAAGGTGCAAGCGGCCGCGGTCGCGCGCCAGCCACGTGTCCGCCGCGGCCCACTGCGCGACGCGGGTTTCCTCCGAGCGGTGGTCGAGGTGTGTGACGTAGATAGTCAGCGGGCGGCCGGAGGGGAGCAGGATGCGCGCTTCGAGCAGGCCGCGTTTGCCGTAGGCAACCGTGGGCGCAAGGTGGTGCGCCGCATGCGCCATAACCGGCCAACGGCTCAAGATCGCGTTGCCGTAGGGCGGATGGTCGGGGGTTGGCTCTGCGGGCTGTGTGGCGCCGAACGCAAACTGCATGCCAAGCCGTTGCGCCAGGTAGGACAGCGCAGGCCGTTCGTCCGCAGTCGGATGAAACACCTCATTCAGGCCTACAACGTCCGCCTCCGCGCGCTCGATCACCTCGGCAATCAGATCGACATTTGGCCCGCCATCGGGCGTCATCCAACCGTGGACGTTATAGGTCAGAACTTTCACGCTCGCCCTACGCTCCCGCGGCGCTCAACTGCGCCGGCGACTCAGGCCACAACCATTCGACGAGCAGGGGACGGTGGTCCGACGCATGATGCGTCAGGTCACTGACGAGGGTCTCAGCGCGGCGTAAGCCATGCGCCCACCGTTCGGGCACGAACTGAAAGTCGATGCGCACCATCGGCGAGTGGGCGGGGAAGGTGCGACCGTGCCCCCGACCGACCGCGTGAAACGCGTCGCGGTAACCTGCCGCGCGCATCGTCTGGAGCACAGGCGGCATGATCTGTTGGGTGCGGCGCCCTACGAAGCCGGGTGTGTTAAAGTCGCCCATCAAGAAATGCGGGTGGCCGTGCGCGAGATGGATCATCCGACGGAGAACGCCCCGGATTTGAAAGAGGCGCGTGCCCTCGAAGGCGTGGTCGAGGTGCGTCACAAACGCGGTCAGACCGGTCAACGGGCCGGTTGAAACCGTCGCGGCCAGGAGCGAACGCTGCTTGGTGCTGGGGAGCCGCGGCAACAGCGTGTTTGCTACGTCACGCAGTGGATAGCGGCTCAGGACTGCGTTGCCAACCGGTCCCTGCCAGCCCGGCCCGTAGTCCAGCCAGCCGCTCGGCCCAAACGCGTACCACATGCCCAGACAATTCGCCAACTCGGCCAGCGGCGCGTAGGTGCGCAACTCGGTCGTGACAGGATGCAGCACTTCGTTGAGGCCAACAATATCCGCGCCCGAAGCGGAGATAACGCTCGCCAGCCGCTCGATGTCGAGACGCTGATCCCGTCCCGCCCAGCGATGGATATTGTAGGTTAACACGCGAACCGAACTCAAACAACCCTCCGGCGCAGGACAGTCGAAACGCCGCCCGTTGGCGGGCGGCGCTTCATCGTCGAAATCGATTATAACATTATGCAATGTCGAGTCCAAATAGCCGTCCCCGGCAATTCACACCCCTCTGTGGACAACCCTGCGGATGCGCAGCCGACTTATCCCCGTCTGCGCATCGATAACCCAAATCCTACGTCAATCGGCCGAGTTATTCCCAAACGCTCTTTGGGATATGCGCCCATATCTAGTGGTTCGCGACAGGCACTGCGCGGAATTTCGCGCAACCGCACTTAAATTCGCGACTTACCCACATATCCCCAGTCCCTACTACTGCTAATTCTTAATTATTCTCTACTGACAAAGCTACACTATTCGATGCCTGCGCCTTGAAGGACGTTACGCCAGCCCCTGGAGTTGCTATTCCGCAGCACAAAATCTTAATAATTCGCGCGTTTGAAGCAATACGACATAAAACGTATTGACATGACGCCCGAAACTTGCTATATTGACCCTGCCAACAGAAAAGCAACAGACAATCAAATGAACGTTGCGGTTCTGATGGTGAGGGAGCCCCGAGAAATCAGAAGGCGGTTCCAGGCTCGAAGGACAACCAGGGAACTGGAAACTCGAACGAACCGGGTGAGTCAAGCGTCTGACAAACGTCCAAACTCGTGTACGTAAGGTACGATCAAGCCGGTAAGTAAATCAGCGAGTGAAGAGCGAGCCAGGAATTCAGTAAGCCGGAAGGTTGCTTGGGGCACCTCTATTTAACGGGAAAGGGAGCGGGGTGCGTCCGCTCCCTTTTTATTTGCTTCGGCTATTCGCCCGCCGATACGAACGGCTCCGCTGCCTGCGCCGCTGCGCGCCAGGTAGTTCCGCCCGGCTCGCCCGCTGGCAGTCGAGGGATCGCGTAGCGATCGAAGTCGGGCAGGAAGGGCGACTTTGACAGGCCGCCCGTTGGTTTTACGGCCGCGCCAAACGCGTAGCCCTGCTCAGCGGCTCCGCCTTCTCGCAGCAGGAGCGGATTCTGCGGAAGCTGTCCTTCCGGCAGCGCCAGCGACACGACATCGTAGCCGGGCAGCAGCGGCGCCAGCGCGGCTTCCGCGGCAAAGAGCAGGCTCTGCGTCGCTTCGTCCGTTTGGTCGCCCAGCGTCACGCCCCCCTGCGGCATCACGCCGATCTCAAAACCCCATGATACAAGCGATTGCAGCTTAAAACTTGCCAGGTCCGCTGTGCCGAAGATGCTGTCGTTGCTGTTCCGGTCGGGTCGCGCGAAGAACGTGGCGCGTGGCGGGAAGTCCGCAAGGTGCTGGTTGGCAAAGTCGAGCAGGACGCCCACCGCCGATGCTGGATCAACCCGACCTCCTTCGAGCAGCTTGAACTGATTGGGCAAGGAGCCGTCAAACGTCAGAACGACGGCCTTCTTTCCCGCGGGCACGCCGTGCTCCTGTCCCTGCGCCAGGTCGCGCACCGTCGTCGGATAGTACCCCTGCGCCAGCAGCCACGCCAGGTCGTCGCGCAACACGTCGGGCGCCACGTCGCCGTAGACTAGGACGGGCGTCTGCCCGACCGTGTTGGGCAGGAACGCCGGCTGCGCGGAGACGAGCGCCTCCTTGGTGTACTGCACCGCCGGGTCCCACAGCAGCCACCCGCGCCCGCCCGCCTCCCGTGCGCCGTCCATTTGCCGTCGGATTTCCGCCGGCGTATAGGTGCGATAATCGAATGCGTAATCCTTGAAGTCCTGAATCCACGGTCGAATCTCGATATTCGGGTTCGTCTCTTTGGACCGCCGCAAGGAGCGTTCCGTGCTCTTGTTCAGGATTTCATACGGGTACGCGATCGCGTTCCGATACTTCGGGTCTTCTCCCGGCAAGCCGCTTGCGTAAGTCGAGGGATACGTCATCGGCGCCAGAACGTCAATGTAAGGGGCAATCACTTCGAGGTGCTGCCCGATGCCGAGGTCATCCGACACCCATGCCGTGTAGCCGAACACATCCGCGCTGACCTTCACCCCGCGCGGTCGGAGCGCCGCGCTCGCCCTGCCCAGTATGCCGCTGATGGCCGCAACGCGGTTGTCGTAGGTGTTTGGCGCGGAGTAAACTGCGCCGCGGACATTGCCGTCAGTCGGGAAACGAACGTAGTCGAACTGCACCTCGTCGAACCCATAGTCCGCCGCTTCAACTGCCAGCGCAACGTTGTAATCCCACGCGCCCTCGCGGTTGCCGTCGACCCAGCCCATCCCCTCCTGGTCGTGCCAGATGCCGCCGGTGGCCGTGTCCACGATGCCCCACGCCGGAACCGCCTTGCTCAGCACGTTGTCCTTAAACGTGACGATGCGCGCGATAAGATAAACGTTGCGGTCTTTGAACCACTTGAGGAATTCTTCCGGGTTATTAACGGTGGGCGCGCGATCCGCGCCGATTTCTTTCGCCAGCGGCACGTTTGTGGGGAAGGCGAGGTAGCCGCGATCGCTCTTGAAATCGAGCACCACCGCGTTAAGCTCGGTGGTTTCCAACAGGTTATGGACGCGCGCCATGAAGTCCGCGTTGCCCATCGCCGCAGCCGAAACGTAGAAGCCCTTGATGTAGCCGGTCTTGTCGACTTCGCCGGGCGGGGCGGGGAGCGCGGCGCGCGCCGGAAGCTGTTCGCCCGCTACGCCGCCGCTGGGGGCAAAGGCCGCGGGCGTGAAGAGCGTGAAGAGGAGCGCAGCCGCGGCCACAAAGAGCGGCCACCGTCGCGCGCGCAGCGCCTGTGGAGCCTGGTTGAGCGCAGTCACGTTCTCGCAAAGACCTCCCCGACCTTCAACCCCTCGCAGGGGTCGATGACGTGTTGCGCAATCATAAAACAAGCCCCCACAAAATGCAACATAATTATTGGTTGCGAAGGCCAAGCGCGCCCGGCGTCAGTTCCGCCACGTACGGCAGGTTGCGATACGCCTCTTTGTAGTCCAGCCCGTAGCCGACGACAAACCGGTCCGGCAGGTCGAACCCCTTGTAGCGCAGGGGAATCTCCGCGATGCGCCGCTGCGGTTTGTCAAACAGCGCGCACACTTCCAGGCTGAGCGGATCGCGCGCGCGCAGGTTGCGGAGCAGATAGGATAACGTGAGGCCGGTGTCGATCACGTCCTCGACGAAGAGCACATGGCGGCCCTCCACCGGCTCCTCCAGGTCCTTCGTCAGACGGACAGGCCCCTTGGTTGCGGAGTCCGGCCGATAGCGCGAGATTGCCATATAGTCCACGCTGACGGGTATTGTGATCGCGCGCAGCAGGTCGCTCATGAAGAACACGACGCCCTTGAGTACGCCAACCACCAGCGGGTTCAGCCCCGCATAGTCGCGGCTGATCTCGCGGCCCAGTTCGCCCACGCGTTGTTTGAGCGCGGCTTCGGTCAGGAGGACGCGGCCGAGGCCGGGGAAATTCGGATCATTCATAGCTCGTTCGCCATCATGTCGTTCGCATCCTCCACACCGAACTTCAGCAGGAGATTCCGGATGTCCCCGCGCTTGAACAGCTTGATGTTGATCTCCGGATGCAGCTCGCGCAGCCGTTTCAGCTTGTGGTTCTTATGCCTGATCTGGCTCGGCTGCATCGTGGTCAGCTCGACATAGAGGTCCTGGTCGGGCAGGTAGAAGTCGGGCGAGAAGGCTTCGGTCACCCGGCCGCGGCTGTCGCGTTCGAGCACGAACGTCCGCGGCTCATACTCCCAGGGGATGCCGTAGAAATCCAGGATGCGCGCGAACTCCGCCTCGACCGGGTGCGAGAAGGGCGCGGGAATGCCGGAGGTCATGACTCGCACCCCTCCAGGCTCGCCTCGGCCGCGTTCAGCGCCAGCGCATCCGCCGCTGCGCACACAATGTCGACCGCCGTCTGCGCAGTCAGCCGCGACATATTGAGGATGAGGTCATACAGCGATTCGTCGTCCCACCGCGCGTTGAAGTGCCGCCGGTGATAGCTCGCGCGCGCCGCGTCCGACGCGTTCACCCGCGCGGCAGCCACCTCAGCCGATACGCCGCAGCGCGCCTGCACGGCCGCGCAACGAACCTCCACCGGCGCGGTGATCCGCACGTGCAGCACGTCGCGCCGCCCGCCCAACACCACCTGCCCGCCGCGGCCGATCAGCAGCACATCGCCCCGGCTGGCCTGCTCCTCAATAATCTCGCCCACCTTCTCGCGGTACCGCCGCAGGCTGTCCGCCGACGGCTTCACGCCCAGCAGCCCCAGCTCGTCCAACTCGGCCAGCGCCACCTCGCCCGCACCCGCGTCCGCCGCTGCGCGGTTGATAAGCTCGCGCCCGACCAGTCTCAGCCCCAACCGCTCCGCCACGCCCACCGCGACGTCATCCCCGCGGCTGCCCAACTCCCGCGAAAGCGTAATGACGGTCATGGTCGACCTCCCACCGTTTGCGACCTGACGGGTTCTCGACGCCACAAAGTGGCGCACCCGTCAGGTCTGGCTCGCGGCCAGTCTCTCCGCCAGCCCCGAATACCGCTGCCGTGACCGGTCGTTCTGCACCGCAATCGCCACCGCCCGCGGCGTGCCCACGAGCACGACGAGCTTTTGCGCGCGCGTCACCGCAGTGTACAGCAGGTTACGCTGCAACATCATGTAGTGCGTCGGCAACAGCGGAATCACCACCGCGGGAAACTCGCTCCCCTGCGACTTGTGCACGCTCACCGCGTACGCGTGCACCAGCTCGTCCAGTTCCAGAAAGTCGTAGCTGATCAGCCGGTCTTCCATCTGCACGGTGACGACCTGGTCTTCGAGGTCCACGTCGCCGATCTGCCCCATGTCGCCGTTGAAGACTTCCTTGTCGTAGTTGTTGCGGATTTGCATGACCCGATCGCCCATGCGGAAAACGCGCCCGCCAACCGCGCGCTCCGGCGCTGAGGGCCGCGGCGGGTTCAGCGCAGCCTGCAACGCCGCATTCAGGCTCCCGACCCCCACCGCGCCGCGGTGCATGGGGCTGAGCACCTGGATCTGCTCCGGCGCCAGCCCGAACTTGCGCGGGATGCGCTCCTTCACCAGCTCCACCACCAGCGCCGCCGCCTTCTCCGGGTCCTCCTCCTTGAAGATGAAAAAGTCGACGCTGCCCTTGTTATCCAGCACCGGCATCTGCCCCTTGTTGATCCGGTGCGCGTTGCTGATGATGTAGCTCCCTTCCGCCTGCCGGAAGATGGTGTCCAGCCGCACGACGGCGGTGTTCAGCAACGGCGACTCCGCGCCCTCAATCGCGTCAATAATATCCCGCAGCACATTCCCCGCGCCCACGCTCGGCAACTGGTCGATGTCCCCCACAAACAAGACGTGCGCGCCCGCCGGCACAGCCTTGAGCAGATGGTTCGTCAGCAGCAGGTCGAGCATCGAGGCCTCGTCCACGATGATCAGGTCGGCCTCGAGCGGATTTTCCTCGTTGCGCTGGAAGGTCACGCCCTCTGCGGGCTTGAACTCAAGCAGCCGGTGCAGCGTCTTTGCGGGCCGACCGGTAGCCTCCGCCAGCCGTTTCGCTGCCCGTCCGGTCGGTGACGCCAACGCGATGGAAGCGCGAACGGACTCCGCCAGCCGGATGATGCTCCGCACCGTGGTCGTCTTGCCCGTCCCCGGTCCGCCTGTCAGCACCGCCACGCGCTTCGTCAGCGCGGCTTCCACCGCCTCCATCTGCTTCGGCGTCAACGTCTGCCGGTTCGCTCCGTCCCTCGCCAGCAGCGCAAACGCCGCGTCCCAGTTGAACGCGGCAAACGCGCTCAGCCGATCCCCCGGCGCCTCTGCCAGCCGCCGCAGCCGTCCGGTCACGCCCACCTCGCCGTAGTAGAACGGCAGCAGGTAGACCGGCCGCTCCTCGGCCAGCATGGGCACGGGCGGACGCGGCGCGCGGTCCTCCGCCCAACTCGGCGTCTCCCCCTCCACCCACACCTGCTCGTCCTCCAGCAGCGTCTGGATGCCCTCGCGCGTCTTCTCCTCGCTCACGCCCAGCAGCTCGGCCGCGCGCTTCGTCAGCTCCTTCTCCGGCAGGTAGGTGTTCCCCTCGTCTGCGGCCTCGCTCAGCGCGTACGCCACGCCCGCAGCCACGCGCTCCGGCGCATCATGCGCGATGCCGAGCTCCTTCGCGATCTTATCCGCGGTTAGAAAGCCGATGCCGTGCACTTCCCGCGCCAGCTTGTACGGGTCGTTGCGCACCAC
>CAZPTI010000032.1:0-3591 GCA_964588925.1 uncultured Anaerolineales bacterium | reverse complement strand
TTCGCCGTCACAGGCCCGACGCCCTTGATCAGGCCGCTGCCCAGATACCGCTCGATCCCCGCCGCGGTCGCGGGCAGCACCGTCTGCACCGTCTCCGCCTTGAACTGTCGGCCGTACTGCGCGTGCGCGGTCCACGCGCCCGTCATCGCTACAGACTCGCCGACGTTGATGCCAAGCATGTTGCCGACGACGGTGACGGTTTGCGCCTGTCCTTCAGGCAGAAGCTGGACGACCGAGTAGCCGTTCTCCTCGTTATGATAAGTGATACGCTCGATCGTGCCGCGCAAGGTGTTCAGTGTCACAAGCCGATTTTACCATTTATGGCTTCCCCGCGCCGCATGTGGCAGCGGAGACATCGATCTGCCCTCCGCACTTCTTGTTTACGCGCAAAACCAGAACCCGATCCCGTAGGCCATGTTTTGGAAAAACCCTTGACACTCCCTGCCATCCTCGCAAAATCGACGCATTCGCGAAAATCGTTGCGCGAAATCGCGCAAAATCACTGTATCGCCGCATCTGCCCTCCATACAGCCCGTTCGTCCGTCCCGCGCGAAATCGTGAACAGCGCCCTTTTGGGATGACTGGTGGCGCTTCTGACAAGATGACAGTAACGTTGGTTGCGCTATAAATCCGCAAAGCGCTTGAGGGATAAGTTTGCGCCGATTACTAACTCTCCCGCATTCCTGGCCGTGCTATAATGTTTGCGCCCGGCCCCACCAGCGCGCAGGCCGGGCGCGGAGGGAGACATGACCCAAACCGTCCTGATTTATGCGTCGCGCCGTGAGCGGAACCGCCTCAGCCGCCAGGGCTACGACATCCTCGCGGAGTACGAGGATTACGTCCTTGCGCGGGCCACAGGCGAGCAGGTCGACCAGTTGCGGCAGAGCGGTTACGAGGTGGAAGTGTACCGTTCGCAGCCCGCGGCGGGCCTCGGCTTTGAAGCCGCGCAACCCCCGTTCGACCCCGGTCCCTCTACCTACGGACCGGGCGAGCACTACTATCTGGTGAACTTCGCGGGGCCGATCAAGTCAGAGTGGCTTTCGGCCATCGAGCAGCATGGTGGCCGCCCGCAGGAGCCTGAGCCGCCGCACGGGTACGTCGTCGCGCTGGATGATCCGGCGTACGAGTTTGTCACGCAGGCGCCCTACGTCGACGAGGTCCGGCACTACGGCGCCGACCGCCGCATCAGCCCCGACGTGCTTGCCATGACCGGCGACGACCCGGCTATCGCGCGCGGGGCCATTCGCGGCGAGGCCAACGCCGGGCCGCGCGCCGTTCCTTCCGTCGAGTTCGTGCCCAACACCTTCACCGTGCGTTTCTTCGAGCATGACGACCTGCTGAAGGCGCTGCCGCAGATTCGCGAGCTCGGCGGCGCGCCGAGCGACCCCACGCCCGATTCGCGCGTTATCACTGTCGCCTTCGACCCTGCGCTGAAAGACCCCGCGCCCGTCCTTGCGTCGCTCGCCCGCATCCACGGCGTGCGCTCGGTCGAACCGTACATCCTGCGCCAGTTGCGCAACAACATAGCCGGCGGCCTCATGGGCGCGGCGGAGGTTCAAGACCCCTCGGGGTTAAACCTTAGCGGCCGGGGCGAGATCGTGGGCGTGGCCGACTCGGGGCTGGATGCCGGCGTCCCGAGCGAGATTCATCCGGATTTTGCCGGGCGGATCGCGGCCCTCCTGAGCTGGCCCGTCTCCTCCGAGTGGTCCACTCTCGTGACCAATGTCGGCGAGGATGACGGCCCGGCCGATGCTCGCTCCGGCCACGGTACGCACGTCGCCGGTTCGGTTCTTGGCAGCGGCGCGGTCTGGAAGACGCTTGGACAGCAGGGCAATGCCGTTCGGGGTTTAGCCTACGAAGCGAACCTTGTCTTTCAGGCCATCGAGCAGCGGTTGAAGTGGACGGACGCTTATCGCCAGTCGTATTACCGCCAGTATCGCCGCTACCCGCCCGAATATGGTCTCGCGGGCCTGCCCGCCGACATCCGAGGCGTCTTCCAGCAGGCATACGACGCGGGCGCTCGTATCCACACCAACAGTTGGGGCGGCGGCATGTTCGGCGCGTATGACGATTACGCCGAGCAGGTCGACCGCTTTATGTGGGAGCGCAAGGAGTTTCTCATCCTCTTTGCTGCGGGCAACGACGGCTCGGACGACAACCGCGACGGCATCGTGGACAGCGGCAGCGTGACTCCGCCGGGCACTGCGAAGAACTGCATCACCGTTGGCGCAGCGGAGAACCTGCGCTCGGAGGGCGGGTATCAGCGGGGCTATGGCAGTTTGTGGCCCGACAACTACCCGGTTGCGCCGCTTAAGGCTGACCTGCCGTCGGACAACGCGGACGACATCGCGGCCTTCTCCAGCCGCGGTCCAACGCGTGACAATCGCGTCAAACCCGACGTGGTCGCGCCCGGCACGAACATCCTCTCGACGCGCTCCGGCGCGCTGGGTAGCGGACCAGCCGGCTGGGGCAGTTGGAGCGTAAGCAACCGGTACATGTTCAACGGCGGCACAAGCATGGCGACGCCCCTGGTGGCCGGCGCGGTTGCGCTCATCCGCCAGTACTTGCGCACAGTGAAGCGTCGAGCCAACCCGTCCGCCGCGCTGGTCAAGGCCGCGCTGCTTCACGGCGCGGAGCTCCGCCGTTATCGCCACGAACCGGCGGGCGAGGGGCTGTACGAAAACGCGCAAGGGTGGGGGCACGTGAACATCTGCGAGAGCCTGACGCCCGGCGCAGGGATCGACGTGCGCTACTACGATCAGCGGCGGGGCTTGAACACGGGGCAAAGCTGGCGCTGGACCGCCACCGTTAATAACCCGGCGCTTCCGCTCAAGTTCACACTGGTCTGGACGGACTATCCGGGTAGCCCAAACATCTACCCGAACCTCGTTAACGACCTTGACCTCGTCGTTACCAGTCCGTCGGGCAAGCTGTATTACGGCAACACTCGCAACGGCCAGCCAGGCGGCTCGCCAGATCGGGTGAACACCGTAGAGCGGCTCGTGATCGCTGAGCCAGAAATGGGACGCTACAGCATCCGCGTCCGCGCGTTCAACGTGCCCCGCGGTCCGCAGGACTTCGCGCTGGTGTATTCGGGCGGGTTGGTGTAAGTCCGCGCAGGCCCGACGGGTTTCGCAACGCCACGAACTGGCGCCCCGTCGGGTCTTTCTCTCATCCTTTTGCCTTCGCGGCCACCCGCTGCTCGAACTTCGCCAGGTCGATCAGCGCGCGCTCGTGCGTCCCCTCGCCGATCAAATCCGTCCCGTCGTGCGCCGACACCTTGAACAGCAGCCGCCGTCCCTCCACCGACAGTAGCTCCGCCCTGGCGGTAACGGTCGCGCCGAGCGGCGTTGCGGCGAGGTGCTTCACGTTGACCATCGTCCCGACCGACTGCTGGCCCCGCGCAAGGTGGGGCGCGAGGCCGTTGACCGCGGCGCGCTCCATCAGCCGCACCATCTCCGGCGTGGCGAACACAGCCACCGCGCCGCTGCCCAGATGCCGCGCGGTGACTTCATTCGAGACCACAATGCTGGCTTCCCCAATTAGTCCGTCGGGAAACTGCGCGTTGTCGGACATATTCTCCTCCTCAGG
>CAZPTI010000031.1:11755-29289 GCA_964588925.1 uncultured Anaerolineales bacterium | reverse complement strand
AGCGCCAGGAAGACCGTCCCCGGCGGCACACCCTGCGCGCGAGCGGCGGCCACAGCTGCCAGAGCATTTGCCACGTTGAATTTCGCGACGCCGTTCAGTGTAGCGGGAATACTGGCGACCTGGATAATCTTCTTCTCCAGCCCGTTGATCCCCTCCATGATCCAGCCGTCGCGCACGTAGTACGCCGTGCCGCCGGTCGCGCGGTGGTTCAGCATGAGGCGGTTGTCGCCACACACGGAGAAGAGCACGAGCTTGCGCTTGACGTCCTTGACCGTGTCGAGTTCAAGCACGGCCATCGCGTTCTCGTCGTCCGCGTTGAGGATCAACGTGCCGCCCTCGCGGACGCGCTCCGCCACAAGCGACTTGACGCGAATCAAGTCCTCGATGTCCTCCAGGCCATCCTGCCCGATATGGTCCGCCTGGATGTTCGTAATCACGCCCACATCCGACCAGTCGTAGCCTAACCCGCCGCGCATGATGCCGCCGCGCGCGGTCTCCAGCACGGCCAGCTCGACCAGGGGATCCGAGAGGATCGCGCGAGCCGACATAGGCCCGGTCATGTCGCCGGAAGCCAGCCGCTGCCCGGCGATGTAAATCGCGTCGGTCGTCGTCGTGCCCACGGTGTACCCGGCGGTCGCCATGATGTAGCTGATCATACGCGTCACGGTGGTCTTGCCGTTGCTGCCCGTGATCGAAATGATCGGGATGCGGAACGGCGAGCCGGGCGGATAGAGCATGTCGATGATCGCCTCGCCCACCTCGTGCCGCTCGCCCTCGCTGGGGTGCAGGTGCATGCGAAGGCCCGGCGCGGCGTTGAGCTCGACGATGCCGCCCTCCCCGCGCTTGATCGGCTGGGAGATGTCTGGTGTGACGAGGTCGATGCCGCAGATGTCGAGCCCGATGAGCCGCGTCGCGCGCTCGCAGATCGCAACTGTGTCGGGATGAACCAGGTGCGTCACGTCGCGCGCCGTACCGCCGGTCGAGAGGTTGGCGTTCTCGCGCAGCAGCACCTCCTGCCCCCGCGCGGGCACGCTGTCGGGCGTCAACCCCTGCTTGCGCAACAGCGCTTCGGCAATGACGTCGATGCGCATCTTGCTCAACGCCTTCTCGTGGCCCTCCCCGCGCAACGGGTTTAGATTTTCCAGGGCCACCAATTCGGCCACGGTGCGTTTGCCATCACCCACCACGTGCGCGGGCTTGCGCTCGGCTGCGGCCACGAGCTTGCCGTTGATGACCAGGATGCGATAATCGCGCCCGCGCAGGAAGTGCTCGACGATGACCTGCGACGAGTACTCCTCCGCGCACTCGAACCCCTCTTTAATCTGGGCGGGTGTATTCAGGTTGAGCGACACGCCGAGGCCCTGCCGCCCGTCGAGCGGTTTGATCACTACCGGCCCGCCGAGGTCATCCCAGGCCTCCAGCGCTTCCTCGTACGAGGTCACGACGCGACCTTCGGGCACGGGGATGAACGCATCGCTCAAAAGTTGCCGCGTCAGCTCCTTGTCGCCCGCGATCTCCATCGCAACCGCGCTCGACTGGCCGGTCATGGCCGCCTGGATGTGCTTGCGGTAGACGCCGTAACCCAACTCGATCAGGCTGTGCTCGTTCAACCGCCGCCACGGAATGCCGCGCTTGTCCGCCGCATCTACGATGGCGCGCGTGCTCGGGCCCAGTTCGGTCCGGTCTGCGATGCGCTGCGCTTCCTTCAGCCGCTCTTCCAGCGGGAAGGTATCCTGCGTCCCTGCGATCACCGATTCGACCAGTTCAACCGCGGTGCGCAGCAGAAAGCGCGTCGCCTGTTCAGCCCGGTAGCGGATGACGACGTTGTACACGCCCGGCTTCCCTGCCCAGCGCGCCTTGCCGAAGCTGACGCCCATGCCAGCCAGGTTCGTCAATTCAATCGCGACATGCTCGGTGATGTGCGCAAGATACGTTCCGCGGCGCAGCCGTTCGGTAAAGCGGCCCGGCTCGCCCGTATCGCAGCCGTGCGTCCCCACTCCGGGCAGAATGTTCAGCAGCCGGTCGACAAACCCGTCCATCTCATCGCTGGCAACCTCGGCCATGTCTTCGAGGTCAAGTTTCATCACGAGGACGGGACGATAAGCCCAGAGGTTCGGGCCATTCATGGCGCGTATGTTCAGGATTTTCATAGCATTACCGCTTATCGGTTTTCTTGATCCCCAGTTCTTCGGGCGTCAGCAGGCACTTCTGTTCGAGATCGTATCCATAGCCGTTGGGGATGATCGCGATGCGAACGCTATCCAGCGCCAGAGGTTCCCCCTCCCTCACCGTGGGGAAGTTGTTATAACGCATCTCCGCGGCGTTGAAGACGCTCACCGCGCCTTCGCCGATGACCCGGAAGCGGCCGTCTTCCACAACCAGCGCCGTGTTTTCGTCGATGCCGATGCCAAGATAGCCCGGATGCTGCGCAACTGCGGTGATCAGGCGAAACACGCGCCCGCGCTCCGCAAAGTGCTGGTCGATGACGGTTCGGTCGAGCAGCCCCAGCCCCGAACCTAGCTCAACGCCGCCGAACTCAGGGGCCGAATCGACGATGCCATCGAGGATCATGGTATCGGCCATCATCGACGCGCCTGCGCTCGTGCCCGCGACCACCAGTCCGTCTTCAGCATTGCGGCGCATGATGATCTCGGCGAGCCGCGTGCCGCCCAACAGGGAGATAATGCGGAGCTGCGAGCCGCCGGTGAAGAAGACTCCGGTAGCCTCGGAGAGGGCTTGTTCGTACCCCGCGTTGAACGCGCCTTCGCGGTCCGCAATCTGGAGCACGTCGATGGCCTTCACGCCCAGATCGGTGAAGGCTTCCGTGTACATCTTCGCCATCTCTTCGGGGACTTCTGAGGCGATCGGCATAACAGCGATGCGAGCGCTCTTGCCACCCGCCAGCCGGACAACTTCTTCCAGGATGGGTTTATCACCCTCGCGGTCCTCGCGACCGCCGATGATGACTAACTCACCACGACGTTTCTTCGCCACACTTCCTCCTACCTTCGGTCCCAACTTCCAATACAAGCTTTCGCTAATGAGAGCCAGACTGCTGCTTGCGCAATTCCTCTCGAATACTATCCCCGTAGAAGTACAGTACGGGTGAGTTTGGTTACAGTTATAAGCCAACGTTAAGGTGGAGGAGAACCGATGGATGACGTATTTGCGATTGCCATTCATGGCGGCGCGGGGGACGAATCCAAACCGGAAACGGAAGAGGAGAAGCAAAAGTATTTGAACGGGCTGCGCGAAGCGCTCGATGCGGGGCTGCGGATTCTGCGCGAGGGCGGTGAGGCGCTCGACGCGGTGGAAGCGGCGGTGGCCTGTCTGGAGGACAACCCGCTTTTCAACGCGGGCCACGGCGCAGCGTATGGCTCCGACGGCATGCATTATCTCGATGCGGCGATTATGAAGGGTGAAGCGCCCGGCTGCGGCAGCGTGGCAGGGCTAACCACCGTCAAGAACCCGGTCAGATTGGCGCGTCTCGCTATGGAGAAGTCGCCCTACGTGACGATCATCAGCGACGACGCGGAAGCTTTTGCGGACGAAATGGGCGTGGAGCGCGTGGAGAACACAGCGTTCGACGATCCGCTGCGCTATCAGCAGTGGAAGAAGAAGCAGGAAGAGGAAAAGAGCGGCGGACACGGCACCGTCGGCGCGGTCGCGCTGGACAAACACGGGCACGTGGCCGCGGCCACGTCCACCGGCGGCCTGACCAACGCGCGGAAGGGCCGCGTGAGCGACACCGCGATCATCGGCGCGGGCACCTACGCGAACAACGAGACGTGCGCGGTCAGTTGCACGGGCACGGGCGAGCAGTTTATCCGCTTCACCGTGGCCTACGACATCCATGCGCAGGTGGCCTACGCAGGGCGCTCGATCCAGAAAGCAGCGGAAGAGGTCGTGTTAAAGAAGCTGGAAAAGGGCGATGGCGGGGTCATCGTCGTGGATAACAAGGGGAATATCGCCCTCGTCTTCAACACGGACGGCATGTTCCGCGGCTGCGCGGACTCGAAGGGGCGGTACGAGGTGGCATTGTAGGCGCAAGGAAAAACCTGACGGGTCTTGGAAACCCGTCAGGTTTGCCTCAGAAGGTTACTTCCCCAGTTTCTGCTTGAATGCCTGCTCAAGCGCGGGCAAGACCTCGAACAGGTCGCCCACAATGCCGTAACGCGCGACACTGAAGATCGGCGCGTCCTTGTCCTTGTTGATCGCGACGATGGTCTTCGCGCCGCTCATGCCCGCAAGATGCTGGATCGCGCCGGAGATGCCCGCGGCGATGTACAGGTCGGGGCGGACGGTCTTGCCGGTCTGCCCGACCTGGTGCTCGTAGGGGATCCAGCCCGCATCGACGGCCGCGCGTGATGCGCCGACCGCGCCGCCGAGCACTTTCGCCAGCTTACGGACCGGCTCGAAGCCTTCCGGCCCCTTGACGCCGCGACCGCCGGAGACGACGATGCCCGCGTTCTGCACGTCCAGCTCACCGGTCTCCATCCCCTCGAACGCCAGCACTTCCTCGCCGAGCGCCGCGCCGCTCAGGTTGACCTGCAACGGCTCGATCTGCCCTGTCCGGCTCGCATCCGGCGTCGGCATGGGGAAGCTGCGCACGCGGACGGTTGCCATCTGCGCATCGCCGTTGAAGACGATGGTGGCGATGATGTTGCCGGAGTAGACGGGCCGCTCAGCGACCAGCTTACCGCTGGCGTCCACGTCCAGCCCGGTGACTTCCGCAGCCAGGCCAACATTGCACTGCGCGGCGGCCATCGCAGCCACATCACGCGCGCCGGTCGTGGCGGGCGCAAGGATGATTTTCGGCTTGGCCGCATCAATGGCAGCCTCAAACGCCGCCGCGTACGCCGCGTTGCGATACTGCGCGAACTCCGGCCCGTCGGCCACGAACACGCGGTCCGCGCCGTAGCTGACCGCTTCCTTCGCCACTTCGCCGACGCCCTGACCGATGACCACAGCGGACACATCGCCGCCGAGCTTGCCCGCCAGCTCGCGCGCCTTGCCCAGCATTTCCCACGAAACCGGCTTCGCCGCGCCCTTATACTGATCGACGTAAACGAGAACGCTCATCTCCATCCTCTCCTACAGCACTTTGTCGGCGATCAGCTTGTCGACCAGGAGCGCGGCCGTCTCCGCAGGCGACCCGCCCTGGATGAACTCGACCTTGCCGGTGCGCGCCGGCGGCTTGCGCAGGTTGGTCCACTTGAGCAGCGCGGCCCCTTCGCCGAGGCGGCTCTGATCCAGCCCGGGCAACTCGTCCGCGCCGATCGCAGGGTATTGCATGCGCGACGCCTTGCGGATGCCCATGAAGTTCGGGTAGCGCGGCTCGTTGATCTCCGTGCTCACGGCGAGGACTGCGGGGAGCTTAACCTTGACAGTCTGGATGCCCTCGTCGAGATTCCGGTGGACCGTGGCGCTCTCCTCGGTCACGTCCTCAATCTTGTTGACGTTGGACACGAAAGGCAGGCCAAGCTGCGCGGCGAGGCCGGGGCCGACGAGACCGCCGTTGCCATCGACCGACTGCTTGCCGGTGAGGATCAGCGTGTAGTCGCCGACCTTCTTAATGGCCTGCGCGAGGATGTGGCTGGTGCCCCAGGCATCGCTGCCCTGGAACATATCATCGGACAGCAGGACGGCCTCCTCGATGCCCATCGCGACCGCGCGCTTGAGGGCTTCCGTGGAATCGTCGTTGCCGACCGTCAGCACGACCGCCTCGCCGTCGAAGCGCTCCTGCAATTGCAGCGCCTCTTCGACTGCGAACTCGTCCCATGGGTTGAGCACCATCGTGACGCCGAGATCGTCGGTGCCGACGTCCTCCGGCCTGACTTCCGCAAGCTGCTCTGTATCGGGCGTCAGCTTAGCGCAAACTACAAACTTCATCCCGTAGCCTCCTTAGATCGACACTGGCGAGCCGCTGCGGGGGAGCTGCAAGGGCTGAACCGCAGCTATTGGCCCAGGATTATAAACAATGGTCGAACGACTGTGACGCGAGACGGTGCGACGCGCCTTTTGTGACGCGGCGTGTCATGAGTATAGCACGCGGAACGAAGCCCGCGCAAGGGCGATTTGACGGATGGTTCGCAGTGGGCGCTTCGGCGCCCGGCGCGCTAAAGCGCGCGCTACGAACCCTGGTTACTCTACCTCGACAAATTGCGGCTCGCCCAGATAGCGGAAGCTGTCTCCGTCTCGAACATACAGACCGACCAGCAACCGATAGGGGCTTTCTCCCAGTTCGGGCGCAAGCTGAACCACGTGTTGATCGCGCAGCTCCTCACCCACTGCCCACATGCTCGTCGGATAGTACAGTCCGCCCGGACGATGGTCGCTCTGGCCGACCTTATCGCCGTTGGCATTAATGATCTGGACGAACGTGGTCCAATCTTCGCTCATGGGCGCGAGCGGTTGCCAGTGGAGCGTAACGGCGACCTGCGCGGCGGGCGTCAGAGCTTCCGGCGCCAGCGAGTAGCCGATCAGTCGCAAAGTATTCGCATAATCGATACCCACCGCGGCCATCGCAGGGTCAGGGGAGAACGGCTCAACCGCGTACAGCGGGCCTAAACCCCCGGCTCGAACGCCTCCAACAGGGGTAAGCGCCGCCTTGACCTCCAGCCCCGGCATCGGCTTCACCGCTCGGACAGGCCGCCCGGTCTCCAGCGCGCGATCCAGCACGCGGCCCACGTTGCGCCACGCTTCGCCGGTGCTGATCAACGGAAAGAGGCCGGTTAGGTCCACGCGGCGGCCTTCTGCGAAAGTCAGGTAGAAGAGCGGGACCATCTCATCGCGGTCATTGCTGACGAGCACTGCGTCCTGTGGCGGATCGGCTGCCAGCAGCGCCTCCCAGGCGCGCCGCGCCGAGTCGTTCGCGGCCTGCTGCGTCTTCGGCCAAAAGACCACCGCCGCGCGATAGGCGAACGCCAGCAGGACGGCCGTTGCGAGCGCGGTGGAAATCCACGCGGCGCGCCCTCTTGCCTGCGCGGACAACCCATTCAGCAGCCAGCCAGTAAACTCGACAAACGCTAATCCGCCGAGCGCGATCCATAGAACCCAGACAAGATACGCCGGAATGTAAAAGACGAAAATGTCGCCGATAGCGTAGAACAGGTTGAAGAGAATCTGGATGACGAACAGCGACGCGGTGAGCGCAAGCGCGGCCCATGCGCGGCGGCTGCGGCGCGCGATCCCAACGTACACCAGGTAAAGCAAGCCGAGCAGGCCAAGCAGCAGCCCGTTCAACGATAGCTCATTCACAAAACGGGCGGCCAACGCGCCAAGATCAAGCGCGCCGCGCTGTGGAGCGACGAGCGACGAGCTAAACACGGTGCCGCTGATGTGCGCAAGGAAGCCGCGCAGTGTCGCATCGTAAAGGGGCAGCGTCTCGCCCGCGCCGAGAGGCAGCGCGAAGTACGAAACATGCGGTGCGCGAAGAGGTATATAAAGGTAGAGCAACAGCGGCGCCAGCAGGCAGATCAGCCAGGTCGCGACTTGCCGTGGCGACGGCCGCAACCAGTTTCCTCGTATAACAAGGGCCACAAAGAGCGCCGCGCCAGGAATGAGCAGAATGGTCGACCGGTGATGCGCGAGGCTGAGGCCGAAAAGTAGCGCCACGACATACGCGAGCCGTTCTGCGCCGCGTACGTCGCCGTTTAGCCGCCGCTCACCCCAGACCAGTAGCGCAAGGAGTATTGCCGCCACAAATGCGGCGTGCAGCGTATAGACCTCCGCAACAACCGCCTGCGACCAGAAGGTCGGTGTGAAGATAAACACCAGCGCCGCGCCGAACGCGATCAGTCGCGAAAGACCTGACAGGTTTCGAAAACCTGTCAGGTCTGCGGCGCGAAGAAACCGTATCAGGCGCATGGCGAGCAGCGCGACCAATCCGACTGCGACAGCGCCCCACACCGCGGAAAACAGATTCATGCGAAAGGCGGGATCGCGGACGGGCAGCAGGTGCGTCCACAGCCAGCCGAGCATGAGGTAAAGTGGGTAGCCGGTGGGGTGCGCGAAGCCGCCGAGCCATGCGGCCATCTGAAACTCCGCGCTGTCGCCCCAAAGCAGGCCGGGCGCCAGCGAGCGGATGTAGATCGCCAGCGCAATGATACCCGCCAGCGCGGCCACCGCAAGGTCGAGCCAGACGGAGCGCCGCTTGGAACTCATTCGCCTAGCTCCACCCAGTCCACCGCGGCGGACAACGTGCGGAAGTCGCCGCCGACGAAGAGGTACGCGTCAGACGAGATGACTTCCGACGCGGAACCGGCCGCCGCGCCCTTCACGCCCACGAGCGCGTGCGACTGACCCTGTAAGTCGCTCAAGGCCGCGGCTTTCGAGCCGACACCCTGCAAGGCGGTCAGCGCAGCGGACGTCAGGTTGGCCGTGGCCGCGCCCTTGGTGGCAATCGCAACGATGCGGCCCGCGGGAATAGCGTTCAAATATGCGGCTAACGCGTCCGCCTCAAAGCTGTTCGCAGCCGTGTCGAAGCCGCGCTTGTCGAGCAACTCACCAGTGCGCGCGTCGAGGACCGCCACGTTATACCCTTGCCGCCCCGCGGAGAGATCGACCTTTTGCCCGTCCGCACCGATAGCCGTCATAAACGCTTCACTGAACCCGTGAACTTCCAGATTGACAGGGCTTTGAACGCCGGTCGAGCCGATTATGGCGCGGCTGGCCGGGTCAGGGAACACCTCGCGCGGGCTGCCGGCGCGACCGAAGACAAGACGGACGCGGTTTGCGCCCTGTCGGAGTTGCGCGGCCGGAACCTGCGCGCTGACCGTCTGCCAACCCTCGACCAGAACCTGATTGCGGAGGATCGGCGAGTCGTTGACGTAGATGGAGATGGTTTGCGGCTCGGCTCCGGGATAAGAGAGCGGCGCGACGGAGAGGCGCAAGGTGGCATCTTGCGCTGCGGATAGTGGCAGGTATAGATCGGCTTCCCGCCCGATAATCCAGTTCGCAGTCGCATTGTACGGCTGCTCGTCCGTCCGAACATCCCAGCCCATGCCAAGATACGGCTCGTTCCCCGGCGTTCCGAGATCAATGCGGAACGGCAGGACAATCTCCGGTTGATTCACGCGGTAGACCGCATACCCGTCCGCCTGCCAGACCGGGTTCGGGTCGAGCGGCAGGACTTCCTTCGCGTACGCCTCCGTGCGCTGCCACGTGTCCTGGTAGGGGAAGCGGCCGGGGATGGGCGGGGTCGTGATGAAGTAGCGGATGTTGTAGAGCGCCATCAGGTCCGCGGCCTGCGCCCGCGCGGCCTTGTCCGTCTCCGGGTCGACCTCCTTATACATCTCCAGGTCGGTGATCGCCCTGAACAAGGGGATGCGCGCGAAATATTCCATCTTGAAGGCAGGCGCGCGGCTGATGTTGCCGCCCATCATGGGTTTGGCATGCGCAGTCTGGAAATATTGGAGGTTCGTCTGTTCGCTGCCGAGCACGCCGAAGCTGTTGCGCCAGCCGAGCGGCAGTTGCATGATCGCAAAATCACCCGGCTCCTCGGCGATGTTCTGGTAAACAGTTGGAATGACCGCATCCGTGGTCGGGAGCGGGATGGACAAGTGCTCCACAATGATGAGCGCGGCCAGGAAGACAGACATTGCCACAGAGGGCACAGAGAGCGCAGAGCGTCCTGAGCGGAGTCGAAGGACGCTGCGCCCCCTGTGTCCTCTGTGGCTAAAAAAGGCGATCAACGCCGCAACCCCGTATGCGGCCAGCACGGCCAGCGCCAGCATCAGGATGACGCTGTTGCGGTTGGGCGCGCGGTTCGCGCTGACGAAGGGGATGTAGTGCAGCAGGGTGAAAGGCAGCGGGAAGGTGACGCCTTCGGGGAGCAGGTTGTCGAGGCTGAACCGAAAGCGGCCATTGACTTGCAGCAGCGGACCGAGCGCCAGGGCGCCGAATACGACCGCGGCCCAGATCCACGGCGCCAGCTTTCGCCTTGCCGCAAACGCGCCGATGAGCGCCAGCGCCAGCGTGACCCAGCCGAGGAAGACGGTGTTGATGTCGCCGAAACGCCCCTTGCCCGTCTCCACGGCCCGCAACTCATCGCGCCACGCCTGACCGCTCGCGTCGTTGCCGCGCAGGACGGGGTTGAGGTCGGTCGGCGAGACCAGGCCGACCGCATCCGCGCTGAGCTTGATGCTCTCGCCCCACCCTTCCAGCGCGTAGTCGCCGCGTGTGAACTCGCGCGCGATGGGGACGAGCGCGGGCGACCAGATGACAACGGCCACCAGCGCGGCAAGGCCGGCATACAGCAGCGCCTTCCCGCGCTCGCGTAGCCCGCGCCACAATGCGATCAGCAGGAGGATCGACAGGAGCGCGAGGAACGACGCAAAGATCATTTCCGCATATGAGGCCATTGCGAAGAAGAGGCCGGCCAGCGCGGCATTCTTGACCTTCGGCTGTCGCAGGGTGCGGAGGAAGTAGAGCGCATAGAATGGCAGCCACTGCGTTGTGACCATATCGTAGTGGCCGAGCGCCGCGTAGATGGCGCGGTTGGACGCGAACGCGTATATGATGCCGGCAAGCGCAGCGGCAAGCCGAAGATGACCACGCGACAGTTCGGGCCGCGCGCGGGCCAACGTATCGAGCGCCAATAGATACGCGCCGAGCGCGCTGAGGAAAGTCGCCAGCAGCACCGTGACGTTGCTCGCCACGACCGGGCTGAACGCCAGCAGCAGCGGCATGCCGATCAGCGCGTTGAAAAAGTTGTAGGTGTAGAGGATCAGGTCGATGCCGAGCGGGAACCAGATCAGCTCGCTGCGCAGGGGACTGGTCCCGAGGTCAAGCAGCGCGTGCTTGAAATACCAGATATTCCAGACGAAGGTCGACTCGTCGAAGGCCCAGGTTGCGGTGCCGGGCAGGCGGCTGCCGAGGTAGCGCGCAAGGGGCCACGTGAGGATCACTGTCAGGACTGCGAAAAGCGCCAGGATGGGCCAGGTGCGCCGGGCCAGCGAAGGACGCGGCGAAACAGGGGGCTCGTTAAGAGGCGTCATAAGGGCGATAGTATCATGGGCCATGACGCGGCGCAAAGAAGAGCCGGGTAGCGCGCAAGCCCCTTCCCGCGCGCTGCGCAGAGACGTCTTGCCGCGCAGCCGCGTCTGGTGTATCATCCCCGTTGCCGCCCGGGCGGCCCCTGATCCTTCGCGAAATGCCGCGACCGCTCTGAGACCCTGCGAATGCCTCTCCTGACGCGCGCCCGCCACCGCCTCGCCGCCTTCTGGCAGCAGCACTCATCGCTTCTGTTGTTCACGGCGCTGTTCGTCGCGTTTCGCCTTCAGGCGCTCCTGCTCTTTCGGCCCGGCGGCTACATCGCGGATTTCTCCGACTACGAATTCTATTATGCGCTCGGCCAACTGGCCCCGCGCGGCTATCACCCGGGCGCAAACCTGGTCACAGCGTATCCGCCGCTCTTCCCCACACTGGTCGTGAGCCTGTTTCAGCTTGCGAGCCGCGTGCCGCTCTGGAGCGACCCGCGCCTGGTCTTCTACACCCTCGTCGGCGCGACGCTGCTGATCTTCGAGACCGGCAACTTCCTCCTGATCGCGCGACTTGCGCGCCGCCTGCACCCTTCCGCCGGCGCGCTCGGCCTGGGCGAACCGGCGTGGCGACCGCCGCTGATCTACGCGCTGCTGTTCGCGCCCGTCTACACGATGCTCGGCTGGTTCGAGGCCATGCCGTTGTTTTTCGCGCTGCTCGGTCTGGAGCTTCTGCTGGCGAAACGCCGCGGCGCGTGGTTGTTGAGCGCAGTCGCGCTCGGGCTTGGCGCGCTCACGAAGCTCGTGCCCGTCGCCCTTGTTCCGGTGGGGACGTCGTGGCTGGGGCTGCGGTTCTGGGAAAGGGCCTGGTGGCGCGGAGAGTCGCGCCGCTGGTTGAAGCCGCTGGCGTATGGGCTGGCTTTTGTCGCAACCGTCGCGTTGGGCGGGCTTCTGCTCACACGCGCAAATCCCTCTCTTGCGACCAGCAGCCTGGCCGCGCTCAACAATCGTCCGCCCTGGCAGAGCATCTGGGCGTTGCTCGATGGCTACTTCGGCTACGGCGTGCTGCCTCTGGATGCGCGCAACGTCACGGGGCTGTCGCAGCCGCTGTGGCAGAGCCGGCTGCCGTGGGGCGCGATTACAACGGCGTTCGGGCTGCTCTACGCCTGGCTGTTGACGCGACCCTACGATTGGGAGCGACCGCGGACCGCAGTGGCGTTGGCCGGGGTCAGCGTGTTGCTCCTCATGCTGCTGAATCGCGGGTGGAGCCCGCAGTTCATCGTATGGGTGCTGGCGTTTGTTGCGCTGCTGCTGCCGGGCATGCTGGGAGCCGCAATCGCGATCCTCCTCAGCCTGATCAACTTCGTCGAATCCTCCGTCTACCTGATTCTCGTTCCAAACGAACAATGGCTGCTGTGGGGGACGGTGCTGCTGCGCACGGTGCTGCTGATTGCGCTGGTGGCGCTTTTTCTGGGGCAGATCTGGCCGACCGCGAGCGCGGCGCGCATGCGCAAGTTAGGCCGCGGGCTGGCATGGGCTGCGGGGGGCGCAGCCGTCATAGCCGCGCTGGTGGCCGCACCCCCCGCAGCGCGGGCGTACGCGGAGCGCCGCCTCGCCGACCATCCTTGCCGGGACGCGGTCACGCGCCTTCAGGCCGAAGCAAGCTGGCCTGCCCCTCAAAATATCGCCACCGCGCAAACCGAGGCGTGGCAGCTCTTCTACCCGTGGCTCAACCGAGACTACCGTTTCACGGTGCTCGACGATTATCCGCTGAACGGCCGCGACCCGGCTGAGATCGCGGACGAACGGCTGACCGCGCTGGCGCAGGAAGGCGAATTCTGGTGGCTGGAGCTGGAGGCGGCGAGCGGGAACGGAAACCGCATGATCGCGCTGGCCGACCGGTTCTTCGCCCGGCCCGAGACGCGGCGGTTGGAGCAGGCGACGTACGGCCAGTGCCGTCTCAGCCGCGTTGTGGTGTTGCCCGACGCGCCGGTTGCCACCGCCGACGTTGCCGGCGGGCCGATCATGCTTCGCCGGGTGGACATGACGCCAGCTCAGGCCGGCGGCGAGTTTGGGCTTGTGTTGTTCTGGGAGGCCGCCGCGCCCGTCGACGAGAGCTACACCGTCTTCACGCAGGTGCTGGATGCGTCAGGCCGCATTGTGGCGCAGCAGGACAATCCGCCCGGCCGCGGCGAGTCGCCCACGAACACGTGGGAGCCGGGCGCGCTGGTGCGCGACCTGTACACGCTGCGCATCCCCGGTGACGCGCAGCCCGGCGCGTATCGGCTGCTGGTCGGGCTGTACAAGGGGGAGACGCGGCGCACCCTCACCTTTGCGGACGGCGCCCAGGGTGACGCGCTCTCCCTGCCCGTCCAGATCGGGCGGCAACCGTGACGGGCGCACCTGGAGGCCGAAGCGCCCTCCCGGCGCAAGATCGCCAGATTGCCGCGCTGGTGTTCGCGGGGCTGCTGGCCTGCTATCTGCTGACCTATACGGGCATCATCCGCAGCAGCGACGGGCTTGCCATGTTCAGCACCGCGGAGAGCCTCGTCCGCCGCGGGGACATCGACAGTAATCAATTGCTCTGGATGGGTCTCCAGCAGAACACGTTCGGCCCCACCGGCGACCTCTACAGCCGAAAGGGGCTGGGCATGACGCTGCTGGCGCTGCCGCTGGTGTGGATCGCGCGCATGTGGCCCGCAATGGGGCTGACGCAGGCCGCGCTGCTGCTCAACCCCCTGCTGACCGCGGCGGCCGGGTCCCTGGTCTACCTCACGGCGCGGCGGCTGGGCTGGCGGCGCGCGGCGGCCATCCTGACCGCGCTCACCTTCGGCCTGCTCACCCTTGCATGGCCCTACACGCAGGACTTTTTCAGCGATCCGGTCACTGGCTTTGGCTCGTTCCTGGCGATATACGGCATAGTTGCGTTCCAGCAAACGGGCCGGCGGACGTTTCTGTGGGCTGCGGGCGCAGGCTGGGGCGTGGCGTACCTCTCTCGAACACTGCACCTGATCACGCTGCCCGTCTTTGCGCTGGCGCTGGCCGCAGTGATTGCGCCAGCCCTTGACTTGGCAGAAGGTCGCGCCGCGCGAGGTCGGCTGCGCTTATGGATGGGGCCGGCGTTGCGCGCGCAGTGGGAGGCGCGGCGCGCCTGGGTTGCGTTCGGGCTGCCGGTGGCCGTTGCCGGGTTGCTCTCACTGGCCTGGAACTGGGTGCGTTTCGGCAGCTTGCTGCAGAGCGGCTATCTGCCCGAGGAAAGCTTCACCGGGAACTGGCCTTTCGGCATCTGGGGGCTGTTGGCCGGGCCGGCGCGCGGGCTGATCTGGTACAGCCCGATTCTGCTGCTCGGCATCCTCGGCGCGCCCTGGTTCTGGCGTCAGCGGCGGTGGCTGCTCGGGCTGATCGTGGGGTTCAGCGCGGTCTACGTCCTGGCCTACGGCAAGTGGTTTATGTGGCACGGCGGCTACGCGTGGGGGCCGCGCTTCCTCGTGCCGATTCTGCCCGGCCTGGCGCTGCTGATGGGGCCCGTGTGGGAACGAGCGTTGAGCGAGCGCTGGACCGTGGGTCGAGTTCTGCTGGCCGCGCTTGGGGTCGCGTCGCTTACGGTCAATGCGCTGGGCCTGCTTGCGCCCTACAACCTCGTCCAGGATGAGCTCGCCGGAACCATCCATCCGTTGTTTGCGGCCGAGACGTTCACGCGCTGGCAGCTTTCGCCCCTCGTCATGCAGTGGCGGTATCTGCGCGCCGAGAACATCCAGTTCGCCTGGTGGATCGCGGGGCCCGATTGGCCTGGCGCGCTCCTGCCGCTGGCGGCGCTGGGGGTCGCAGGGTGGCTGCTGGCGCGGGTCGCGCGGGATGAACGGCGGCTGACGCGCGGTGATGCTGCGCTTGCCGGGCTGCTGGCCGTCCTGGTCGTAGCATCGGCTGCGCTGGCAACCACGCGCTACCAAAGGGCGCTCAGCGGCGCGGGAAACCGTGAGATTGCGACGCGCATCTCCGCGCTGGAACAGCCCGGAGACGCGATCGCGCATTTCAAGCCGGAAGAGACGCAACAGTTCGCCAACGCTTACCACGGACGCCTGCCGACGCTCGGCTTCATGCCGGGGCCGGAACTGAGCGAGGCGGACCGGGGCTGGCTGGATCGCATCCGCCGCGCATACGACCGGGTTTGGACTGTGTCGGCGGACCCCTCCGCAGACGCATCACCGTGGGAACGCGCCTTGCGCGGGGGCGCATATACGCTGCTGGAGGAAAACGAGGGTGACGCGGAGGGGCGAACCCGTCTCGCCTTATATGCTCTGACCGACCCGGAGACGGCCGCGAGCGCAGCGCCCGCAGCATTCGTCCCGGCGGCGGGCGAGCCTGCGCTTCTGACCCTTACCGCTTACGCGTTTGACGAGCGTAGCCAGCCGGGGGGCGACTTGCGGGTGAAGCTTATCTGGCGCGCCGAGCGCCCAATCGGACAGAACTACAAGGTGTTCGTTCACCTGCTGGATGCAACGGGGCAGGCGGTGGCGCAGCGCGACGGGGAGCCGGTGGCATGGCAGCGGCCAACCTCCACGTGGCAGCCGGGGGAGGAGATCGTCGACCGCTATGGCCTCGCGCTGTCGTCAGAGCTTCCGCCGGGCAGCTACACTCTGATGATCGGCCTGTACGAACCGGCGACGGGCGCGCGGCTCATCCTGAATAGCGGCCAGGACGCGTTCACGCTCGGCGCGGTCGAACTCCGCTGAATCGCGCCTAACGAACCTTCCGGCCGAGCACCCAGCGGTGGTGCGACCACACCTGTTTGATCTGCCAGGGCAAGCGCCACTTCTCCAGCCGCGCGTACTTCATCACGCGGTCGTACAGCCCATAGTCTCTGCCGAGGTAGTAGTCCATGGTCGACCAGCGCCAACCCTCGCCCGTGAACTTGCTATCCAGCTTCTTCGAGCGAATGCCGAGCCGCTTGAGCAATTCGCTGGCGGGCATGACGGTGTCGGGCCACGGCGGCGTGTCGAGCACGCCCTGCTCCAGAATCCTCACGCCTTGCTTTTCGAGCGTCTCTTTGATCAGCCCGATGTTCGTCCAGCGCTCGTCAATCTCCCTGACGAACTCCGGCTCGACGATATGCTTGCGGACCTGGTAGCCGACCTGGACCGGGTTCGGCACGGCGACAAAGACGAGCTTGTTGGACACGCGCACTAGCTCCGCCAGGAGCGCGGCTGGATCCTTGAGATGCCAGATCGCGGCCCAGTTCCACGCAAACTCAAACGTGTTGTCGGGGAAGGGTAAGCGCGCCCAATCGTCGACCAGGCAGAATTCGGCGGGCAGCTCCAACTCACCCCAGATGCGCCGGACGCCTTCCAGCCGCTCCGCGTTGTCGTCGACGAGGGTGACGGGCGTCTTGATGCGCGCGAGCGCGACCGAGTTGATGCCACTGACGCCGGCCATGCCGTAAAGTGGCGCTTCGAGGACGTTGGCAAAGCCGTAGCGGCCCTTGAGTTCGAGCAGGAAGTCGTTGAGGACGAATCGCTCGTAGACGAGGCCGAGACCTTCGTTGTAGTCGGTGAGGTATTTCTTCCAGGTGGGTTCTGTCACGGGAAACTCTCCGAACGAAGAGTCTACCATAGCTGAACGCGATGCGCTAAAGCAACATGTCTGTTTCTTTTCGCAGCTTTGGGCGAAGGCGCTAGAATAGCGTCATGTCCCAACAATCCGTACTGATTACCGGCGTCAACGGCTTTATCGCGGGCCACCTTGCCGAGCGCCTCCTTAAGGAAGGCTGGCGCGTGCGCGGGACCGCGCGGCGGCCCGATACGGCGTCTTGGCTGGCGGAACAAGGTGTTGAGGTCATCCCCGCCGACTTGATGGAGCGCGACGCTCTAACGCGCGCGGCGGAGGAGTGCGCGACGGTCGTTCATGCCGCCGCCTGGACGGGCGGCCCGGGGTTGAGCGAAGAAGCTGGATACCGGGTGAATGTCGACGGCACGGCGAATATGTTGCGCGCGGCGGAGCAGGCCGGAATCGAACGCTTCATTTATATCAGTAGCGTGGCGGTGTACGGGTTAAACCGGTCGCCGCTGATCGACGAGACGGCGGCAACGCCGAAGGTTGGACAGGCGTACCCCGACAGCAAAATCGTCGCTGAGTCGCTCGTCCGGAGTTGCGGGCTGCCATTTGTCATCATTCGTCCCGCCTCCACCTATGGGCCGCGCGGGGGCGCATGGACGCTGGGCCCTATCGAAAACATCGAGGCCGGGCGGCTCGTCCTGATAGGCAAAGACGCGGGGCTGGTGACGCCGGGCTATATCGACAACGTGGTGGATGGGCTGGCGCTGGCGTTGAACCCGCGCAAGGCATTGGGCGAGACGTTCAACCTGTGCGACGACCGCGCAGTCACCTACCGCGAGTTTTACCTGGCCTATGCGCGCATGTTCGGCCGCGATTCGCTGCCGACGATCCCCGCGCCCATCGCGTTCGCCGCGCGCTTGGGCATTGCCCGCCAACTCCGTCGGCTGATGAGCCGGCCAACCGTGGGTCATTGGTCGCAGCATTTCCGCTTCAACCCCT
>CAZPTI010000031.1:0-11745 GCA_964588925.1 uncultured Anaerolineales bacterium | reverse complement strand
GCGCATTTTATTTCACAATAAGGTGACCATTGTTAGATTCCCGTAAGCTCATCCTGTGCTGGGATACCGGCCAAAAGTGAGTTTTGAGGAGGGGATGCGGCGGACGGAGGCATGGTTGCGCGCCGAAGGCTGCCTCTCGTAGGCCGAGTCTCACGCGCAAGTTATGTCATAAGCTAATTGCCCCGCGCCCCACTCTCGGCTATACTTCCCCATTATGCGAGTTTATCTGGAAACACTGGGCTGCCGTCTCAACTATGCCGAGATGGCGTCTCTGGGTCGGCAACTGGCCGCAGCCGGTCACGTCCTGGCCGATTCCGCGGCGGACGCAGACTTGTGCGTGCTCAACTCATGCGCAGTGACCGGCGAGGCCGCGCGACAGACGCGGCAGCTGGCCCGACAGATGGCGCGCGCCAACCCGCAATCGAAGCTTATCGTCACCGGCTGCTATGCGACGCTCGACGGCGAGACGGTCGGCAAGCTGCCGAATGTCACCCTTGTCGTCGGCAACACCCGCAAAGACGAGCTGGCATCGGTCATTGCGGCGGAAGCTGCGCAACTTGAACCCATTCCCCCTGTTCACTTTGCCGAGCCAGTCGACACAAGCCGCACGCGGGCTTTCATCAAGGTGCAGGACGGCTGCCGCAACCGCTGTACATTCTGCATAGTGACGCTGGCGCGCGGGGATGAGCGCAGCCGTCCCATTCAGGAGATCATCGGGGAGATCAACGCGCTCCAGGCCGACGGCTATCAGGAAGCCGTGCTGACCGGCGTGCACCTGGGCGGTTATGGCTCCGATCTTGGGACGGGGCTACGCGAGTTGACCAGAGCGCTGCTGGCCGAGACGCGCATTCCGCGGCTGCGGCTCTCTTCGCTGGAGCCCTTTGACCTTCAGCCGGGCTTCTTCGACCTGTGGCCGCAGTCGGATGGCCGCCTGATGCCGCACCTGCACCTGCCTGCGCAGTCAGGCAGCGACGCGGTGCTCAAGCGCATGGCGCGGCGCAACCGCGCGGCGGAGTTCGAGGCGCTGGTCGACGCGGCGCGGGCGCGCATCCCCGGCCTGACCGTGACGACCGACCTCATCGTTGGCTTTCCAGGCGAGACGGAGGACGACTTCGAGCAGACAGTCGAGTTCGCCCGCCGCGTCCGCTTTGCCCACATGCACGTCTTCCCCTACTCAGCGCGGCAAGGCACCGCGGCCGCGCGCTTCGGCGGGCAAGTTCCCGAATCAGAGCGCAAGCGCCGCGTGCGACGGCTTGTGGAGCTGGACGCGGAACTCGGCCGGGCCGTGCGCGAGTCGTTCGTGGGCGAGACGCGGCCGGTGCTATGGGAGAGTCTGGTTGAATCGAACGGCCGCGGTCCGATCTGGTCAGGCCTGACGGACAATTACCTGCGCGTGGAGGCCGCCGCGCCCCACGGCGTCGAGTTGCGCAACACGATCTCGCAAGTTCGGCTCACCGCCGCCGGAGAACATTTGACGGGGATCATTCTGTAAAGCAAGAGGGAGACACACACGATGACGCTCGAGGAACGCCTGGACGCGGATCTTAAGGAAGCGATGCGGAGCGGAGACAACACCCGCAAGCTGGCGATCCGGGCGGTTAAGACCGCAATCACCGAGGCCAAGGTTTCCGGCACGGAGCAGCGCGCGCTCACTGAGGAAGATGTGCTGCGCATTCTTCAAAAGCAGGTGAAGCAGCGCCGTGACAGCGTGGCCGAGTTCACCAGGGGCGGACGGACAGATCTCGTCGAGAAGGAGCTCGCCGAAATCGCGGTGCTTGAGAAGTACCTGCCGCAGCAGATGAGCGAGGCCGAGGTGCGGGCGCATGCGGAGAAGGTGATCGCGGAGTTGGGCGTCAGCGACATGAAGGGCCTGGGGCCGGTGATGAAGCGGATGACCGCGGACTTGCGCAGCGTGGCTGATGGGCAGGTCATCAATCGCGTTGTACGCGAACTTCTGTCCTCGCAGTAGAGGCAACTGAGCAGGCGCATGGCCGAAAATGCGGCCGAGACCGCCAAACTGCCGCAGTTGGGCCGGCCGTTGCAGGGTGAGGACATCCCCTGGCTGGCCCGTTTGCGCGTCCTGACTGTGTGGCTGGGGCTGCTGGTTTTCGTCACACTCGTCCTCGTCGTCCGGCTGCCGTTCAGCGGGCAGGTGACGCTCGACGTCGGCGACGTGGCCTCGCGTGACGTGGTTGCCCCTCGGCAGATCACGTACGTCAGCGACATCCAGACTCAGCAGCGCCGCGAGATGGCCGCGAACGCCGTGCCCGACGTGTACGACCCCGCGCAGGCCCGAGTTGGCCGCGAGCAACTGACGCTCGCCGGCCAGATCATCGAATACATCAACGCAGTCCGCGCCGACAGTTTCGCGGATGCGGAGGATAAAGCCGCGGCGATCCGTAAGATCGAAGGAATTGACCTCCCCGATCCAGTGGTCAACCGCATTGTCGCGCTCCCTGCGCCCGCGTGGGAACGCGTTGCTGCCGAAATCCAGGTGGTCCTCGAGCGCGCGATGCGCGAGGAGATCCGCGAGAACAACCTGGCGGACGAGCGGCGCAAGGTGCCGGCCCGCGTGCGGCTGGACCTGCCCGACGAGGACGCGGCAGTCGTCAGCGAAGTCGTGCAGGATTTGCTTGTCCCGAACAGCTTCTTCAACGCGGAGCGCACCGAGCAACGCCGCGAGGAGGCGCGAGAGGCGGTCGAGCCGGTGACGGAAACGCTCGAGCGCAACGAAGTCATCCTGCGCGCGGGCGACATCGTGACTGACCTGGACGTGGAGGCGCTGCGCGCGCTCGGCCTGCAACAGCGCGCATGGTCGTGGCAGGACTTTCGCAGCGCGGTCGGGTTCGTCCTCGTATTGGGGCTGGTGTTCCTCTATTACCTCTGGCGGATGGAGCCCCACCTGTGGCTGCGCCCCGGCAACGTCGTCCTGCTGGCGCTGGTCCTTGGGGTGTTCATCCTGGCTGCGAAAGCCGCCATCCCCGCGCGCACCCTCTCCCCCTACATCTTCCCCTACGCGGCGCTCGCCGTGCTGCTCGGCATCGCGCTCAATCCGCGGCTGGCGATCGTGGTCGCTGCGCTCTTCACGCTGGCCGTAGGCTACCTGTCCGCCGGCAGCCTTGAGTTAATGACCTATGCGTTTGCCGGGTCGCTCGTGGGCATGTTGAAGGTACGCCGCGGCGACCGGCTGTCGAACTTCGCGTGGGGCGTCCTCTTCGTTGCGCTGATCAACCTGCTTGTGATCGCCGCGTTCCGCCTGCCCGCGGGGCAATGGGACTGGCGCGGGCTGCTGGAGTTGAGCGCGTCCGCGGTTGGCAACGGGCTTTTGTCGATGACCATAACGGTTGTCGGGCTGTACATCCTCGGCGCGCTGTTCGGTGTGACGACCACGCTGCAACTGCTGGAAATCTCGCGCCCCACCCATCCGCTGCTGCGGCAACTGCTGCTCAAGGCGCCGGGCACGTATCATCACACGCTGATCGTGAGCAACATGTCGGAGCGCGCAGCAGAGGCCATCGGCGCGGACGCGCTGCTGACCCGCGTGGGCGCATACTACCACGACGTGGGCAAGACCATCCGCCCGTACTTCTTCGTGGAGAACCGGACCGAGGGCATGGACCCCCACGCGCGGCTCGATCCATACACCAGCGCGCAGATTATTATCACGCACGTGCGCGACGGCATCGACCTCGCGCGCAAGCACCGCCTGCCGCAGCGCATCATCGACTTCATCCCGGAGCACCAGGGCACCCTGCTCGTCTCCTATTTCTACCATCAGGCAGTGCAGGCCGCGGGCGGTGACGCGTCCCAGGTCGACAAGACGCAGTTCCAGTATCCCGGCCCGAAGCCGCAAAGCCGCGAGACTGCGCTGACCATGCTGGCCGACGGCGCGGAGGCGACGGTGCGTTCGCGACGGCCCGCATCCGTGGAGGAACTGGATAAAATTGTCGGCGAGAGCATCCAGAGCCGCGTGCTGTCGGGCCAACTAGACGAGTGTCCGCTAACGCTGGCCGACCTCGCCGCGATCCGCCGCGCGTTTGTGGACGTGCTGCGCGGGCTGCATCACCCGCGCGTGGCGTATCCCGGCGAGCCGAAGGAAGAGGCGCCGGCGCCTGTGGCTGCGCCGACCTCTGTGCCATTGGAGGCGGTCGCGCCTGGGACTGATAACAACGGAACGGAAGAGAGGGAAGAGGAAGAGGGTGAGCGAATCAACAAGCCTGCCAACGGACAGTCCGCTTTCTGACGAGTTGCCCGGCGAGGAAGAAGGCCCCATCGTCGTCCAGGTGGACGAGGAGTTCGAGGGCGAGGTCGACACGGCGGACATCATCGCGGCCGTCGCGGCCACGCTGGCCGCGGAGGAGCATTCGGGCGAGATCACAGTCGTGGTCACGACGGATGAAGCCGTAGCCGAATTGAATCAGCAGTACCGCAACACGGAGGGGCCGACCGACGTGCTCTCCTTCCCTGCGCAGGACCCCACGCCCGGCTTCGTCACCGCGCCCGAAATGGACGCGTATCTCGGCGACATCATCATCGCGCTCCCTTACACCCGGCGGCAGGCCGAACGCGTCGGCAAGCCGCTGCGCGACGAGTTGCGGCTGCTGGCAATCCACGGCGCCCTCCACCTGCTCGGCTACGACCACGCGGAGCCGGACGAAGAAGCGGCCATGTGGGCGAAACAAGATGCGATCCTGGCGCGCCTTCCTTAAGAGTTTTATCTACGCCAGCGAGGGGATCGCGCACGGCTTCCGCACGCAGCGGAACATGCGCGTCGAGCTAGCGATCGCGCTCATCATCATCGCCGCGGGCGTCTTCTTCCGCATCACCGCAGTCGAGTGGGCGCTCATCTTCGTCTGCATTGGCATGGTGCTCGCCGCGGAGTTGCTCAACACCGTCACGGAGCTCGCCGTCGATCTGCTCACGCAAAAGTATCACCCGATGGCGAAGCTGGCGAAGGACGCGGGCGCGGGCGCAGTGCTCATCACCGCGCTGGCCTCGGTGGCGGTCGGCGTGGCGATCTTCGGGCCGCGGCTCTGGCGGCTCCTGTTCGGAGGGTAACGCATGGCAAGTATGACGCGGCGGGAGCGGCTGGAAGCCACCTGCGCGGGCGAGCGCATCGACCGGACCGCGGTCGCGCTGTGGCGGCACTTCCCCGGCGACGATCAGCGGCCGGAGGACCTCGCCTGGGCCACGTTGATGTGGCAGCGGACGTGGGACTGGGACTTCATTAAGGTTTCCCCCGCCAGCAGCTTCTGCATCGTTGATTGGGGCGCGGAAGACCGCTGGGTCGGCGGGGACGAGGGCAACCGCGAATACACGCGGCGTGTAGTGGTTCAGCCGGAGGGGTGGACCCGCCTTGCCGTACAGGATTGCGCGGCCGGCGCGCTGGGTCGACAGATCGAGTGCCTGCGGTTAATCCGCGCCGAGGTTGGCGACGAAATCCCGTTCATCCAGACGGTGTTCAGTCCCCTCGCGCAAGCCAAAAACCTTGCGGGGCAGGATCGGCTCATCGTCCACATCCGCCAGCACCCTCAGCAGGTGAAGGCCGCGCTCGAAACGATCACGCAGACCACCCTGGCCTTCATTGAGCGGGCGAAAGAGACCGGCATCGCGGGCATTTACTACGCGATTCAACTCGCGAACTACGGGCTGCTGAACGAGGCGGAGTACCGCGAGTTCGGTGAGCCGTACGACCGGCGCATCCTCACCGCAGTGAGCGACTGCTGGTTCAACCTCGCGCATCTGCACGGCCGGGATGGGATGTTCGACCTGGTCAGCCAGTACCCCATCCACGCGCTCAACTGGCACGATCAGGAGTCGGGGCCGTCGCTGCGCGAGGGACAGGCGCGCTTCCGCGGTGCGGTCTGCGGCGGGCTGGAGCACTGGGAGCACCTGTTACGCGGGGAGCCGGAGCAAATTCGCGCCCTGGCGCGCGACGCCATTGAGCAAACCGGCGGCAAGCGCCTGATCCTCTCCACCGGCTGCGTCGCGCCGGTCAACGCGCCGTTCTCCAACCTGCGCGCGGTGCGCGAAGCTGTAGAAACGGTCGCGTGAACGCCACGTACAAGTATTGCCCACGCTGCTCCGCGCCACTTGCGTGGGGCGAGAAGTTTGGCCGGACAAGAAAACTTTGCCGTTACTGCGGCTTCATCCACTTCGTGGAGCCAAAGGTCGCGGTCGCGGCCCTGGTCAGCGACGACGAGCGCATCCTGCTCGTCAAGCGCGCAGCCTCGCCGCGCATCGGGTATTGGGCGCTGCCCGCGGGCTATATGGACGCGGACGAGTTACCGGAAGAGGCGCTGGCGCGTGAGGTGGCCGAGGAAACGGGCGTCTCGGTGTGGGTGGGGCGGTTGCAGGGCATCGCGCCGCTGGCCGGTTGGGCCGAGCGACGCGGCATCCTGTTGCTCTACCGTGCTCAGCCGGTTGGAGGGGAACTCACGCCGGGAGACGACGTTAGCGATGCGCGGTGGTTCCGCGCAGCCGAAATCCCGTGGGATGAGTTGGCGTTCGAGTCAACTGCCGAGTTCGTCAAAAGCTGGGTCGAGGCGCGGGCCTAGCGCATCGAGGTGATAACCGGCAGGTAGACGCGCGGTTGCAGGCCGAGTACGCAAAAACGCACGTGGTCGACCCAGATCCGCGTCACCAGCGTATCAGCATCACCCTGCGACGTGAAAACCAGCGCCACGTTTCCCCTGGCGCGCACAGTTGCCACTTCAGCCGTGTTCAGATAGTAGTAGTAGTTATCCCACTGCAACCCGTCCGAGACCGTATCCGCGGTGTTCCCCGTGCGCAACAGCTCCGCCAGAGGCTGACCATCCGCCGTGCGCCATTCAGCGGTGAACCAGTCGTCGAACGGCCATTCCGGCGAAGGCCCCTCGCCATAGTCTTGTGGCACGATGCGATAAGAAAATGCCAGGACAGCCGGCCCTGCCTCGGACGGAATCGCCACAGTCTGCGTCAAGACACCGCGCGCGCTCGGTCCGCCGGGGAAGTAGGCTGAGGCAAAGCCCTCGTTGCGCACGCTTGCATCCACTGACACCGCGCCCTGCGCCTGCCACCCGGCTAAACCCGTCTCAAATCCGCCGTTAACGATCAGGGCGCGGCACCCAGGTAAATCCAGGTCTAACCGGTCATCCGGCTGTGGTGTTGGAGGTAACTGGTTGCCGGGCTGAACGGCAGCCAACGCACGCGCGGCATTAATTCGTCCCCATCCGTAGTAAATGTCCCGGCCCGTCGGTTCGAGGTCATCGACCGTGCTCTCAACCGCTGCGCGGACCTCGACGGGCGTCAGCAAAGGATTGCGGCTGAGGATCAACGCAGCCAGCCCCGCCACATGCGGCGTTGCCATGCTCGTCCCGCTCATGTAGCCGTAGCCGGAAGGCGACCGGAACGGCGGCAGCGTCGAGTAGATCGCGGAGCCCGGGGCAGCCACATCGACAAACTCGCCGCGCGTCGAGAAGTGCGAAACGCTTTCGACCACGGTCTCGTCCGACTTGATCACCTGCGTCGATGCGACTGCGATCACGTTGGCATGCGCAGCGGGATAGTGCAGTTGCTCAGGCCGCTGATGGAGGCCGGTGTTGCCGGCCGCAGCCACGAGAATCGCGCCCTTGCTGTGCGCGTAGTTGACCGCCGCCTCTTCGCCGCGGCTGTAGCTGCTGGCGCCCAGGCTCATGTTAATGACGCGCGCGCCGTTGTCCGCTGCATACACAATAGCGCGAATCAAGTCCTCATACGTGCCAATGCCTCCACCGAACACGTCCACTGGCATGATCGTCGCCCGTCCTGCCAGCCCCGCGATGCCTTCCGCGTTGTCGATCCGCGCCGCGGCAATGCCCGCAACGTGTGTGCCGTGACCGTAGTCATCCAGCACCTCGTTTTCGTTGTCCGCGAAGTCCCAGCCGTGAACGTCATCGATGAAGCCGTTGCCTTCGTCGTCGATGCCGTTGCCGGGGACTTCACCGGGATTGGTCCAAACGCCGTCGCGCAGGTCGACGTGGTCGGTATAGACGCCGGTGTCGAGGATGGCGATGACGATTTCCGGCCGGCCCTCGGTCACATCCCATGCGTCGCTCGCGTTCATTCGATCAAGATACAGGGATTGAACGGGATATGCTGGATCGTTGGGGGTGGCATCGACCGTAAAGGTGTAGTTCGGCTCGGCCCATGCGACGCCGGCGCGTTCGAGGTCGGCAGCCGCATCAGCCAGCGCGCGACCCTGCGGCACGCGCACGAGCGCCAACCCTAGCTCAGGCGTCTCCCGAAGGATGCGCGCGCCGGCCTTCGCAAGCGCGTTGCGTCCTCCTGGCGGCATGGCAACGATCAGCTCGTCCGCCACGCGCGGCGCCGACCAATCAGGGCCGCGGTCCGGCTCAGGCGGCGCGGCCGAAACAGGCGCGCCAGCGGACACGACGACAAACGCCAGCAACGCCAACAGCGCCACTCTCTGCGATCTCACCCTCGCTGCGGCGAGGCGTGTCCTCTGCGGCAAAATCATCCCTCAGCTTGCGGCAGTTTAGCGCATCGGCACAGCGCGCGGACCCACGCCGCTGGCAAGGCGGCCAAGCGCCTCCGCAAGGTCGTCGCCGTTCTTGACCAGATACGCGGGCAGGCCGCTCGCCTGGAGGTCAGCCAGCGTGGGCGCCCAGTCGGGCGCAGGGCCGAAGGTGCGGCCGGCAAGCAGGATCGCGACGCCATGCACGCCGCGCGCGCGCAGCCCGCGCAACACCGTCACCCAGCGGCTGTCGGTCGAAGGCGTGATCACGATGAGCGTGGTGTGCCGCGAAAGCGCCGCGCCGTCGATGGCAAGCGCCTCCGCAATGGGCAGTCGTCCGCGCGCCTGGATCACGGCGAGGATTTCGAGCAGGCGTGTCAACTGCCTTTCGCCGCGGTCCGGCTGAACGACTTCGCGCTCCTCCGCATAGCTAAGAAAGCCCAGTTCGCGGTCGGCCTGTAAAAAGTGCTGCGCCAGCGACGCGGCAATGGTGACGCCGTACTCGACGGTGCTCGGCGGCAGTTCCATGCGCTCCACGCGGCGCGTCAGCCACGGCAGTTCGGCTTCGTTCTCGAGCTCAGCCCACGGCGCTTCCGCGTGCGCATCCTCGTACATGTCGAGGAACATCCACACGTCGGCCAGAGGGTCCAGCTCGAACTCCTTTGAGATGAGCCGACCCGTGCGCGCGGTCGAAGCCCAGTGGATGCGGTTGATGCTGTCGCCGGGGACGTAGTCGCGGATGCCCGACACGCTTGACGTGATGTAGGGCGTGCGCCGGTGCACCGACTCGCCGCCGGGCAGGTAGCCGGTCGGCGGGCTGAAACCGGGCAGGTCGACCGTGGCCGGAGTAACGACGAGCGAGGTCATCTCCGGCGATTCGCGCGTGAAGCGGAAGATGCCGAGCGGATCGCCGCTGCTGAGCGTCACCGGGCCGAGCATGAAGCGTCCCCGCCGTCGGGCGAGCGTGCGGACCTGCCAGCGCGACGTCTGCCCGCGGCCGAGCGAGTTGACGACGCGGCTGACGTGGTGGCCGGGCAGATCCGAGAAGTCGTGCACCTCCACCCACAACTTCGGCCAGCGCGAGCGGTTGGTCAGCTCCAGCGTCTCCTCGAAGTACTTGCCGACTTGCGAGCGCTGCGTGCGCGTGGCGCGGCGCAGGCTCAGCCCGCGCTGATTCAGCCACGCCCAGAAGAGCGCGACGAGGATCACGCCGGTGATGAAGTAAAGCAGATTGAAGGCCAGCTCCCGGCCCGACGCGAACGCAAAGAACGCGGCCGCAATCCAGAGCAGGAAGATCGCCCAGGAACGTCGCAAGTGGCGGCTCCCTTCGCCTAACGGCCGGCGCGAATGCGCGTGCCGGGCACGGGCACTGACTGCGCGATCTGCTCCACCACCGCGCGCGCCTCGACGTTCTTGATGCGGGCGGACGGGCTGATGATCAGACGGTGCGCGAAGGTCGACTCAAGGAGCGCCTTGACGTCATCCGGGATCACATAGGTGCGGTCCTGCAGCGCCGCGTACGCGCGGGAGGCGGCAAAGAGCGCAAGGCTGCCGCGCGGGCTAACGCCGAGGTAAATGTCGGGGTGACGCCGCGTGGCATTCGCCAACTCGACGATGTATTCCTTAATCAGGTCGTCCGCATACACCTGCCGCACCGCAGCCTGCGCCGCAAGCAACTCCTCCGCAGAGACCACCTGCTCCAGCTCGCGCAACGGATGCCGCTCCTTCTGCGACTCCAGCACGCGCATCTCGTCCGCAGGCGACGGGTAGCCCAGGCTTACGCGCATCATGAAGCGGTCGATCTGCGCTTCAGGCAGCGGGAAGGTGCCTTCGTACTCGATCGGGTTCTGCGTGGCGAGCACGAGGAATGGCCGCTCCATCGCATACGTCCGCCCGTCCACAGTCACCTGGCGCTCTTCCATCGCCTCAAGCAGCGCGGACTGCGTCTTCGGCGTCGCGCGATTGATCTCGTCGGCCAGCACAATCTGCGCCATGATGGGGCCGGGGCGGAACTCAAACTCGCGGTCGCGCTGGTTGAAGATCGACACACCGGTCACGTCGCTGGGGAGCATGTCGGGGGTGAACTGGATGCGGCGGAATGAGCAGCCGATCGACTTGGCGATGGAGCGGGCCAGCATGGTTTTGCCGACGCCGGGCACATCTTCGATGAGCAGGTGGCCCTCGCACAGGAGGGCGATCAGCGTCATCTCGACCTCGCGGCGCTTGCCGAGGATGACCTTTTCGACGTTCTGAACCACGCGCTCCGCAAGCGACGCGATGATCTGCGTGTTGGCTTTCGTGTTATCCATGCAGGCAACAGACTCCTTCTAATGGGTCCACAAACCTGACGGGTCACGAAGACCCGTCAGGTTTTCTCCTGGACCGGCCGGACCTGAGCCAGGCCAAAAGCTCGAGAATTATAACGCTTATGTCTTCTCGTGGCAATGCCACCGTTTGAAGTGATCGTGTTTTGGCAGCAGTTCCAAATGTAGGCAGAACAAAGCACCCTGAGCGGAGGGCCGCGGCAGTTTCGCCGCCCGCAGTCGAAGGATGCGGCCCTTGTCGCGCGCTCTTTCACGCCTACATTTGGAATTCCTGCTCGCACGCCGCGGCGCTTGCTTCCGTTGCGCGGCGCGTGTAGAATGATTGCAGAAGTCGCTGCATTAACCCGTCATGCCACTTACCAAGATCAACGAATATGGCTGAACACATCCTGGTCATCGAGGACGATCCGCAGATCGCGGACCTCCTGCGCCGCGGTCTAATCTACGAAGGATACTCCGTCAAGGTCGCGGCCGAAGGGTCAGAGGGCCTTGCCGCAGCGCGCGATCGCGCGCCCGACCTCGTGTTGCTCGACCTGATGCTCCCCGGCATGGACGGGTTAACCGTGTGCCAACGGTTGCGGGCTGCCGGCGACGTGCCGATTATCATCCTCACGGCGAAAGACGCGGTGCCGGATCGGGTCAAGGGGTTGGACGCGGGGGCCGACGACTACGTCGTCAAGCCGTTCGCGTTCGACGAGCTGCTCGCCCGCATCCGCGCCTTGCTCCGCCGGCGGCAACCGGCCGCGCAGGAAGACGTGCTGCGCTTCGCGGACCTGACGGTCAACCCCGTGACGCATGAAGTTTACCGGGGCAGCCGCCGCATCGACCTGACCGCGCGCGAGTTCGAGATGCTGCACCTCTTTGCGCAGCATCCGCGGCAGGTCATCACGCGCGACACGCTCTACGACCGCATCTGGGGCTATGATT
>CAZPTI010000030.1:0-29294 GCA_964588925.1 uncultured Anaerolineales bacterium | reverse complement strand
TGGGGTGTCAAGGGGATTTCCGAAGTTGCGCGTGCGAAATCGTGAACCGCACCCCGCTAACGCGCTCTAATTGTTCGCGGCGTAGCCCGTGTGTTATACTGGCGAAGCGCGTCTTACGCGCCGGCTGCGGCTCTCCCAAAGAAACCGCGGCCCTGCTGCTTCCCGCATTCAACTTGCGCGGAAGAGACTAGAGAGGGATCTGCTACATGCGCAAGCGCACCCGTGCGGTGCTCTTGGGGGCGAGAGTTTTTGTGTGGCTCGCCGCCGTTGGCTGCGCCAATGTGATGGCGCGCGGCGCTACGGCCACGGGCACGCCGACGCGCACGCCGCGACCAACCTTCACGCCGGCAGCCGGCGCGTTCCTCGTCGCAACGCCGACCATTGATCCGACCCGGTTCCCTGAAGCAGCGCAGACTGCGCAGGCCGGTGGCGGAACTGCGCCGCAGGTGTTCGTCCCCGGAGGCCAGAACAACATCTTTGTGCCGGTTCAACCCGGCGGCCCGGTAGGGGTGCAGACCGTGGTTGTCGTCATTGTGACTGCCACGCCGCCGCCCGCGCCGACGTGGACGCCAGGTCCGCCCACTCAGCCCCCGCCGCCTACCTGGACGCCCGGCCCGCCAACCGCCACGCCCACCAGTACGGGCACACCGCTGCCCCCGGTCACTGTGCGAGTGACCGTTGACAACGCCAACGTCCGGCAAGGGCCGGGACAGTTCTATCCGGTTGTGACGAAGCTCAAGGCCGGGACGGAGATCACTGTCGTCGGCCGCAACCGCAACGGCGACTGGTGGAAGGTGTGCTGCGTCAACGGCCAGGACGTTTGGATTGCGGATTCGGTGGTCGAAGCGACCGGGCCGATTTATGCCGTGGCCGAGGTGGTCAACATCCCGCCGCCGCCGCCCACGCCGATCCCGCCGCCGCCCACCGCCACGCCCGCGCCCACGCCCACATTCGCGTGGCCGATGCGCGTCGAAGGGCAGGTCCGCGAGTACCCGAATCCGGGCAACAACTTCTTCCGGGTGGACGCAGTGATTTACAACGGCGTCACGCCGCTATACGGCTACAAGCTGCGCATCCGCAAGACCTCGACCGGCCAGGAGTGGCTCAGCGAGGGCTCGCAGACGTCGTGGCACTGGTATGTGCTGCAATATCCCAACGACGACAAGCCGGTGAACATCCCGGTGGATTGCCCGAACCCGCGCAAGGGCCTGATCTGCGTGCGGAGCAACGTCAAGTGGGACAGCAACGTCGCGCAGGTGCCGCTGGGGGATGACGTCTGGGAGGTAACCGCGACGGATGGCGGCGGCAAACCGCTCTCGACGCCCGTGCGCATCACGACCAGCGCGACGAACCCGAAGTGGTATCACATCGTATTCACGAGCGCGCCATGAACGAGAAGCCATCTGCGGCGCGCGTTCGCATCGGCGCCCTGCTGGCCGTCGCGCTGCTGGCGCTCATCCTCGTCGCCTGCTCCGCGGGCAGCGGGTTCGAGAGCCGCGCAGCCGCCACGCCGACAAAGACCCGGCGACCCACGTTCACGCCCCTGCCCGGCGCGCTGACTCCGGCCGGCGGTTTGGTCGTGCGCGGCACGCTGCCGCCGGGCGTCACGGTTGAGGCGACCACCGCAGCGGGGACGAACCAGGGCAGCGGCTCCGTGACGGGCGAGACGAGCTTGCTGCTCTTTGCGACTGACACACCCACGCCTTCGCCGACGCCCACCGCGCGGCCGGCCACGGTGACGCCCATCGAGCGCAGCGCAGCCAGCGCGGCCAACCAGCCCACGCCCTTTGTGGTCGTCAAACCGGCCAACCTGAACGGGCGCCGCGGGCCGGGGACGAATTACGACCGGGTGGGACAGGCGAAGCAGGGCGCGCAGCTCTTCATCCTGGGCCGCACCGCAGACAACGCCTGGTATCAGGTGTGCTGCCTGGCGAATCAGCCGGTGTGGGTGGCGGCGGATCAGGTCGATGTCAAGAACGAGGCGAAGAACGCCCCGGTGCTTACGCCTCCGCCGACCGCGATCCCGGTTCCGCCGACCCCGCGACCTGCGCCGGTCGCGCAGCAGCCGCGCACGGGGCAAAGCCCCCTGCCCACACCCGGACCGGTCGGCACACCGCTCCCGCCGTTCGATATCGCGCGCGGCCCGGAGTTCCCGATTCGGCGCGACGACGGCCGTATGACCATCTGGGTCAAGGTGTACGAAGGCCCGGCGGACAACCAGAGCCCGCTCGGCGGCTACATCTTGAAGGTGTCCCGCGACGGCGTCGACATCAGCGATAATATTCAGTCGTTCGGCGACCGCCCCTTTGACAAAACGGCCCCGGTCGAGGGCGGCTACGAATATAATCTGAAGTTCGAGAAATACGAAGCGGGCGAGGCCGACTGGGAGATCTATCTCGCCCGGCCCGGCGGATTCCGCGTGTCGCCCGTCACCAAATTCACGACCAAGGGCGACTCATACCGCAATCTCGTCGTTTACATCGCCTACTTCCTGGCCCGATAACGCGTCGCACTAAAACTCGGTGCGCAATGAAAACGCCTGAGCGGCAGAGGACGCAGAGGTCTCAGAGCGTTCTCTGTTGCCTCTGCGTCCTCTGTGGCAAACCGTTTTCATAGTGCGAACCGTTTAGACCCCACACGGACGACTCAAGGAGGAAGATCAAACATGCGCGTGCGCAATTGGGTGCTTATTGCGGTCGCATTCCTGACGCTGACGCTCGGCCTGGCCGGGTGCGCAGCGCGAGTGGCGCAGGTCTCACGGGACACCCCCGTCCCGACGAAGACGTTGCGCCCCACGTTCACCGCGACCCTCGAGAAACCGACCCTCACCCCGACGCCTGCCCCCGCGGAGGGCGGCGCTCCCGCGCAGGGAACAGACAACCAGGCCCCGGCGCCGACAGCCGAGCCGCCGACCCCGACGACCGAACCGACCGCCGAGCCCAGCCCGACCCTCGAACCGGCTGCGTTCACCGTTACGAGCGCGTCGCTCAACGTGCGCAGCGGCCCCGGCACGCTTTTCCCCGTCATCGGCCGGCTGACGAACGGTCAGAGCTTCCCGGTGACGGGCAAAAACGACGACGGGAGCTGGTGGCAGTTCGACTACAACGGGCGGACCGGCTGGGTCGTCGGCTCAAACGTGGCCGTGACGAGCGGCGAGGCCGTCCAGGTCGCGCAGAACATCCCGCAGCCGCCGACCGCCGCGCCGCGACCGACTGCGCGCCCTGCGGCTCCGCGCCCCGCGCAGCCACAGCCCCAACCTCAGCCGCAGCAGCCCGCGCCGCAACCGCAGGCGAGCATCAAGTTCGGACTGACGGGCAAAGCGCAACTCCGACCTAACACGAACCCCTACGTGTCGGTCTGGTGCTTCGTGCTTAACACCGCCGGCAACGGGCTGGTGCCGGGGAGCATTCGCGTGCAACTGGGCGGCGCGACGGTGAGGGAGCAGGCATTTAACGCGAACCTTGCCCGCGGCGATTCCGGCTACTCCTCCGAATTCCTTTACAACGACGGCTGCAAGGTGGAACTGCCCGCGGCCGACGGCACCTACACGGCCTACTTGATCGAAGGCGGCAACCAGGTGTCCGACGCCTATACCTTCACCGTCTCCGGCGAGTCAAACCGCATTGCGATTGTCGAATGGAAACAGCGGTAGGCGGCGAGACCCCTCATAGCGTCCCCGACGCCCCTGCGACAGCCCTGAAAACTCGTCACGTCCGTCTGGCAGCAACCCTGCTGGCGGGCGTGACGCTCGCGCTGGCGCTGCGCGCGGCGCGCCTCGATTTTCAACCCCTCTGGTGGGACGAAGGCTACTCCGTCTGGTTCGCCACGCACGCGCTCGCAGACATGGCGCGCCTCACCGCGGAGGACATTCACCCGCCCCTCTACTACGCGCTCCTGCGCGTGTGGACGCAGTTGTTCGGCCCCGGCCCGATCAGCCTGCGCCTGCTGTCGGTCGTCTTCGGCGTCCTCGCCATCCCGGTCGTCTACATGGCTGCGCGCCGCATCCTCAATTCGCGTCGCGCCGCAATCATCGCGGCCCTGCTGCTCGCGATCAATCCCCTGCACGTCTACTACAGCCAGGAAGTGCGGATGTACGGGTTGGTGGCGCTGTTGAGCGCAGGGATTTTGTGGGCCGCATGGGAGTTGTTCGCGTGGGAAGAGACACACGGTATTGTCGAGGCCGCGGCCATCTCGAATAAACGAAGTGGAACGAATAAACGAATGTCGGCGCGCGCGATTCGCTTATTCGACCGCCATTCGCTTATTCGAGATGGCCGCGCCCCCCTGCTCCCTTCCATCGCCTACGTCCTCCTCGTCACCCTCGCGCTCTACACGCAGTACTACGCTGTCTTCCTGCCCATCGGCCTCACCCTCTACGCGCTCTGGCGCTGGCGGCGAAACATTCGCGCCCTCCTTCGCTGGTTCGCGCTGCAACTGATCGCCGCGCTCCTCTACCTGCCCTGGGTCATCTACGCCGCGCCGCGACTCACGCTCTACGTCAGCCAGAAAGTCGTTCAGGACGCCGACAAGCCCCTCGGACCGCTCGCGTACCTTGCCCGGCACCTGTCCGCTTACACAGTAGGACATCTCGAAGGCCCGCTCGCGCCGTGGTGGCCCCTCGCGCTCGTCCTGTTGCTGCCGGTCATCGCCGGAATCCTCTTAAGCGCAAGGGTTTCGCTTTTTTCGCGTTTCGACTTTCGTCCTGTTGCGGCCTTTCGCCTTTCCCCTTCCAAAGCGAACCAGGAAGCCATCTCTTTTCTGCTCACCGTTCTCCTCACCGCGCTTTTCCTCGGCTGGCTTATCGGCTTGCGCTACCCGTTCTTCCCCGACCGCGGCGAACGCCTGCTGCTCCTCGGCCTGCCCGCGTTCGTCATGTTGGTCGCGGCGGGGCTGACCGAGCTTTCGCGAATCAAACACCTGTCAGGTTTCGACCGTCACTATGTGACGCACCTGACAGGTGTCGCGCTCGCAGTCGTTTCCACTGTTTCCCTGTTCTTCTTCTACACCGTCCCGCGCTACCCCGAGGACGACTACCGCCCGCTCATCGCGCGCACTGTGGAACAGGGGTTGCCGGAGGACACCGTCTTCGCCGTCTACCCCTGGCAGGTGGGTTACTGGCGGAGCTACGCGGCAAACATAAACGGCCCAACTGCTGTTTTGACCCCCTCTGTCGAATGGGGGCCAACGCTGGAACAGGCGCTTGACAGCGCGCTCGCGCGCGGCCACCTCTGGTTCCCCGCGCACCTCTCGCTCGGCGCGATCCTTGAGACGCAGGTCGAACGTTACCTGGGCGAGCGCGCCATCCCCTTTGCCAACACCTGGTATGGCGCGGGAACGCGCCTCAGCGCATGGAGCGATCAGAACCCTGAATCCCTGAATGCAGCACTCGTTCCCTCAACGGCGCAATATGAGACCGCCGGCGGAACGCTCGCGCTCGCAGGCAACACAACGTGGACGCAGCCTGTTCCCGCAGCCAACGGCATCATGCCGCTCACGTTACAGTGGGGCGGAGATGGACCGCCGGGCGACCTTGCGGTAAGCGTCCGACTGGTCGACGACCTCGGCCAGATTTGGGGCCAGAACGATTATGAGCCGCTAGGGGGCATGGTCGGGGGGCAGGGCGCAGGTTGGCCTGCCGCGGACCGGCTCGGCCTGCTGATCCCCGCGGGCACGCCGCCCGGCCGCTACTCCATTCAACTGGTCGTCTCCACGAAAGACGGCGCAACGCTCCCCGCGCGCGTGGACGGCAATACTCTTCAAAGTCTGCCCCTCTTCCCGCTGGCATTCGCGCCCGCCGACCGCGCGCTCGGGGCCGAGCGCCTCCCCATCGCCACGCGCGCCGCGTCGCAGCTTGACGATGGCCTCCGCTTCCTCGGCTACACCCTCGATCCGGCCCCTGTAGCCCCCGGCATCACCCGCCGCGTCAACCTCTTCTGGCAGGCCACCGGCCAACCCTCCGCCGACTACACCGCGTTCGTCCAGGCATTAGGTCGCGACGGTGCGCCCGTCGCGGGATGGGAAGCCGCGCCGGGCGCGGGCTTCCCCACCTCTCAATGGAAGCCCGGCACGCTGATTCGCACGCAGGCCGCCATCCGCTTCCCGGCGGAAACGCCTGACGGTCGCTACGAACTGATCGCGGGGCTGTACAATCCGGCGGACGGCGCCCGTCTCAAAACCGAACGCGGCGCGGGACAGGTTTCGCTCGGCAGCCTGGCCGTACAGGGACGCCCGCACCAGATGACCGCGCCCGCGCCGCAAGTCCCCGCCGACGTAAGTTTCGGCCAGGTCGCGCGCCTCGTCGGCTACGATCAAGCCGCGGGGGATAATGCGCTCGCCGTCACCCTCCACTGGCAGGCGCTTGGCGCATCCGACCGGCCCCTCACCGTATTTGTCCACCTCCTTGACGAGCAAGGTAACGTGATCGGCTACGGCGACAGCGAGCCGGGAGGCGGCGCGTATCCGACGACCGGCTGGCTGAAGGGCGAGTATCTGGCCGACACCCACACACTCAGCATTCCCGCAAACAGCGGCAGCCTGCGCCTTGCCATTGGCCTGTACGACCCGTCCACCGGTCAGCGCCTGCTGACCGCCGACAGGCAGGATCAATTCGTGATCGAGATACAGGGTTGACAACGTTGGAGCCACTCGATTCACATATTTTTGAGACGAATTTGCCGACTTCCCTGCAAACCCCTTGAATCCCCTCCCCTTTCATGCTATGATCCGCGCTGCCTGCCAGAAGTATTGACCGCAGAGACAAGTGAAGAACGGGAGGTAGCGTATGTGGATGAACCCGCGCTCGCGACGGTGCGCCCTCGCAACCCTGATGTTGTTGCTGCTGTTGTTGATGGCCGCGCTGCCGGCCGCCGCGCAGGATGTGGCGCCGGTCGCGCCCGATGCGGTTGCGCCGGAAGCCGCGCAAGCCAATGGCGGCGTCTATCAGAATCCGCTTCTCGCTCAGGTTCCGGGTGATGGCGTGGTCGAAAGCTGCGCCGATCCCTCCATCATTCGAGGGCAGACGCCCGACGACCCCTACTGGTACGTCTTCTGCACCACCGACCCGCTCAACGACGGGGACCGGAACGAACAGGGCAACTTCAACTTCCGCCTGATGCCCATTCTCAAGTCCTACGACCTGGTCAACTGGACCTACGTCGGCGACGTGTTCCAGAGCAAGCCGTCGTGGGTTGCGCCGGATGCCGGCCTCTGGGCGCCCGACATCCGCTACTTTAACGGCCAGTACACCCTCTATTACGCGGCGTCGTGGACCTCGCTCCCTGGCGGCGGCAGCGCCATTGGCGTCGCCACCGCGCCCACCCCGGCCGGCCCGTGGGTCGACAGCGGCGCGCCCGTGGTCGAGCCGCACGCGCCGCCCTGCTGCCCGAACGACAGGCGGTGGGTGTTTGACCCCGCCGTGATTACGGATGAGTCGGGGCAAATGTGGATGTTCTATGGGAGCTACTTCGGCGGCATCTCCGCGCGCAAGCTCTCTGCCGACGGCCTGCATACCGACCCCGCGTCGCAGGTGCAGATCACGAGCGCCAACAAGTACGAAGCGCCGTTCGTGGTCAGGAAGAACGGTTACTACTACCTGTTCGTCTCCGCGACCGACTGCTGCCGCGGCCCGTTGACCGGCTACAGCGTCTTTGCCGGCCGCTCGCAGAACGTCACCGGCCCCTACGTGGATCGCGAAGGCGTGCCGCTTCTTGACACGCCGGAGGATGGCCGCGTGGGCGGAACGCCGGTGCTTTCGATGAACGGCAACCGCTGGGTTGGCCCCGGTCACAACGCGGTCTTCACCGATTTCAGCGGCCAGGACTGGACCGTCTACCACGCCGTCGACCGCAACGACCCCTACTTCGAGGGCGCGGTCGGCTTCACGAAGCGCCCGCTGCTGATGGACCCGGTCGACTGGATGAACGGCTGGCCGCAGGTGCGCGCGGGACGCTGGGCGTCTGATCGCCCCATGCCCGCCCCGGCCGCGCAACCCGGCATGAAGACGGCCTACCGCCCGATGCCGCCGCGTCCGCTCGTGATCGGCCCGCAAATCCCGCTGCTGTCGGACGACTTCGAGGATGGCGTTCTCAACCGCCAGTGGTCGTGGATTCGCCCGCCGGCCGAGGGGACGTACGCGGAGGCAAACGGCGTCTTCCGCTTCGACACACAGGCCGCCGACCTCTATGTCGACAGTAACAACGCGTCCGTGCTGACCGAGCCGGCCCCGCGCGGCAACTATATGGTTGAGACGAAGGTGCGCGTGACGTGGCCGAACGGCGGCTGCTGCTTCAACTACGTTCAGGGCGGGCTGGTGATCTACGGGGACGACAACAATTTCATCAAGTTGGTGGCGTTCTCCAACTGGGAGACGCGGCAGACGGAGTTTGCGAAGGAAGTCTACCCGGCGCCGGAAGGCTACCCGCGCTACGGCAACACGATCGTCGGCCCGCCCGGCGACTGGACATGGCTGCGCATCGCCGTCTCGCGCAACGGTCAGGGCGAAACCTATCAGGCGTACACCAGCCGCGACGGCCAGAACTGGGTGCGCGGCGGCGTCTGGACGCACCAGCTCGGCCCCAACGCGCGCATCGGCCTCGTGTCGATGGGTGGCAGTGGCTTCCAGAGCCTGTTCGACTACGTGAAGGTTTACCGGACGAATAACACCAGCAACGCGAACTGGTAGTCAAGAAAGAAACCAGGTTTCTGCAACTCCAACCGAGTTGGAGCGAAACCTGGTTTCTCTCTGCGCCCTCTGCGTCCTCTGTGGCTACTTCTACTCCGTCATTGCCGCCACGCGCCTGCGCAACTGCCCGCACCCCGCATCAATATCAATCCCCCGCCGCAAGCGCACCGTCGCCGGGATCCCGTTTCGTTCGAGCACGCGCTGAAACGCCAGCGCGTTCGCGTCCGTCGACGGCTGATACGGCGACTCCGCCACCGGATTGAGCGGGATCAGGTTGACATGGCACATCACCCCGCCCGTCGGGCTGCGGAGCGGCTTCAGCAGCCCCGCCAGTTGCGCGGCCAGCTCCGGCGTGTCGTTGATGCCGTCCATCATCGCGTACTCGAACGTCACGCGGCGGTTCGTCCGCTGGATGTACTCCCCGATAGCGTCCATCACGTCCTTAATCGGATAACGCTGGTTAATCGGCAGCAGCTTCCCCCGCAGTTCGTCGTTCGGCGCATGCAGGCTCACCGCGAGGTTCACTTGCAGCGGCTCGCTCGCCATCTTGCGGATCCCTTGCGGCAGCCCCACAGTCGACACCGTGATGTGCCGCGCGCCCAGGTTGAAGCCGTCCTTGTCCGTGATCGCCCCCAGCGCCTGCCACACGCGCTCGTAATTTGCGAACGGCTCGCCCATGCCCATCACGACGATGTTCGTCAGCCGTTGTCCTTGTCCGCCAACAGGTTTGTCCTCGCCCGGAAACTCCGGCGAATACTGTTCAACCGATCCCAACGAGCCAAACGCGCTGAGGGGAACGAACCCGGCCGCAGGGACCGGCGCAGTCGCGGCAACTTCCCCTTGCGGCAGCGCGGCGAGGTAACGCGCCGCAGCCAGCACCTGCGCCACGATCTCACCGCTCGTCAGGTTACGCGCGAGTCCGCTCTGCCCCGTCGCGCAGAACACGCACCCCATTGCGCACCCCGCCTGCGAGCTGATGCACACCGTCCGCCGCTGGTCATACAGCATCAGCACCGTCTCGATGGTCAGCCCATCGGGCAGCCGGAACAGCCACTTGATCGTATGCTGGTCCGCCGAGCGCTGCTCGTACACCTTCTCAAGCGGGTCGATATAGGTATCCATCGCCAGCCGGTTCCGCAGCGCGGCCGGCAAATTCGTCATCTGCCCCGGATGCGTCGCCAGCTTCTTATGCACCCACTCCCACACCTGCTTGGCGCGATACGTCGGCTCGCCCCACTTCGCCAGCAGGTCGGTCAATTCATCTTTCGTCAGGTCAACTAACATCACACCATTCATGCGCGCAAGGATAACACAAAAAGGGAGTTCGGGTCAACGGAAGATCGCTTCTTTCGGCCAGAGGCCGCTCGGTGCTATAATGGGCGCGTTAATCTAGCAGGGAGTGCATCATTGGCGAACTTACGACCTTACCCGTTCACTGCCATCGTGGGCCAGGACAAGATGAAGCGGGCCCTCATCCTGAACGCAATCTCCTCGCAGATCGGCGGCGTGCTGATCCGCGGTGAGCGCGGCACGGCCAAATCGACCGCGGCCCGCGCGCTGTCGGCCCTGCTGCCCGAAATCGAGGTGGTTTCCGATTGCCCGTTCGGCTGCGAGCCGGGCAGCATCGACCAGCTTTGCGACCTCTGTCGCGACCGCCTCGCCCGCGGCGAGACCCTGACCACGGCCAAACGCCGCACGCGCTTCGTCGACCTGCCGGTCAGCGCCACCGAGGACCGCGTCGTCGGCACGCTGGACATCGAAAAGGCCATCCAGGCCGGCGAGCGCCGGTTTGAGCCGGGCGTGCTCGCCGCAGCCAATCGCGGCCTGCTCTACGTCGATGAAGTCAACCTGCTGGACGATCACGTCGTCGACCTGCTGCTCGACTCGGCCGCGATGGGCGTGAACGTGGTGGAGCGCGAAGGCATCAGCTTCAGCCACCCGGCCCGCTTCATGCTGGTGGGCACGATGAACCCGGAGGAAGGCGACCTCCGCCCGCAGTTGCTCGACCGCTTCGCTCTTTGCGTTGACATGCGTGGCATCTCCGACCCGCGGCAGCGCGTCGCCATCGTCGAGCGCCGCATCGCGTACGAGAGCGACCCGGAGGGCTTCTACGATGAGTGGGAGCCGCGCGAGGAGCAGTTGTCGTGGGAGATTGCCGAGGCGCGCAACCGCCTCCCTGGCGTCCACCACTCCCAGCGCGACCTCTTCACCATCGCCCAACTGACCACCTCCTTCCGCGTGGACGGCCACCGGGCGGACATCGTCATCCTTAAGACCGCCCGCGCCCACGCCGCGTGGCAGGGGCGCAACGCCATCGCCGAGCAGGACATCTTGCTCGCCGCCGAGCTGGCCCTGCCCCACCGCCTCAAGCGGCAGCCGTTCGAGGAAGCGTCGATGGACGCGGGGCAGTTGGAGGACCGACTGAAGAAGGCGCGGGCCGAAGCGCCGCCGGATCAGCAGAACCAGTCCAAATCGGAACAGGGCGAGTCGGCGCCCAGCGTAAAAAAAGCGATGAGCCGCTAGAGGAGCAGGCGACATCCTCCGCTAGCGGCGATCCCATCGAGGACGCGGCCAACGCGCAGTCCTCGAATAAAGGCCCGGCGAGCCAGCGCCAGGTGAAGATCGGCGACGCGTTCCAGGCCAAGCGGCTCGACACCCCGCTCGACAAGCTCACGCGCTCGTCCGCCGGCAAGCGCAGCGTCACGCTCACCAACCGCAAGCGCGGTCGCTACATCAAGTCGCGCCCCATGCGCGGCCGTCCCGACGACCTCGCATTTGACGCGACGATTCGCACGGCGGCCCCCTTCCAGCGGCTGCGCTCCGAGGAACGCGCGCAGCGCAAGCTGGCGTTCCTGGTCAAGAAGTCGGACCTGCAGAAGAAGGTGCGCGTGCGCCGGGCGGCCAACCTCGTGCTGTTCGTCGTCGACGCGTCGTGGAGCATGGCCGCGGCCGAGCGCATCGAGGCCACCAAGGGCGCGGTGCTCTCCCTCCTGCACGACGCCTACCAGCGCCGCGACCAGGTCGGGTTGATCGTCTTCCAGCGGGAAGAGGCGCGCATCGTCCTCCCGCCCACGTCGAGCGTGGAGCTGGCGCAGCAGGCGCTCCGCAGCGTGCCCGTCGGCGGCAAGACGCCGCTTTCCGCGGGCCTGCTTGCGGCATACCGCGTTTGCATGGCCGCCACCCGGCGCAACCCGGAGATCAAGCCGCTCATCATCATCCTGACGGACGGCGCGGGCAACGTGTCGGTGACGGGCATGCCGCCGCAGGAAGAGTCGCGGCGCATGGCGCAGATGATCCACGACGCCCACTTCCGCACCGTGATCATCAACATGGAGCACCCGGCCTTCGACCGCGGCCTCGCGCAGGAGTTGGCGACTCACGTCGGCGGCCCGTGCTACACCCTGCCGGAGCTCAAGGCCGAGGCGCTGCTGAAGACAGTGCGCCAGGAGCTCAGCCTGAAGCCCGGCGAGCGCGGTCCGGCGAATCCCGCCGCGCCAAACGAGCCCCCGCGCCTGCCCGAAGTGCCCGGCTCAACGGCCGCAGGAAATAGACCATAACTAGCAAAAGACCCGACGGGTTTTTGACCGCCACGAAGTGGCGCACCCGTCGGGTCTCGGGGCGAACATTGGAACAAGCAACCGATACGCTGCATGGCGAAGTCGCCGGGGTTGCGGAAGCGGCCCAGGCTTCGCATTTCGGGGGCGGGCTGCGCGCCCGCAAGCAACTCGCCGCCGACGCCGCGCTGCTCATGGTCACGCTCATCTGGGGCGCGACCTTCGTCATGGTGAAGGACGCGGTCACCGCGTTCCCGGTGTTCAGCTTCATGGCGCTGCGCTTCACCCTGGCCGCGCTCGCGCTGACGCCGCTCGTCGTCTGGCAGTCGCGCCGCAACCGAAGACAAGACCGGTCAATCAGGCCAATCCGTCCGGTCAGTTCAGTCGGCGTCCTGTTCCCGTCTCTGTTAATCGGGACTGCGCTCTTCACCGGCTACGCGTTTCAGACGTTTGGCCTGCAACTGACGACGCCGGCCAAGGCAGGCTTCATCACCGGTCTGTCCGTCGCGATTGTGCCCGTGGCCGCGGCGCTCGTGCTGCGGCAGCCGCCCTCGCGCAACGCCTGGATCGGCGTGTCGCTGGCAACGGTCGGCCTCGCGCTGCTCTCGCTGACCGCCGACCTGACGGTGCAGCCGGGCGACCTGCTCGTGATGGGCTGCGCGGTCGCCTACGCCGCGCACATCCTGCTGCTCGGCCATTTCGCCCCGCGCTATAATGCCATGCAGCTTGCGCTCGGGCAAATCGCAACCGTCGCCGTGTTGAGCATTGCCGCCGCCCTCATCTTCGACCCGCGCGTGGCCGCAACGGGGCAAGTGCTCTTTGCCGCCGCGTTTACGGGCGTGCTGGCAACGGCAGTCGCCTTCTTCGTCCAGACCGTGGCGCAGCGGTTCACGACGAGCACGCACACCGCGCTGATCTTCGCGGCCGAGCCGGTCTTCGCGGGCCTGTTCAGCTTCCTGCTGATCGGCGAGGTGCTCGGCCCGCGGCAGTTGCTCGGCTGCGCGTTGATCGTGGCGGGGATGCTGGTGGCGGAACTCAAACGGAAGTGACAGGATGAGCGACGGAAAGATAACAGTCGGGGAGTTGCGCGCGGCGGTGGAGCGGTTCGTTTCAGAGCGCGACTGGCTCCAGTTTCACAACGCGAAGGACCTGGCGATTTCCGTTTCGCTTGAGGCCGCGGAGTTGCTCGAAGAGTTCCAGTGGCTCGACGCGCAGAAGGTCGCCGCGGCGTCCGCCGACCCGGAGGCGCGCAACCGCATCCGGTACGAGCTGGCCGACATTGTCGTGTACTGCCTGTGCCTGAGCAATGCGCTGGAGCTTGACGTGAGCGATGCGGTGCTGGAGAAGCTGAAGATCGCAGGCGAGAAGTACCGGCAAGATGAATTCAGGGGCCGCGCGCCGCGGTTGGGCGGGTAGAGGCGAGCAGACCTACGGCATATCCGCCGTGTCGATCCAGAGCGTCACCGGCCCGTCATTGACCAGCGCAACCTGCATGGCCGCGCGAAAGCGGCCCGTTTCAACTGGAATGCCCTCCGCGCGCAGGCGCGCGACGAACGACTCGACCAGCGGCTCAGCATGCTCCGGCCGCGCTGCGCGGAGGAAGTCAGGGCGTCGGCCCTTGCGCGCATCTCCGTACAAAGTGAACTGCGAGACGACGAGCGCCGCGCCGCCGACGTCTGGGAGGGAGAGGTTCATCTTCCCGTCCGCATCGTCAAAGACGCGCAGCCCGGCCACCTTCCGCGCCAGCCACTCCACCTCGCGCGGCCCGTCCGCCTGCGTCACGCCGAGCAGCACGAGGAACCCGCGCCCGATCGCGCCGACGACCTCGCCGTCGACGGTTACGGATGCCTGGGTGACTCGCTGGATGAGTGCGCGCAAGGAAAGGAGCCTTTTTTGCCACAGAGGTCACAACCTGGTTTCTCTCTGAGACCTCTGTGACCTCTGTGGCAAAGATTATAGCCCGATCGCCCGCGCGGTTTCTTTGAGCACGTCCGCCGAGCGGCGCAGCGCCTCGATTTCCTCATCGCTCAGCCTGGGCATGAGGACGCCTTCGACGCCGCCGTGATCGACGATGGACGGCAGGCTGAGGCAGATGTCGGAGATGCCGAACTGGCCGGTCATGAGGGTGGAGACGGTGAGCACGGTGTTCTGGTCGCGCAGGATGGCCTCGACGACGTGCCGCACGCCGAGACCGATGGCGTAATAGGTCGCGCCCTTGCGCTCGATGATCTCGTATGCGGCCCGGCGCACCTGCTCGCTGATCTCCGCCTGCATGTGCGTGTCGCAGTCGGACCCGCGCTGCGCGCAGAACTCCGCGACGGGCAGGCCGGCGACGGTGGCGCGGCTCCATACAACGACCTCCGAGTCGCCGTGCTCGCCGATCACGTAGCCGTGCACGCGGCGCGGGTCGATGTTGAGCCGCTGCCCCACCAGCGCGCGCAGCCGGGCAGTGTCGAGCACCGTGCCGGAGCCGATGACGCGGCCGGGCGGAAAGCCGGACGCTTCCAGCGCGGCGAGGGTCAGGATGTCGACCGGGTTCGCCACGACGAGCAAGATGGCGTTCGGCGCGGCCCGGGCGATCTGCGGGATCATATCGCGGAAGATGCCGGTGTTCTTGCGCACCAGGTCCAGCCGCGTCTCGCCGGGCTTCTGCGCCGCGCCCGCGGTGATCACCACGATCTGACAGTTGGCGCAGTCGGCGTACGCGCCCGCGCGAACCGTCACCGGCCGCACGAAGGGCGCGCCGTGCATGAGGTCCATCGCCTCGCCCTCGGCGCGGCGTTCGTTCACGTCGACGAGCACGATCTCGCTGACCAGCCCGCTCATCATCAGGGCATAGGCGGCGCTGGCGCCTACTGCGCCCGCGCCGCCCACAATCGCAACCTTTGTCGGCGTTCTGCCTTCCACGTTAACTCCTACAACGTCGATTCAGGCCCCTCCACCCACATCGCGCCGTCGGGGCCGACTTCTTTTTTCCAGATGGGCGACACCTGCTTGATGCGGTCGATCACGTAATGGCAGGCATCAAAGGTGTTGGCGCGATGGCCGGCCGCGACCGCGATGACGATGGACACGTCGCCCACCTCCAACCGCCCCACGCGGTGGACCACCGCGATTGCGTCAACGTCCGGCCACCGCTCCCGCGCCTCCCCCGCGATCTGCGCAAAGGAGGCCTCGGCCATCTCAGGATACGCCTCGTATTCTAAGTAGTCCGTCTGCTGGCTGCCTGTCACGGCGCGCACAGTTCCCGCAAAGACCGTAATGCCCCCGCGCTCCGGCGCCAGCACCCGATTCATCACCTCGTCGAGCGAGATGGGGCCGCCCACGATCTCAAAGAGCTTGCCCGCGCCGCCGGAGACGGGCGGGATGAGCGCCACTTCGTCACCCTCGACGAGCACACGGTCGGGCCGCGCGAACGAGCGGTTGACCGCCACTGTGAAGCGTTTGTCGGGCAGGTGGACGTCGGGGTAATCCGCGTTTAGCTGCGTCAAGGCAGCGGACACGTCAGTCCCCTCCGGCAACTCCAACATCAACTCGTTTGCGCCGAACCGCTCGCGCAGCCCGGCAAAAAAGCGGACGCGCACCTTCATGCGCCGGCCTCCTCTGCCTGCCAGTGGCCGCTCTTGCCCCCGCGCTTTTCGAGCAGGCGCACGTTGTCGATCACCATGCCGCGCTCCACCGCCTTCGCCATGTCGTAGATGGTCAGCGCGGCGACGCTGGCTGCGGTCAGGGCCTCCATTTCGACGCCGGTCTGCCCTTTGCAGCGCGTCGTCGCCCGAATCTCAACCGCGGATGCAGCGTCGTCGAACGCAAACTCAAGGGAGACGTGGGTCAGCATCAGCGGGTGACACATCGGGATCAGTTCGCTCGTCCGCTTGGCGGCCATAATGCCCGCCACACGCGCCGCGCCGAGCACGTCGCCCTTCGGCAAGTTACCCTGGCGCAGCAGCCGCAGCGTCTCCGGCTTCATCCGCACGCGCGCGGCTGCGACGGCCTCGCGTTCGGTCTCGGCTTTCGCGCCCACGTCAACCATGCGCGCCTCGCCGTGTTCGTTCAAGTGGGTTAGTTCTGCCATGTCGGGTATTCTAACTGAGGAAGGAAGGCGGCGCAACGAGGACGCAAAATCTTGAACCACACCGCAGCACTATTCGTTTGTCCAGTCGCGATTTGAACGAACGCACGGTGTCTGCGGCGGGACGAAGAGAGAGAATGCGCAGTGGCAAACTTGCAGGCGCTATCGTCAGATGAGATAGGAGTAAGCCCGTGACCACACCCGACCAACCCAGGCTGCCGGAAGAACCGGCCAACCTGCCAGGCGAGCAACTGCCCCCCACCCAACCGCTCACCGGCGAAGTCCTTCCCCCGGCGCCCATGCCCGGACAGGGCGGCGGCTACACCTATAGATCGACGACGTTCGTCTACGACAGCAGCGGCCGGCCCGGCGGGATTACGCTGCTTGGCATCCTCTTCATCATTCTCGGCCTCTTCTCGATCCTGTGGGGCGCGCTGGTGCTGGCGGTGGGCAGCGTGTCGTGGCTGTTCGGCGCAGTTGCGAGCGCGGATCAAATGGCCGCGTTCGGCAGCAATAGCGTGCTGCAAGCCGCGCTCGGCATCGGCGGCGGCATCCTGCAACTGGTCGTCGCGTTCGGGCTGCTGGCGTTGAAGAAGTGGGCGTGGCTGCTGGCCTTCATCGCCATTGCCGCGAGCGTTGTTCAAGGCATTGTCGGCATCTTCAGCGGGGCCGGGTTCTTCGGCATCTGCTGCGGCCTGATCGGGCTGATCATCCCGGTGTGGATTGTGGCGTACCTGCTGCGGAAGGACGTGCGCGCGGCGTTCGGACGCTAGAACAGTGACCCTTTGCCGCAGAGGACTCAGAGAGCGCAGAGGGCTCTGCGCTCTCTGAGTCCTCTGCGGCAAAATTTGCTTTCCGACGGTCTCGGTCCGATTGGGCCGGGGCCGCTTTGTCTATGCGGCGCTTTTGGTCTATGCTGCGCTTCGCATGAACACGAATGCACGCGAGGTAAGGTATGCCCGAATATCCCGAAATAGCCGCCCGTGCCGCGGAGATGAACGAGTTGTTGACCGGCAAGACCATCTCGGCCATCGAGGTGTTGCAGCCGAAGTGTCTCAACGTGCCGGAGGATCGCTTCAAGGAGGCGCTGCAAGGCGCGACACTCGGACACACCCTTCAACGCGGGAAGTGGCTGGCGAATGAGACCACACAGGGGTGGCTGCTGCTCAATATGGGGATGGGCGGAGAAATCCTGCTCGTGGACCGCGAGCATCTGCCGGAGAAGCGGCGGCTGATCTTTGACTTCACCGACGGAAGCTGTCTTGCGGTGAACTTCTGGTGGTTCGGGTACGCGCACTATCTGCCGCCGGGGCCGCTGGAAGCGCATGAAATGCTCGCCAAGCTCGGGCCGAACGTGCTCGACGTGGGCGCGGAGCAGTGGCGCGAGATGGTGCGCGGGCAGAAGGGCGGCGTCAAGGCGTTCCTGCTCGATCAATCGCGACTGGCCGGGATCGGGAACGCCTACGTTCACGACATCCTCTGGCACGCGAAGATTCACCCGCTGCGGAAGCTTAACACGCTGTCCGAAGCGGAGGTCGAGGCGCTGTGGCAGGGCATCCAGGACGGCTTGCGGCCGAGCCTGGCGAAGGGCGGCGCGTTCTACGAGGTGAGCCTGCGCGGGGAGAAGGGCGGCTTCCTGATGGAGGACGTGATCGTGGGGTACCGCGAGGGCGAGCCGTGCCCGCGCTGCGGCACGGCAATCACGAAGCTTAAGACCGGCGGGACAAGCAGCTTCATCTGTCCGAGTTGTCAGGCGTTGTAGCGAGAGGGGGGATTCAATGGCGAGTCCGGGCGAGATTAAGCGGTGGCAGCAGAACCTGCAGGCGGAGCGCGACGCGATCGTGCTGTACGAGGGGCTGGCGCAGGCCGAGCCGAACGAGGATCTGGCCGCAGTTTACCGCAAGCTGGCCGACACGGAGCGGCGACACGCGGCCATCTGGGAGCAGAAGCTGCGCGACGCGGGCGTAAGCAACCTGCCCCATCGGCCGGCGTGGCGCACGCGCGCATTCAAGTGGCTGGCGAAGCGATTCGGCCCCGCATTCGCGCTCCCCTCGCTGGCGCAGGTGGAGCGGGATGCGAGCCGCGGGTACGACGATCAGGCGGATGCGCACGCGCTCGGCATGCCGGTCGACGAGCGGTCGCACGCGCGCGTGTTCAGCTACCTGGCGCAGACGAGCGGCGGGCTGGAGGGGAGCGCGGTCGCGCGCTTTGAGGGGCGACACCGCGCGGCCGGCGGCAACGCGCTGCGCGCGGGCGTGCTCGGCGCGAACGACGGCCTTGTCTCTGTGTTCAGCCTGGTCATGGGCGTGGCCGGCGCGGGCGCGCCCACGCAAACGATCCTGCTCACGGGGACGGCCGGCCTGCTGGCCGGCGCGCTGTCGATGGCACTGGGCGAGTGGTTGTCGGTGCAGAGCTCGCGCGAGTTGCATCAGCACCAGATCGGCATCGAGAAACACGAGTTGGAGACCATCCCGGAAGAGGAGGTCGAGGAGTTGGCGCTCATCTATCAGGCGAAGGGCATCCCCGCGGCGACCGCGCAGGAGATGGCGCAGCGCCTGCTCTCTGACCCGAACACGGCGCTTGACACCCTCGCGCGCGAGGAGCTGGCGGTTGACCCCGAATCGCTCGGCGGATCGGCGTGGGAAGCCGCGCTAACGTCCTTCTTTCTGTTTGCGGTCGGCGCGCTCATCCCCGTGCTGCCGTATGTGTTCTTTACGGGAACGACGGGCATCATCGTCAGCGCGGTGGCGAGCGGGCTGGGGCTCTTTGGCATCGGCGCGGCGATCACCCTGATGACCGGGCGGAATGCGCTCTTCTCCGGCTTGCGCCAGGTGGGGTTTGGTATGGCGGCGGCGGCGATCACTTATGGGATCGGGGCGCTGATCGGGGTGAACCTCGGCGGTTAAAAACGCAGGGGCGTGATGACCACGCCCCTGCCGCCGCTTGAAACGATAGTTTATGCGGACTTCTGGCTGAAGGCGTCGCCCCAGACGACCGCCTGCCCATCCATCGTCAGGAGGAGGGGCGAGGCGTTGCGCGTGATGCACTCGGCGTTCACGACGCACTTGACCACTTCGGGATGCGACGGGATTTCGTACATCACGTCGAGCAGCACGCGTTCGATGATCGTCCGCAAGCCGCGCGCGCCGGTCTTGAGCTTCAACGCCTCGCGCGCTGCCACGCGGAGCGCTTCGGGCGTGAAGACCAGGTCGACGTGATCCAGCTCAAATAGCCGGGCGAACTGCTTGACCACCGCGTTCTTCGGCTCGGTCAGCACGGAGACCAGCGCGTCCTCGTCAAGCGGCTCGACGCTCACTGTCACCGGCAGGCGGCCGACAAATTCGGGGATCATGCCGAACTTGAGCAGGTCGTCCGCGATGACGTGCTGGAGGTTCTGCGCGGTCACGGCCTCTTTCGTGCGGGGGACGTTGTCGGTCGTTTGGAAGCCGACGCGACCCTTTGCGCCCACGCGCTGCCCGACAATATCCTCCAACCCGGCGAACGCGCCGCCGCAGATGAAGAGGATGTTGCGAGTGTCGAGCCGGACGAACTCCTGATTGGGGTGCTTGCGCCCGCCCTGCGGCGGGACGTTCGCAATCGTGCCCTCGATGATCTTGAGCAGACCCTGCTGCACGCCCTCGCCTGACACGTCGCGCGTGATCGACGGGTTGTCGCCACTCTTGCGCGCGATCTTGTCGATCTCGTCCACGTAGACGATGCCGACCGACGCGCGCTCCACGTCCCACTCGGCTGCGTGAAGAAGCTGCACGAGGATGTTCTCGACATCCTCGCCGACGTAGCCCGCCTCGGTGAGGCCGGTCGCGTCCGCGATGGTGAACGGCACGTCGAGGATCTTCGCCAGCGTGCGCGCGAGCAACGTCTTGCCGCAGCCCGTCGGGCCGATGAGCAAGATGTTGCTCTTCTCCAACTCGACATCGTCGAGGATCGCGCCGCCGGAGATGCGCTTGTAATGGTTGTAGACCGCGACGGAGAGCGTTTTCTTCGCGCGCGTCTGCCCCACGACGTATTCATCAAGCTGCGCCATGATCTCTTTGGGAGGGACCAGGCGCCAGCGAGGCGTCGCGGCCGAAGGCTCCGCCTTAACGCCGTCCTCTTCCAGCACTTCCTGGCACAGCGTGACGCACTCGTCGCAGATGAAGACCCCGTCGGGTCCGGCGATGAGGCGGCGAACCTGGCTCTGGTCGCGATGACAGAACGAACAGCGTTCGACGTCTACCCTTGCCCTGCCTGCCACTTACTTCTTTGCCCCTTTTGGTAGGTCGGCCGGATGAAGGACTTCGTCCAACAGGCCGTAAACTTTGGCCGCATCCGCCGTCATATACCGGTCACGGTCGGTGTCTTCCGCGATCCGCTCCACCGGCTGGCCGGTGTGCCGGGCGAGAATCTCGTTCAATTCCGCCTTAAGGCGCAGGATCTCACGCGCCTGGATTTCGATCTCGGTCGCCTGGCCCTGCGCGCCGCCCAACGGCTGGTGCATGTGAATGGTGGCGTGCGGCAGGGCATAACGCTTGCCCTTGGTGCCCGCAGCCAGCAGCACGGTGCCGAAGCTGGCGGTCACGCCGACCGCGATGGTGCTCACCGGCGCCCGGATCAACTGCATTGTATCATAAATTGCCATGCCGGAGTAGACCTGTCCGCCAGGCGAATTGATGTAAAGCTGGATGTCCTTTTCCGGGTCTTCGCGGTCGAGGAACAACAGTTGCGCCACGATGACGTTGGCAACCTGATCGTTGATGCCCGTGCCCAGGAAGATGATGCGCTCCTTGAGCAGCAGGGAGTAGATGTCGTACGCGCGCTCGCCACGGCCGCTTGTCTCGATGACCATCGGAATCAGCGACTGGGGAGTCAGGGGATTGAAGCTCATAGTCAACTCCGTCCTCTCACCGGCCCCGAGCGGGGCCACCAAACCAACAACGCGTATTAAGCCACAAGTCGACACAACGCACAGTAGCGGATAATACCTCTCCCCTCCAACCCCCTCCCGCGGAAGAGAGGGGGTCGGGGGATGAGGTTACTCGGCGCTCTCGGCGGCTTCGGCAGACACCGACACGGCTTCGTCAGCCGGGGCAGGGTCAGGCGCCGGCGCGGCCGTCGACTGGCCGGTTGCCAGCGCGCGCAGGCGATCCAGCGTCTTCTGGGTGCGCAGGTCCTGGCGGATCATGGCGCGACCCTGCTCACTGCCGAATGCGCTGAGGATGGCGGATTTGGTTTCTTCATTCTCAACTTCGGCCGCCATGCGCTGAAGCTCGACCTCGACCTCTTCATCCGCGATCTGGAGGCCCTCGCGGCGGAAGAGCTCGGCCAGCACCAGTTGCGCCTTTACGCGGCGCTCAGCCGAAGGCTCCAGTTCCTTCTCGTACTGGTCGACCGTCTTGCCCTGGAGACGGAGCGAATCTTCAAGCGTGTAGCCGACGTTGCGCATGCGCTGCTCCATCTCGTGGAGCATGTCGTGGATGGTGTCGTGAACGGCGGCCGGCGGATAGGACATCGTCGCGCGCGCGATCAGCGCTTCAACCGCATCGTCAGTCAGCTTGTTCTTCGCCTCGGTCTCGCGCTGCTCCCTGAGCTCGGCCAGCTTCTTCTCGCGGTACTCGGCAAGGGTGGCGTACTCACCGAGCGACTGCGCGAACTCGTCGTTCAGCTCGGGCATGACCTTCGAGCGGACTTCCTTGACGTTCACCTTGAAGTGCGCGGTCTGACCCTTGTACTTCGAGAGGGAGTCTTCGGGGTAGGTGATGTCAAATTCCTTCTCGTCACCGGCCTGCAAGCCCACGAATGCCTCGTCGAAGCCGGGCAACCAGCCGGACTCGCCGCGGAGGGTGAGCTCCCAGTCCTGGTTGTCCATGATCTTGTTTTCGCCGACCGTGCCGACGATGTCAACCTTGACGAGGTCGCCCAACTCGGCGGGCCGGTCCACGACTTCGTGCGACGCGCGCGCGTTGCGCGCCTGTTCGAGGATCGCGTCGACGTCGGCCTCGCCCACCTCGACCGCGGGCGCTTCGATGCGCAGGTCGCTGTAGTCGCCCAGGTCGACCGTGGGGCGAAGCGGGACGGTCAGCTTGAACTTGATCGCCGGGTCCAGCTCGACGTCTTCGAGCGCGGCCTGACCGTACGGCTCGAACTCGTTGCGGCCGAGCACTTCAGTGTAGACTTCCTGGCCCAGGTCATCGACGATCTCGCCGAGCAGGGCCGGCTTGCCGTACATGCGGACCACGGTGGCGTACGGCGCCTTGCCGGGCCGGAAGCCGGGGATCTTCGCTTTGCGGGAAACGAGGCGGGCCGCGCGCTGGAGCGCCTGCTCGGTGCGCTCGGGGCCCAGCTCGATGGTGAGGTCAAGCTGATGGTCGTCGCGCGGGGCGGTGGTGACGATCAATTCTTCGGCCAAGGGAATAACCTCCGCTAACATCTAACGAGTAACCAGGAAAAGGCGGAACCAACACCGGGTTCCGCCCTTTGCTCGTTACTCGTTATGACCATTATACCCGCAAGTGCGCTGAGGGCGAAATCACGGGCGCAGGAATTGCCTGGCAAGCTCGCCCGCGCTCATGTAGACCATCGTCGGGCGGCCATGAGGGCAGGTGCGCGGGGAACGGCAGGCTTCGAGGCGGCGCACAAGCTCCTGCATTTCGGGGAGGGACATGGGCGTGTTGCCCTTGACAGCCGCGCGCTTGCAGATGAGCGTAATCAGGCGGGCCTCGGCCGCGGACTCGACGACGTCCTCCTGCCGCGCGAGGCCGTCGAGGATCTCGATCACCGCGCGTTCCGGCTGGCCTTCGCGGGCGAGGATAGCGGGCACACTGCGCAGCAGGTAGGAGGCACCGCCAAAGGGTTCGAGCGCCACGCCCAGGTCGGCCAACTGCGGGAGCGAATCCGCCGCAATGGCCGCGACCTCGGGCGAGAGGTCAAGCACGGCGGGCTCAAGGAGCGGCTGGACGGCGATGCGCTGCCCCGCGCGGTCGGCAAGCATCTGCTCGTATAATATGCGCTCGTGCGCGGCGTGCTGGTCGATCAAGTACATGCCGTCGGGGCCTTCGGCGACGATGTAGGTGGCGGCAAGCTGGCCGACGACGCGGAGGATGGGCATGAGGCGCGCCGGGGAATCGGGCTGAGGGGTGAAGGTGGCTTCGGGAGGCGCGACATGCGGCTCCGCGGGCAGGCCTAAGCTCGCGCCACCCTCCTCCGGCAGCGGCATGGATGGCTGAACCGCGCGGCCAGCGTTGAGCAAGGCTTCGCGGCGCTCCGTCCAGGCGCGCAGGGGGTCGACGGCGGGGGCGGTCGACTCGTGCGGCCAGGCGGCGGGGAGGGCCGTGGCCGTGGCGCCCGCTTCCGGGATCGGCGCGTTTTCGACGAGGGCGCGGCGGACGGCTTTCTGGACCGCGCCGAAGATGGCGTTTGGGTCGCGGAAGCGGACCTCCGCCTTGGTCGGGTGCACGTTGACGTCGACGTCCGCGGGGTCGATGTCGAGGAAGAGGACGGCGACCGGATAGCGGCCGACCGGAAGGAGCGTGTGGTACGCCTGGATGACCGCGTAGGAGACGCTCGTGTCCTGGAACCAGCGGCGGTTGACGAACAGGGTGATGTGGCTGCGGCTACCGCGGTGGAGCGCCGGGACGCCCGTGTAGCCAGTGACGCGACCGCCGTCTTCGCCCACCGCGATCATCTGCCTTGCGGTGTCCAGCCCGTACGCCTTCGTCAGCGCGTCGAATAGCTTGCCGGAGCCGGTGGACTGGAAGACGAGGCGGCCGTCGGAAACGAGCGAGAAGCGGCGCTCGGGGTAGGCGAGGGCGTAGCGGGTGATGACCTGCTGGATGTGCGCGGCTTCGGTTGCAGGCTGCTTGAGGAACTTGAGGCGCGCGGGCACGTTGGCGAAGAGGCGCTCGACGGTGATGGACGTCCCGACCGGCGCGCCCGCCACTTTGCGCTCAACCTCGCGGCCTTCGACCAGACGGATGAGCGCGCCCGCGTCGTCGCCGGCCGTGCGCGAGAGGAGCGTGACGTGCGCCACGGCCGCGATGCTGGCAAGCGCCTCGCCGCGAAAACCCAACGTGGTGATGCGCTCCAGGTCAGCCGCATCACTGATCTTGCTCGTGGCGTGGCGGAGGAAGGCGGTGGCGATTTCGTCGGGCGGGATGCCGCAGCCGTCGTCCTGCACGCGAATGAGGCGGCGGCCGCCCTCGCGCACCTCAACGCGGATGTCGGTCGCGCCCGCGTCGAGGCTGTTCTCGATCAACTCCTTGACCGCAGACGCGGGGCGCTCGACGACTTCCCCGGCAGCGATCTGGTTGGCGACTTCTGGGGCGAGGACGCGGATTGGCATGAGGGGCATTTTACCACAGAACGCCTCTTGCGCGCCGCCCGAAACGGTGTTCTAATCACTGCATGAAACTCGTGACCTTCTATCGTAATGTGAACCTGGGGCAGCCGCGCAGCCCGACGCGCGCGCAACTGGAGGGCGCGCTGGCCGAGGCCGGCGCGGGTTCGCCGCAATCGTTTCAGACGAATGGAACGGTTGTGTTTGCGGCAGAATCGCTAGCAGTGGCGCGGGACATTGTCGCGCGCGCAGCGCTCACGTTGGCGAGCGTATGCGGATTAAGGGAGCCGGCCTTTACAGTGGAACTGGAGCGGCTGGCTGCGCTGGTCGCGGAGGAGCCATTTGCAGAAGTCGAGGCGGAGAACCTGTATGGGTTCAACGCAAGCTTCATGGCTGATGAGCACCTGGCCCGATTGTCCGCGCCACTTCTCTCCCCGCGCGGGGATGTCGAGCTGATCCGCGTGACGCCGTTCGTCGCTCTGAGCGTGAGCCGACGGGTGGGCGCAGGAATCGGGTATCCCACGCCCTTCCTCGAAAAGCTACTTGGCGCGCCGGCAACGACGCGAGGCTGGGGAACGATTGAGCGGCTGGTCGCGAGGCATGGACATGACAGCGAGGTTAAGCGTTGACGGAAGGGCGACGGACTGGTAAGATGTGACCACATGATGTGGTCACATCTGCAGGAGGTGGATCATGCCGGAAATAGGCATTCGCGAGCTAAAGGCGCAGGCGTCGGAAATCGTGCGCGCGGTGCGAGAAGAGCGCGCGGAGTATGTCATTACGCATCGCGGAAAGCCGGTGGCGATGATTGTGCCGTTTGAGGAAGCGCCTGAGGAAAAGCCGTTAGCGCCGGGTGACTGGTGGGCGCGCATAGAGGAAATCGGTCGATTGATGGAAGAAGAAAACCCCAATGCAGGCAGCGTGGTGGAGCAACTATTTAGAGATCGCGAGGATTCATGATTCCCGGTCGACTTTCCGTTGACTCCAGCGTTCTCGCCGCCGCAACGCTTTCGCATGAACGGAACAGTTATGGCGCCCGAAGGTTGATGCGGATGCTAACAGCGAACGAAGTGGAGCTTGTTGTTCCGGCGCTGCTGATACCAGAAGTAATGAGCGCATTACAGCGGAACCGTTTTCCGCTTGCCAGGATTCGCCAACTAATCCTGGCGTACCGGGCGTCACAGATGATCATAACGCCGGTCGATGTGGAGTTGGCAGACGAAGCGGGAGAAATCGCAGTGCTGCAAGGCACGAAGGGCAGCGACTCCGTCTTTCTCGCGCTTGCGCGGCTGCTCGCCGTTCCCCTCGTTACGCTCGACCGCGAGCAGCGCGAACGCGCGCCGGCGGACGTCGAAGTGTTCACGCCGGAGGAGGCGCTGACGAAGTGGTGGCCTGAGTAACGAGCGCGGGAGGCTTAAGTCACCTCTCGCGCTCTAACCGTCACACCACCTTCGCCTCTCGCCTCGCAACTTGCCCCGGCTCCGGCACAAGTTGCCCGCCCCTCACCGTCGCGCCGATCACCAGCGCAGCGGCGATCAGCACCATGTTCTTGATAATATACTGCCCCTCCAACGTCGGCGCAATGGGGAAGATGGTGAAGGTCTCGGCCGGGAAGAGGACGAGCGGCGTCACCGTGCCTGCCATCTGGAACACGAGCAGCGCCAGAATCGCGCGCATGAACTTGCCGGTCAGGAAGCCGAGGCCGATCACTGTTTCGAGCGTCGCAAGCAAGATGATCGCGATGTTCGCCGGCAACAGGCCAAAAGTGAGCGCGTCGATAGTGCGTAGCGCGAGGTCGGTCGCCGGGCTCAGGCCGGGAAAGAACTTCAGCGCGCCGAACCAGAGAAAAACGATGCCCATCCCAATGCGAAGCAACGTCACGCTGTAGCGCGCGAGCCAGCGGACGATTTTGCGATCAACGCGGTCGAACCGCGCGTAAAGTTCCGTCATGTCTCCAATACCTCCTGCGTCGACCCGGTCCGCGCTGGCCGCTGGTCGTCCGCAAGACACAGCATATGCGCAAGGAGACACAAACGAAGTCAGTTCTCATCCAATCGCCAGGATTTATGTAACTTTTAGCACGTAACTCTCGGGCGCGTTTTCGCTAAGGCAGAGCCGTGGCGGTTAGTGTCGGCGTGGGCGTTGCGGCGCATAGGAGCGGCGGCGTTGGGAGCGGCACCATGCCCGTCCAGGTGTTATTGCCTTCGTTGCTCTCCGCAACCTCGTTGCTCGAATCAGCCATCACCGTGACCGGGGTGAAGCCGTAGGCCGGGTGGATGGTTTCGAGGCACTCGCTTGCGCCAGAGTTAAGCCCCGTCGAACGCGCGCCAAATTCGTCGTTCACGCTAACATCAAACGGTCCCGCATCGCCTGCGCCCTGGTTGCGCATACACACCTTGAACATTAGCTCCTCGTACCTGGGAATGCAGCCGCCGTTGAAGCCACGCATGTTGGCGTACACACGTGTAACGGTGAGATCGGCAGGAAGGGTTTGCCCGCCCGAAACGCGCAGCAAAAGCGGCAGATACAGACGGAACGGGGCAATGGGTGTATCGCCAATCGGTGTGCCGGCCGGACGATGGACTGAACCGGCAGAGACAGCCGCGCCGGTTGAAGTAAGGGTCCACGCGATGAGGGCGAATCCGAGCAGCGCGAGGGCGGAAACAGACTTGCGCGACATTACGTTTTCCTCCATCCGAAGAGTCGACCGCGCAAATTGTAGCGCAAGTTTGAAACCTGCGCTATATGAGCAGGCTTGACGAGTTTGGCGCAAGTAATGCGCAAAGCTTGACAAGTTATGACGCGTCGCGTTATACTGATCCTCAGTCAGTAACTGACCGTTGGTCAGTTACCTCCAAGTGCGATCTTCTGTTATAATCTTCACAGACTTCCCCTTTCCCTTCCGCTATAATTGCGACGCGGGTTCGCAACGATGACGGTGTTGTTGACGTGTTGGCAAGTGGAGAGGCGATGATGGCAACGCAGGACCGCAGGGAACAGGATCGAGCCCGTCGAAGGAATGACATCCTCCTGTCCGCGCGCGCGGTCTTCGCCCAGCAAGGGTTCCGCCGCGCGACGGTCGACGAAATCGCGCAGCGGGCCGAAGTCGCCAAAGGCACCATTTACCTCTATTTCGAGAACAAAGAAGCCATTCTCGCGGACCTTGTCCTGATCGCCCTTGCCGAACTGCGCAGCCAGCTTTCCGCCGCTGTCGAAACGCACTCCATCCTCCAGCCCGACGGCCAGCTTCGCGCAATGGCCGACGCCTACCTGCTCTTTTCGCAACGCTCCCCCGACTTCTATCGCCTGTTGACCGCTTTTGACGGAGGCGGGCTGGGCAACGACCTGTCGCCGCAACGCAACGAGCTGATCGTCGAAGCCTCGCGCCATACGCTTGACCTGGTGGCGCAAGTTATCGCGGACGGCATGGCGCTCGGCATTTTTGCCGCGCGCGATGCGCGGCAGGCCGCGGCGGTGCTGTGGGCCGGATTGAATGGCTCGCTGGCGCTGCTGTCGCACCCCATCCGGCGGTCGATGGTTGCCACCGACCTGCCCGGCCTCTACCACGCCACACTTGAACTTTTGTTGAAAGGCCTTACTTGCGCCGCCGATGCGCCTTCCGAGGCTGACGGCGCGTCCAATGAGTCTGAAAAGGAGATGATGGGATGAAGGAAGTCGTGATTAGCAACCCCGTGCGGACGGCCATTGGCAGCTTCGGCGGCGCGCTGAAGACCGTGCCCGCCTATGACCTTGCCAAGATCATCATGCAGCGCATCGTGGCCGACTCCGGTGTGGAGCCGGGCCGCCTGAACGAAGTCATATTCGGCAACATCGGCATGCCCTCCGAGGCCGCGAACATCGCGCGCGTGTCGGCGCTGTACGCCGGCATCCCGCAGGAAGTGCCCGCGTACACCGTGCAGCGCAACTGCGCATCGGGCATGGAGTCGATGCATAGCGCGTTCAACGCGATCCAGGCCGAGGACGGCGACCTGTATCTGGTGGGCGGCACGGAGAACATGAGCGCGATCCCGTACGTGGTGAAGGGCGCGCGCTGGGGCCTTAAGCTGCGGCACTCGGAGTTCACCGATGCGCTGTGGGAGGGGCTGACGGACCCGACCTGCAACCTGATCATGGGCGGCACGGCGGAGAACATCGCGGAGCGGTGCGGCATCACGCGCGAGGAGCAGGACCAGTACGCGGTGCAGAGCCACAAGAAGGCGTTCATGGCGACCCGCATGGGCAAGTTCAAGGACGAGATCGTGCCCGTCGAGGTGGTGAAGAAGGCTGCGGGGCAGGAAGTGGCGAAGGAGACCATCACGCAGGACGAGAGCATCAATCCGGGCCTGACTGCGCAGAAGGCTGCGCTCTACCCGACCGTGTTCAAGAAGGGCGGCTCCGTCACGCCGGCGAACGCGTGCCCGATGAACGACGGCGCGGCGGGCATGCTGTTGAGCACGGCGGAGACCGCGGAGAAGCTCGGTCTTAAGCCAATGGCGCGCATCCTCGGTTTCGGGTTCACCGGTCTCGACCCGGCATACATGGGCCTCGGTCCAGCGACCGCCTTACCGAAGGCGCTCAAGCGCGCCGGGCTGAAGTACGACCAGCTTGACCTGGTGGAGATCAACGAAGCGTTCGCCGCGCAGGTGCTCGGCGTGG
>CAZPTI010000029.1:28413-29544 GCA_964588925.1 uncultured Anaerolineales bacterium | reverse complement strand
GGGGGTACGCGAATCCGAGTTTTACGGCGCAGGAGTTGTGCCCGCTGAATTGATGGGGCGAGAGGAAATGCGCGCCGGCCATCTCGAATAAACGAACACGCGCCTGCGGGCGGTCGAATAAACGAATGTCGCCACGGGGAGTGAGTGTGCGCAGGTAGTCATCGCTGTCCACAGAAAGGCCCCGGCAATTCGCTTATTCGACCCTATTCGATTATTCGAGATGGCCGCGCCCACTCTCCCGCGCGCGCCCTCGCCCCTAATCCTTCGGCTGATTCTTGATCAGGTCGTAAATATCCACGTTCCCCTCGGCCGCCGGGCTGCTCGCCGTGGACGCCGGGATGGTGGGCGTGGCGGCGGGCTGGTAGTCACCGGCGGGCAGGTGCGTCGTGACACTCGCGCCGGGGGCGGGCGGCGTGTTCTCGAAGCTGTCGGGCTTGAGGACGGGCGTCGGGCCGGCCGGCTTGCGCGCCGAGAAGCCGAGGATCGCCAGGACCAGGCCGCCGACGACGAGGACAATCGGCCACCAGTTGAGGACCACCGTCGGCAGGGGCAGGGCGGCGATCAGCGTGACGACGCCGAGCAGCAGCAGCGCGCCCGCCGGGACCGACGCCCAGCGCGCATCGCCCCGGTTGTAGCGCAGGACGTACAGCAGCAGCCACGTGACGCCGATGCCGACGAAGAGCACCGCCATGCGCCCCGGCAGGTCGAGACGGCTCCACAACGCCAGCAGCGCCGCCACCGTGGTCAGCACACCCGCCGGGATGGCCGCCCACCACTGCTCTTTGCGGACGATCAGCACGGCCCAGAAGCCGAGCGCCACGCCCGCCAGCATCAGCGCAGGCCCGTAACCGGCCAGGTCGGCGTTGCGCGTGACCAGGAACAGCCCGCCGCCGATGCCGAGCAGGGTAAAGGCCGGGATGGCGCGCCACCAGTTTTCCGTGCCGGTGAAGAACCAGACGAGGAACCCCAGCCCCGCCAGCGCATAGAGCGCGGCCCAGGCGACTTCGCCCCACGCGCCGAACACGCCGAGGTTCTTGAGCAGCAGGAACACCCCGGCGAGCAGCAGGAACGCGCCCCACCCGACCGCCTCATTGATCCGTTTCATGCGATTCGCTCCTCTCCTGTGGCCCC
>CAZPTI010000029.1:21351-28313 GCA_964588925.1 uncultured Anaerolineales bacterium | reverse complement strand
CGATGGCTGCCCAGGCGATCCGCTCCCAGAGCGCGAGCGCGCCCCAGGCCATGCCCGCAGCGAACAGCGTCAATCCGGCGAAGAACGGGGCCGTAAATGAGTCCCAACTAAGGGCAATACGCAGGCGGACGCCTTCCTGTTTCGCGACCCACTGCATGTGGCTGAAGGCGGCGAGGGAGATGCTCAGCCCGGCGATCCAGAGCGCGCCGCGCAGGAGCGCGGGCCAGTCCATTGCGTCCATCGTCAGGAGCTTTCGGTTAGAGGAAGATAGCCCCGTTCGGCCAGCCAGTCGAGCGCGCCGGTCAGGTCGGGGGTGAAGACGGCGTCGGCGCGATGGGCCAGCTCGGGCGAGCGGGGATTGACCGCAATGCGGACGCCCGCGCAGTCGAACAGTTCGAGGTCGCCCGCCGTGTCACCGGCTGCCAGCGTCTCTGCGATGGAGACACCGAGCCGGTCGCGCAGGTCGCAGGCGAACGCCGCCTTGCCGCCCTCGGGCACGTGGTTGATCGCGTGGCCGGTCAGGACGCCGCCTTCGGCCGCCAGCTCGTTGGCGAGGACGTAGTCGATGCCGAACTCGGCCACGATGGGTTCGGTGTTGAGCGTGAACCCGGCGCTGACGAGCGCGATGCGGACACCGGCGGCTTTGAGCCCGGCCAGCAGCTCGCGCGCGCCGGGCACGTAGGGGTTCTCCCTGAGCAGGTCGCAGAGGGCGGGGACGGGCTGCCCGCGCCAGAGCGCGACGTCGCGCCGCAGCCACTCGGCGTAGGAGATGCGCCCGCTCAACGCGAGCGCGCGATTCTCCGCCGCCAGGTGCGCGAGGCCAAGCCGCCGGTGCAGGAACTGATACGGCGACTCGGCCTCCTTGAGCGTGCCATCGACGTCAAGGACGGCCAGTCGCAACTGAGCCAAGCTTACGCCTCGTCCGAGTCGTCGCCTTCTTCGTCGGGTTCCCAGTCGCTGACCATCCACGCCTGCGCGACGATGACAAGCTGCACGTCATCACCCCGGCCAAACGCCAGCGCGATGCCGCCCTCCTCCTCGTCCGCCTCGCCGTAGTCGATCAGCTCGAGGTTGTCGTCGGCCAGCTTGCCGACCGCCGCAAAGATCGTGTCGACGCCCACGACGGGGTCGCCTTCGGGATCAGGGTAAACGGACGCCACGTACAGCTCCAGCGCGACGTTGTCGTCCAGGTAGAGGTCGCAATCCACGAACATGCGCTCTTCCGGCGCGACCGGTTGCTCTTCTTCCTCGTCGGCGATGGACTCTTCCCACAGCTCGATGCCGAGAACCTTCAGGCCGACCATCTCGTTGAGTTCGGCCCGGCGGTCATCGTCAAGGGCGTAGTAGAGATCGTCCTCTGCCATGTCGTCGTAGCCCTCGGGCTGCTCATCGAAGCCGTTCGTCCCCATCACAGTGCGCTCCTTTCGCGATGCCGGTTTAGCGGTGAGTCGATTATATCACGGGCGGGCCGAATGCGCGCTATGGGGCTTACAGATGGGCAAGAGAGCCGGGGCTAAACTGAGCGCGAGCCGCAGGGAGACTTGCGCTACAATAACATCGACCATCGGTAGAGTCATGAGACGAATCGTTTACCTGATCCTGCTGGCGGCAGCGGCGGCCCTGTTAGCGGCCTGCGCGCCGACCGGCCCCACACCCGTCGCCATCACGCCCTCGCCGAGCGCGACCGTCGCCGTGATCGCGCAGGCTTCACCGACGACGGAAGAGACAGCGGCGGCATCCGCCACGCCACAACCGACCGCCACGCCAACCGTTGCGCCCACAGCGACATGGACGCCGACGCCCGAACCATCGCCCACGCCCACGAGGACGCCAACCGCCACGTCGACGCCGGTCAACCCGCTGACGATCACGCTGATGCGCGAGGGGGAATACCCCGGCAGCGACATCGTCATCGAGCAGACGTTGCAGGCGGGCAGCAACTACCGGCGCTACCTGGCGTCCTATCAGAGCGAGGGCTACAAGGTTTACGGCCTGCTGACCGTGCCGAACGGGGAGAAGCCCGCCACCGGCTGGCCGGCGATCATCTTCAACCACGGCTACATCCCGCCGGAGCAGTATCGCACGACCGAGCGTTACGTCGCCTACGTGGACGCGTTCGCGCGCAACGGCTACATCGTGTTCAAGATCGACTACCGGGGGCATGGGGAGTCGGAGGGGGAGGCGGAGGGCGGCTACGGCTCACCGGCCTACACGGTGGACGCGCTCAACGCCGTCGCGTCGATCCAGCGCTACCCCGACGCCGACCCGAACCGCATCGGCATGTGGGGACATTCGATGGGCGGGCACGTGACCCTGCGCGCGATGGTGACGACGGGGGACATCAAGGCGGGCGTCATCTGGGCGGGCGTGGTCGCTGCGTATCCCGACCTCATCAACAACTGGCGCAGGCCGTCCAACGCGCCGCCGCTGAACATCCCGGAGCGCGTGCGTCGCTGGCGGCAGGAGTTTCTGGACACCTACGGCACGCCGGAGCAAAACCCCGCCTTCTGGGCGTCCATCTCGCCGTCCGAGTACGCCGCCGACCTGTCCGGCCCGGTGCAGATTCACCATGCGACGGGTGATGTGGAGGTGCCGGTCGCGTTCTCGCGCGACCTCAATGAGCGGATCAAGGCGGCGGGGGGTGTGGTGGAGTACTACGAATACCGGGGCGACAACCACAACATCTCAGGCAACTTCAACACGGCCATCCAGCGGTCGGTGGCGTTCTTCGATAAGTATGTAAAGGGCGCGCAGTAAAGGACAGTCCCACGCGATGACCGCACTCCATGTCATCGTCTTTCTCGCCGGGCTGATCCTCACCGGCGCCGTCGTCATGTCCGCCGTGAAGACGTTCGTGCTGCCACGGAGCGGGCGCAACTGGATCACGCGCGCCGTGTTTCAGGTCATCCGCCGCCTGTTCGACGCGCTGCTGCCCCTGCGGCGGCCGTACGAGGCGCGCGACGCGCTCATGGCCTACTACGCGCCGGTCAGCCTGCTGACCCTGCTGACCACGTGGCTGCTGCTGATCTGGCTGGCGTTCGGCGCCATGTTCTGGGCCACCGGGCCGGACAACCTCTACTACGCGCTGCGCGAGAGCGGCTCGTCGCTGACCACACTGGGCTTCGAGGGGCCGCGCACGCCCGTCCACACCGCCCTGACGCTGGCCGAAGCCGCCATCGGCCTGCTGCTCGTCGCGCTGCTGGTGTCCTACCTGCCGAGCATCTACACCGCCTTCGCGCGCCGGGAGGAGCAGGTCAAGCTGCTGGAGGTGCGCGCAGGCAGCCCGCCCTCCGCCGTGGAGATGCTGACGCGCTACCACCGCATCCACGGCCTCGATCAGCTCGGCGCGCAGTGGGAGAAGTGGGAGCAGTGGTTTGTGGACATCGACGAAAGCCACACGTCGCTGGCGGCGCTCGTCTTCTTCCGCTCGCCCCGGCCCGAACACTCGTGGGTGACGGCGGCGGGCGCGATCCTCGATGCGGCCTCGTTGACGCGCGCCGTAGTGGACATCCCTGCCGATGCGCGCGCCGATCTGTGCATACGCGCCGGGTTCCTCGCGCTGCGCCACATCGCCGACTTCTTCGACGTGCCCTACGACCCCGATCCGCACTACCCCGATCAACCCATCAGCATCTGCCGGGAGGAGTTCGACGAGGCGCGCAAGCGGTTGGCGGCTGCGGGCGTGCCGGTCAAGGCGGACGGTGAGCGCGCGTGGCGCGATTTCGCCGGGTGGCGCGTCAACTACGACCAGGTGCTGCTGGCGCTCTGCCGGTTGACGATGGCCCCGCCCGCCCCGTGGTCGTCGGATCGCAGCAACTAGAGCGCGCGCACGCGCGCATCGAAAACGGAGGGGCTCCACACAATATTTTATTTGTCAGCGACTGGAGCAGCGCGCGCACGCGCGCAGCGAGAACGGGGGGGATAGAGACATTTTTATCTGGCGAGCGATTAGAACATTAGTAGTGCCCCACTTGTGCTTAAGAACCGAATTTCAAGGCCATGAGCACGCGCTTCAGACGCTGCGGAAATAATAAATTGTGTGGAGCCCCTCCGTTTTCGATGCGCGCGTGCGCGCGCTCGCTAGCGCCCGCCACATGCGAAAAATAAAATATTGTGTTGATCCCCTCCGTTTTCGGTGCGCGCGTGCGCGCGCTCGCTCGCAAGCGCCTGCCACGGGCAAACAAAAAGCCGGGCCTCCCGCAAGAAACCCGGCCTCTGACTCAGCCCGCCGTGTCTATTCAGACAGGAATGCGTCCAGCGCCTTCTTGCTGATGCGATACTCGCTGCCGATCTGCTTGGCCTTGATCTGGCCCGACGCGATGAGCGACTGCACGTCCGCCGCATCGACCTTGAGGTAGGCCGCCGCTTCGGCCAGCGTCATCACTTCCGGCGCTGCGCTGCTCGGTGTGGCATGCCCAACCTGCTGCGGCTGCTGGGTCGCGCCCTGCATCGCCTGGCTGATCATGCCCGCCATGCCTGCGCCGAGGCCCATGCCTGCGCCCAGACCGACGCCCGTCCCCGCTTCCCCGCCGCCGGGCTGATTCGCCGCATCGCGCATCGACTTCGCCGCCTGGTACTGCATGTACGCCTGCATGTTGCCGATCGCGCCCATCGACGCGCGCTCGTCGATCGCCTTCTGCGTCTCCTCCGTGGGGCTGACGCTGCCGAGGAACATCTGCTTGAGCTGGATGCCGAGCTGCGCGAAGTCGTCGGCCACCTTCGCCTTGATCCCCGCCGACAGCTCATCGAACTGCGCCGGGAGGTCGAACAGGCTGCCGCCGAGCTCGCCGAGCATGTCGGTCAGGCGGCTGATGATGATGCCCCGCAGGTAGTCCTCGATCTGGCTCGTCTGGAACAGCCCCTGCGTGCCGACGATTTTGGCGACGAACATCTGCGGGTCGGCAATCGCCATCGAGTAGCGGCCGTTGGCGCGCAGCCGCACCATGCCGAGCTCCTGGTCGCGCAGCGTGACCGGCTCCGGCGTGCCCCACTTCATGTCGATGAAGTCGCGCATGTTGACGAAGTACACTTCGGCCTTGAACGGCGACTGCCCCCGGAACGCGAGCCCGAGGACGTTGATGAGCAGCGGGATGTTGGCCGTGGTGATGGTGTGGCGGCCCGGCCCGAACACGTCCAGCGCCTTGCCGTCCCGGAAGAAGACGGCGTTCTGGCTCTCGCGCACGATCACCTGCGAGCCGATGCGGAAATCGCCGCTGCCGGTGGGCGGCACGCGATAGACCATCTGGTTAGGCGCTTGATCGGGCGCCTCGACGATGTCGAAAATGCGAACCATGCGAATCCTCCTGTGGTTGGATGGGGACGCCCGATCAGGCGATATTCTTGATCACGTCCGAGCGGCGGTTGAACGTCTCGTTCAGGCCCGTCACCAGCTCGCCCACGGCCCTGAGCGCCTCTTTGATGCCGCTGTTGTTCGCCACGGCCTCTTCCAGCCTGCCGAGCGCCTCGTCGAGCGGCGGAATCTGCTCGAACAGGTCCTGATCGAACACGGCCAGCCGGTCCAGGTCGGTCTCGTCCACCTTGTCCAGCCCCCACAGCGGCGCGTAGCCGTAGGAGGCCGTCCTGACCCGGTCGATGAACAGTTGCAGGCGCCCGACCACGCGCTCCACGTCGTCCACCCACTGCAACCCGCCCGCATCGAGCAGGTCGCCCTGCAGGGCGGTCAGTTTGGCGCGGCGGCTCTCCAACCGGCGCGCGAGCTGTTCGCGCACCTGCTTGTCCGCATCGCGGCGCATCTCTTTCTCGCGATACCCCTTGAGGCCGGGGAGCTTGTCCAGAAACTTCTCGAACCCACTGCGCTCATCCTGGGCGTTCGGGAGCGGATCAACGGTCATGCCATCCTCCTAAAAGTCTACACGCTTCGTACCGCAAGTTGCCAACTTGCGCTACATTACTGTCGCATCAACGTCGTCACTTCGGGCAGGCGGTTGAACATCCATGCGCCGATGGGCAGGCCGATGACGCTCACGCAGAGCAGCCACGCCAGCACCGACCAGAGCAGGCTGAACCACCAGCCGATCAGCACGAAATACAGCGCGCGCGCGAGAAACGAATGCTGCGGCACGCCTTCGTAGCGCCACGTCACCTCGCCGCCGGTCGCCGTTGCAACATTGTATCCCTGTTGGACGCGCAAAGTCAACACAAACGGCACGCGATTGAGCATCCACAGGCCCAACGGCAGCCCGATGATCGTCAGATTCAGGAACCACGCCGCCAGAATCCACGGCAGCGCGATGTACCACCCGACGAGGAAGAACCACAGGACGCGCAGAATGAAGGGGAAGCCTTCGCGCGCTTCGATCTTTGTCACGGTCACGTCACCCTCAACTGCTCAGGAAAACGGTCGACCCGCAGAACGGGCACTTGATCATGTCTTTGCCCGCCAGCTCCAACTGGCCGCCGCAGTTCGGGCACTTCTGGTCGGCCTTCAGCTTCGACGCCTGCTTCGAGTACAGGATGCCGTCGTCCCAGTTGATTGCGCCGCTGAACAGGTTCTTGCCGACGAGGTCGCGCACCATGTCGCGCACCCGGTCGATGGGCGTGTTGAGCGCCATCGCCACGTCGGCCAGCGTGACCCGCCCCTGCGCCAGCACCATGTTGAGGATTTTCTTCTGCTTCTCGACCTCGGCGAAGTCCTGCGCCTCCTGCCGGCCACGCGTCAGCAGGTAAAATCCGCCGCCGCCGAGGGGCAGCACGAAGACGATCAGCGCGATCAGCAGGCCGAGCACCGCCCCGCCCGCCGTCGTCTCGCCGGTGGCCGCCTGTGTCAGCAACAACGCCGCCGCCACCACCAGCGCCACCAGCGCCACAACAATCAGGATGATCCCAAGGGTGCGCCCCTGTCCCGGCATGAAAGACTCCTTTCCCATGCTTAAAGGTTCGTAGTAGGCGCTTTAGCGCCCGTGCGTGCGCATGGCAAGACGAGCGCTAAAGCGCTTACTACG
>CAZPTI010000029.1:0-21251 GCA_964588925.1 uncultured Anaerolineales bacterium | reverse complement strand
CGCTTTAGCGCCCGTGCGTGCGCATGGCAAGACGAGCGCTAAAGCGCTTACTACGAACCGCACGAGCGCTAAAGCGCTTACTACGAACCGGATTTACCCGAAGCTGCTCCCGCCGCCGCCCCCGCCGCCGCCGGAGAAGCCGCCGCCACCGGAGAACCCGCCGCCGGAGAAGCCGCCGCCGCCGCCGCCGCCGCTCCACCCTTTGCCGCTGGATTGGGGCGCGCTGGTGAGGGTGCGGGACGCCTGCGAGAGCATCGCGCCCAGGCCTGCGCTCATCCCGGCCAGCCCCTGCCCCATGCCACGCGACATGTCGCTGAGCGTGGGTCGCGAGCCGCCTTCGCCGCCGCCGCCCGGCATGCCCGTCGGGAAGCCGCCGCCTGCGCCGGAACCGCCTGTCCACCCGCCCCCCGTATGCGGGCCGGTGTTGTACGGGCCGTAGTACGGTCGGGGGTAGCCCCACGGAATCCACCACGGCGGCGGGGCTGCGTCCACGTTGCGGAACTTCGCCATCCAACTGTCTTCCAGCCCGAACGCCACGGCATACGGCATGTAGTCGCCGAAGATGCGCCCGGCCTCCTCCACGTTCGTATACTTCTCCAGGTTCTCCAGATAGCGCTTGAACGCCATCCACCGCTGGTACGCCTCAGCGCCCTGCTCCGTGCGCCGGGGCATGTAGCGCGCCAGGACGATCACGCCCACGCCGATGATGCCCAGGCCGATGGGCAGGCAGATCGCAAACCCCGACAGCCCGGCCAGGAACGGCGTGACGAAGATCAGCGCGAACGCCGCAGCGCCGATGATGAACCCGCCGAGACACCCCACCTGCGAGCGGATGCTGTCCGGGCTTTGCTTGAAGTAGCCCTCGTCGACCACGGCCTTGTAGAGCGCGTTCCGCAGGCCGGGCAGCTTGCTGTAGAACTTGTTCTTCAGGTCCGACAGCTCGACCTCCTGCCGCTTGCCGAAGAACTCCTTCATGAAGAGCTTCTCGTGCGGGCGCAGGCTGCTCTCATCCATCGTCAGGCGGCGATAGGTGAAGTCGCTCGTGCTGCCGATGCCGAGGAAGCCCGGCTCCTGCTTCTCCTGGATTTCGATGTAGCCCCGCTTTGCCAGATCGAGCAGCGTGGCGATCACGTCCTGCAAATCCGCCCGCTCGTCGACCAGCGTGCCCACCATCCCGGCGGGCAGATCGGACGGCGGCTCAGGCAGGTAATCCGCCACCAGCCCGACCGGCGCGTCGCGTCCCCGCCGATACCACCACAGGTACAGCAACACCGGCCCGCCGATGGCGAGCAAGCCGCCGAGCGCGAGGAAGGCGAGGTTGAACACCGGCCCCCACTGGCGCTGGAACGCTTCCTGCTCCGCCCGCTGCGCCGCTTCCTGATCCAACTGCTGCTGCCACGGCTGCGCGGCCCCGGCCACAACGCCGTGCTGCCACTCGGCCACCACTTCCACTTCCTGCCCGGCGTCAATCGGCCCGACCACCTCGATGCGCGCCGTCCGCTGCCCCGGCTGGAACTCCGCCTTCGCCTCGGCCCCGTAGATGCCGTAATTCGTGAAGGTGGCCCCATCGGGCACGCTCAGCGTGATGACCGACGCGCGCGTGGGGAACGGGTTGCCCGACGGGATCGCCTTCCAGAAAAGCTGGTCGACGCCCGTGTCGGGGTAGTAGCGCAGGCCCCCCACGACCGTGTAGCCGATGACGATGGTCCGCCGGTCGTCCGTGGTCGGCGGGAAGTTGTAGCGGATGAAGACGCTGCCGCCCTCCTGGAAAACCCGGAAGGTGTAGGGCGCGTCCGACTCGGAGTACTGGTACTCCTGCCCGCCCTCCTCCCGCACCGTAACGTCCGTCAGGTCGCTGAAGCGGTTGATCGGGATTTCGCGCTGGCCGTAGCGGAAGGTGCCGTTGGTGAACACCAGCTCCTGCGTCTCGGTCACGCGGAAGTCGCCGTTGACCTGCACGGCAATGTCCACATCGTACCGCTGCCAGTACAACGTGCGAGATTGCGCGGCGGCCAGCCCGCTGAAGGCCACCAGCACCACCAGGGCGAGGACCAGCGCCGCAGGCAGCGGCCCACCCCCGGAACGAATACGCGCTCGAAAATGTCTCATGACCGGCTCCTGTGTCGCGAACGACGTTCTCACAGCGTCATTATAGCGCAAAGCTGCGGGCGGTTTGGATGTCTGGCCGACGATTGGCTGACAGTCGCCCCCTCCCATCATGATACGCAAAAAGGACGCCTGCTGTTTCAGGCGTCCTCAAATAGCCACAGAGGGAGGCCGGTATCTTTTGTGAGTGGATTTCAGGGCGTGACGACGTTCGCAGCCGCCAGCCCCTCCCGCACGCGCGAGATGCGGATGCCCTCGTTCTTCTTGAGCGGCGGCCGGCCTGTCACCTCCTGCGGGCGTCCGCCCATGTGGTGCAGGGCGATCAGCCGCCCCGCCTCGTCGAACACCGGCGCGCCCGACGACCCCGCCTGCGTGTCGGTCAGGTAGTGGACGACCCGGTCGTCGAAGAAGGAGACCTGGTTGCGCACGAAGCCGAGCCGTTTGGGGGTGCCGCCGGGATGCTGGATGATGTACGCCGCTGCGCCGACCTGTGGCGCGGCCCCCTCCGAGAGCTTCACGACCGGCCAGTCAGTCGAGAGCGGGGCAGCCGCCCGGATTACGCCCCAGTCGTCCTCCCGGCTGGTCACGATGCTGTTCACGTCGCAGGGGATGGCCGTGACCGCCACAGGCGTCGCGCCGGCCGGCCTGTCCTCATAGCCGAACTGGGCTGTCACCGCCGTCGCGCGCGCGCCGGTCTTCGGGTGATGCAGCACGTGCCAGTTCGTCAGCAGCAAATCCGGCCCGATGCGGAAGCCCGTGCCGACCATCGGCAGGCCGTTCACGTCCACATCCAGCTTGCACACGGCGGGCGCGAGCTCGAACAGCCGCCGCAGCGTCTCGACGAGCGCGGGCACCTTGCCGATCTGGATGGTGAGGTCGTCGCGATACAGCAGCGCCTCCTGCTCGGAGACGTCGTCGCCGCCCTGGCTGAGGAAGAGCGGCGCGCCGTCCTGCAGGCGCGGCTCGCCCTCGGTGGGCGGCGTCTTGTCGGCCAGCAGCGTCTCGAAGAATGCCCGGCGGGGGTTGGCCGGGTTCATGCCCGCCACGACGTTCTCGACGAGGACGCGCGTCACCCCGTTCGACGCCGCCTGGTCGAGCACCTCGATCCAGACATAGTTGGTGGCCTGCTCCCGGTTGATGAAGCCCGCATCCAGCCCCGCCTTTTGCGCGAGGTTGACCGCATCCAGTGCGCGCGGGAAGAGCTGGCCGAGCAACACGTGCAACTGCTGCGCGGCCGGGTTCGACCAGGGATAGGGGAACGCGTCCAGGATGGCAGACATGCGCATCTCCTTTACAAAGGCAGCGTGTCGGGCAGGCCGATGGCGCGCCGGACGAGCGTTTCGAGCGGATCGGGCGCACGGAGATAGAGGCCGATGCTGCTGGCCTCCCACGGACCCAGCCAGGCGCTATTGTATTTCACGTCGGGAGTGCGCTTCTCTACGGCCGCCACCCGTTTCGCAAGCGCGTCTTTCTCAGGTGTCATCGCAGTCTGCTGACCGCCGAGCTTATAGGCGAGTATGCCCACGTCGCCGACAATCTGCGCGAGGGGGCGGTCGCCGTACAGCAGCGAAAAGACGGGTGCGCTGTTCGCCTCCAGGCTGACAAACGCCGCCAGCGATGCGGCCACGGCCAACGCAAGCGGGTCATCGGGCTTGAGCGTCTGCGCCAGCAGCGCCGCATCTGTCAGGAACAGCCCGGACGTTGCCAGCGCCCACCGCCGCTCGCCCAGCAGCGCCAGCCGCAACGCCAGGCTCTGCGTCACCTCGAATGCGTTCGTTCGCTTCCGGCCGTGCGTCTGCGCGTACGCCTGTTTGACCAGGGTCAGCAGCCGTTTGAGGCGCTGCGCCACCCCGTGCTGATCCCACAGGTCATCGCTGCGTTCCAGCCGGTCGAACGCGCCGGAGAGGGCGCGCGCCAGCGAGATCAACTGGCCGTCGGTCAGCCCCCGCTCGCGCTCCGTCTGCCGCAGGTAGCGCACCTGCGACGCAAACGCATCAAGCTCGTCCTCCGTGCGGGGAATCGCGACCTGCGCGCCGGTGGGCAGCGATTCGAGATACTGGTTCGGCGCCAGCTTCTGCGCCAGGGCGGGCAGCGCCACGGCGGACGGCGCAAGGAGCGCGCGCGCCAGGTCGATCAGCGCAGGTGGCTGGACGTATTCGCCCTCCTCGTTCAGCCGCTCCAGCAGCTCCAGTTCCCCTTCGAGGTCGACCGTCACGCGCACGCGGCCGGCCGTCACGGCCAGCGCCTCTATGCCGCCCCCGCCCGGCCGGTCCCCCCACAGCGCCTCGTCCTCCACCCCGCTCAGATAGCCGTCCGCCCCCCGGCGATCCCCTGTCCGCTGACACAGCAGGGCGGCGAACAGGGCGCGGTCGCGCCCGACTGTCCCCTCCCCCGGCCCCGCAGCGCGCAGCCGTTCCAGCGCGGCCTCCGGCTTGCCGCCGCTCAGCAGGTCGAACGCGTCGTACACGGCCAGCGGGCTGTTGGCGCTGCGTTCGGGTCGCTCGGCCAGGATGCCCGGCGCGACGCGCGCCAGCCCCCGCCCCAGCGCGGCGCGCAACCGCTCGACGGCGTCCTTCTCCCACGCTTCAAGGGGCGGCGCGTCCGTGGTGGCGGCCTTGAGGGCTTCAAGCAGCCAGTCGCGTGCGGCCCCCTCCGGCATGTCCTCCTCGGCGCGCAGCAGCAGGTTCGCGCACTCCGGCCGCCAGACCGCCGCTGCGCCATCTACGTCGCGAATCCGCAGCCGGTGATACACCAGTTCCGCCACGTTCGTCGCGTCCGCAAGGTCCTGACCGGCATACCACACGGCCGCACGCGCGTCGATCTTGAACACGAAGTCCGCATCCTCCCGCTCCAGCAGGCGCAGGGTGGCCGAGCGCACTTCGGGCCGCAAAATCAGCGCGCCCCCCGACGGCGCCAGCGCCATGCCCGGCGCAGGGAGGGCGGCATCGGTCGCCTCCACCAGCGCCAGCTCGCGCGACAGCCGCTCGAACACGTCCGCAGCGTCGGTCCCGGCGGGAAGCTGGTCGGCCAGCGCATCGGCCAGCAGCTCCACGGTCAGGCGGCGCAGGACGAGCGCGCTGCGCGCCAGCGGCTTGAGCGACTGGTCGATCACCCGGTCGAGGATGCGCTGGTAGAGGAAGCCGCCGATGAGCTCGCGTGGCAGGTCGTCGGGCAGCTCGCGCATCTCGCCCCCGGCCCGCCGCCAGTACACGGCCAGCAGCAGCATCAGCGGCACGCCCTGGCTGATGTCGAGGATCGGCCCGACGAGCGCAGGATCGGTGATCCCTGCCCCGGCCAGCAGCGCCTCCGCATCCGGTCGCGCCAGCCCGGTCAGGTGGATCGACTGGCTGGCTCGTCCCGCCAGCTTCAGGTCGCGCACGGGCGCGCGTCCGCTCACCACCACATGCAGCCGGGGGACGTCGGCCAGCAGCGCCTCCAGCAGGTCCCAGATTTCGCCGTATTGCCGGACGTGCTGCGCCACCTCGAACCCGTCGAGCGCCAGCAGCGGCGCAGGGCCGTGGGCGGTTGCTGCCGCCAGCGCCACGCCGAGCGCATGCGCGGCCTCCTGCCACTGCTCCTCAACCGGCTCCGGCGCCGTGAATCCCGCCACCTGCAAAGCCACCTGCTGGCCGAGCAGCCGCAGCATGGACACCGCATCGTCCGGCGCGATGTCGGCCCGGTCGAAGTCGAGCCACAGCAGCACGGCCTCAGCGGGCAGGGTCAGCGCGAAGAAGCCGAGCAGCGCGGACTTGCCCACCCCGCCGATGCCCGTAATGACCATCGGTGGAGCGGCGTCGTTCGCATACCACTCCGCCAGCGTTGCCAGCTCCTCTTCGCGCCCCTGGAAGTTGTCCGTGGCGATGGCCTTGAGGCGGCTGCGCACCCGGCGGCGCTCCAGCTCGCGGTTCACCTCGCCGGCGGTCGGCAGCTCGGGCGCAACGCCCTCGAACCAGCGCACGGCCTGCAACCAGTAGGGCAGGTCGGCTTCGTCGACCTCATCGAGGGGATACGGCGGCCCGGCGAGGATGCGGTCGATGACGCGCTGGCGGGGGTCGTCGCTGGCGAAGGCTTTGCCACGCGCGGCGCGCAATGCCTTGAGCGAACCAGCCTCGCGCAGGAGGCGCTGGCGTTCCGCCGTTTGCAGCGTCCACCGGGCGGCGGTTGCGTCGCTGGTCAGCGGGCGCAGTGTCTCCACCTCGTCCGGCGTGAAGGTGGCCGGGTCGAAGCTCCACAGGACGGCGGCGCGCAGCGGGGCCTCCGGCGCGAAGTCCAGCCCCTTGGAGATGGCGCGCGATGGGGCCAGCCCGGCGCGCGCACCCGCAACGTCGGCCAGCCGGTGATACTCGGCGATCTCCGGCCACTCCGGCGCCTGTCGCAGCGCGTCGAGGATGGCGTCGAGCGACACCCCCACGTTATGCGGCAAGACGTTCGACTGCTTCACGACGGGAGAGGTTCCTGCCGCATAATGGACGCCTACCAGACGCCATGCCGCATCGAACAGCGGCGCGCCGCCTGAGCCGGCCACTGTGTCCACCTCGTAACGCAGCAACGTCCCCTCAATCTTAACGAGCGGACCGAAGCTCAGCTTCTGCTCAGGCGCACCCTGGGGATAATGCACTATGAACAGGTGATTCTCGACTGCCGGACGTTCCAGCTTAAGCGTAGGGGCGCGCCCCGGCAAGGAACGCCCAAGCCGCAGCAAGTGCGCGTTGACCCGCTCGTGGGCCGCTCCGAGGGGATACATGTCTGTCACCCGGGCCGGAACGCTTTCCGGCGCTGAATTCGGGCCGGTGGCGGGCGCGTAGCAGTTCCAGGGCGCATCAGGAATCGCCTCTCGCTGCCAGTAGTCCGGCCCGACGTATACGAGGAGGCCCGGCGTGATGAACCAGGCAGTACCCTCCGGCCGCTCGCCCGAGCTGCCGGGCGTGGTCAGGCGGGCAACCCCGGCCGCCGCCTGTTGCAGCCCCGCCAGGAAAAGCCGGACGTCGTAGATGCGCGTGCTGTTGGCGATAATCATTCCGGCCCCCCCGCAAGGCTTGCCAGCGTCGCGCTGAGCGCGTCACGGAGGCGGCGCAGGCGTGGCCGGGTGTCATCCTCGGCGGGCGGCGCGTCCGCAGCGGCAATCACGTCGTCGGCCAGCTTCTTGAGATCCTCTTCGAGCGCGGTGCGGCCGTTCGCCGTCAGCCAGTCGCGCAACTGGTCCAGCACGTGCGCCTGCTGGATGTCCGCCTCGCTCGTCCGCTCTTCGACCCACGTCCCCTGCTCCCAGCGCGTCGGCAGCGGGCCGTCGGGGTAGTGGATCAGCATCAGCCGGAACCACTGGCGGAAGACCGGGTTTTTCATCGTCAGCGCGAGTTGATCGCAGAAGCGCCGCACCTCCGGGTCGAGCAGGGGCGCGCCGTCGGGGTCCGGGCCGAGGTCGTCCACGGCCAGCCACAACTGCCGCCGCTTGATAGCGGCCAGCTCGGCCAGCTTGATGCACACGGCGCGATACCACGCATCGTCGGTCGTGGGCCGGGGCGGAATCTTGTCCGACGACTCCAGCGCGGCGAACAGTTGCAGGATCAGCTCGTCGACCGTGGCGATCAGGTCGCGATCCACGTAGACCACCAGCGCGCCGTGCGCCTGCGCCTTGCGCTCGAACAGGTGATGCGTGTAGCTCTTGCCGCTGCGCGGCCCGCCCCGCACCAGCAGCACCTTCACGGCGCTCGTGTCCGATTCCAGCAGCGCCAGCTTCTGATCCCGCAGCGAGACGCGATCCAGCACGAACAGGTCATCCACGATGCCCGTTGCCGGCGCGTCGCGCGCGTCGATCACGGCCTGGATGGCGGCGCGAAAGTCGGCGTTGTTCTGCCCCTCGTTCGTTTGCAGCAGCGCATCGCACAGCCCCCGCAGCGCCCGGTTGCGCGCCAGCTCGTCGAGCGCCTCCTTCCAGACGACGTGGGGCGCGGCGGCCGTGGCAATCGGCAGCAGGTTGGGGGCCGCGCTGCGATACAGCAAGTCGATGCGCTGCGGTGTGGCGATAATCTGGAACAGGAGCGTATGCAGGCGACTGGCCTCGGGCAGGTGCCAGGGGTAGGAAGATGAGTCGAAGAACGGATGGGACATGGCGGGACATCCTCTCGTTCGCGCCTGCGATTGCGCCGTTATTGTACGCCCTCAGCGGGGGCTGTCAAGCTGCTTCGGGCGCAAAGCGTTGCGGGCGCAAAGCGTTGCGGGCGCAAAACCGGTTTGCTCCTCCCTGCGCGGTGGTGCTATACTCGCGTCCTGGCCTGAAAGGAACGCCCATGACGCCTGCCCTGCCTCCCGGACCCGGTTCACGCCCGCCGATCAGCGACCTGCAAGCCCTGCGCGACGGGCCGCACGCGTTCCTGTTGCAGGTGGCGCGCAGCTACGGGCCGACCGTGCGCTACCCCGTGGGTCCGCTGGCCGTCTACCTCGTCACCGGGCCGGACGGCGTCAAGCGCGTGCTCCAGGACAACAGCAAGAACTACTGCAAGGACACCTTCCAGTACAACCTGTTGAGCACGATCACGGGCGACGGGCTGCTCACCTCGGACGGCGATTTCTGGCTGCGGCAGCGGCGGCTCGCGGCGCCCGCCTTCCACAAGACGCGCGTGCAGGGGTTCGCGCCCATGATGACCGAGGCGGCGGAGCAGATGCTGGCGCGCTGGCCGGAGACAGGCCAACTCGACATTGCCGCCGAGATGATGCACGTCGCCCTTCAGATCGTCGGCAAGGCCATGTTCTCCGCCGAGATCGGCGACCAGGCCGACGAGCTTGCCACCGCCACCCTGACCGTCCTCGATCACATCGTCGGTCGCGCGCGCACGTTCGGCGTCGTCCCGGAGTGGCTGCCGACGAAGGGCAATCGGGCGCACAGGCGCGCGATGAAGGTGCTGGATGGGGCGGTGTACGAGACGATCCATCAGAGACGAGACCCGACGGGTGTTCCGAAACTCGAAGACCTGCTCGCCCTCTTCATGCGCGCCACCGACGAGCAAACCGGCGAGGCCATGAGCGACAAGCACCTGCGCGACGAGTCGATGACCGCCCTGATCGCCGGGCATGAGACGGTCGCGAGCGCGCTGGCGTGGACGTGGGACCTGCTGGCGCGCAACCCCGAGGCTGAGGCGAAGCTGCATGACGAACTGGCGCGCGAGCTGGGTGAGCGGACTCCGACCGCCGACGACCTGCCCCGCCTAAAATACACCGAAATGGTCTTTCAGGAGGCCATGCGCCTCTATCCGCCCGCCTGGATCATCTCGCGCAAGGCGCTGGACGACGACGAGATCGACGGCTACCGCATCCCGAAGGGCGCGCTGGTCGTCACCAGCCCCTACGTCACGCAGCGGATGCCCGCCCTCTGGCCCGAACCCGACACGTTCCGCCCGGAGCGGTTCAGCCCGGACGAATCGCAGGGGCGTCACCGCTACGCCTATTACCCGTTCGGCGGCGGCCCGCGCCTCTGCATCGGCAACGGCTTTGCGATGGTCGAAGCGGCCATCATCATCGCGACGGTCGCGCAACGCTACACGCTCAGCAATCCGTCCGCTCATCCCGCCGCCGTCGAGCCGGGGGTCACGCTCCGGCCAAAGCACGGGTTGACGATGAACATTCAACGCAGATAACGCATCAGCAAGGTTAGCGCATGTCTCACTACAAAGCAGTCCTCTTCGACCTCGACGGCACGCTGCTCGACAGCAGCATGGACGCGTTCCTGCCCACCTACCTGCGCGCGTTGACGGCGCGCGTCAGCCACCTCTTCGAGCCGAAGGCGTTCGTCACCCGCCTCATGTGGGCCACCGAGCAGATGTCCGCCAACGACGGGCGCGCGACCAACCAGGATGTCTTCATGGGCGCGTTCTTCCCCTTCGAGGGTCGCACGCAGGACGAGCTCATGCCCATCTTCGACGCGTTCTACGCCGAGGACTTCCCGAAGCTGCAAACCGTCACTCGCCGCAAGCCGGAAGCGCGCGAAGTCGTCCGGCGCATCCAGGCGCTCGGCTACGACACGGCGGTCGTCACCAACCCGCTCTTCCCCGAGTCGGCCATCCGCTGCCGGATGCAGTGGGCCGGCGTGGACGACCTGCCGTTCAAGTGGGTCACAACCTACGAGAACAGCCGCTACGCCAAGCCCAACCTGCGCTATTTCGACGACGTGTGCGCCCGGCTCGGCCATGCGCCCGATGCGTGTCTGGTCGTCGGCGATGAGCACATGGACATGGTGGCGCGCAACATCGGCTGCGACACGTTCCTCGTGGAAGGCCCGACCAACGCGCTCAAGCCCTCCACGCCCGAACCGACCTATCGGGGCAGCCTGACCGACCTCGTCGCGCTGCTGGAACGATAGCCGATGGCCGTCGCAGAAGCCGAGGCGCAGGGCCTCCTCGCGCCCGCCGATGAGCAGCCGTTCGATGGGACCGGCGTCGCCACCGTCACGCTGGGCCACGCGGTCCACGACACCTACACGGCGTTCCTCCCGCCCCTCCTGCCCGTCCTGAGCGAGAAGTTCCTGCTCTCCAACTCGCAGGCCGGGCTGCTGAACGTCTTTCTCCAGTGGCCGTCCCTGCTGCAACCGGTCATCGGCTACCTGGCCGACCGCCGCAACCTCCGCTACCTCGTCATCGTCGCGCCGTCCATTTCGGCTGTCTGCATGTCCCTGCTCGGCGTTGCGCCCTCGTACGCCATGCTCGCCTTCCTCCTGCTGATCGTGGGCGCGGGCGCGGCCGGGCTGCACTCGGTCGGCCCGGTGATTGCGGCGAATATGGCCGGCCGGCAGATCGGTCGCGCGATGGGGATGTGGATGGTCGGCGGCGGGCTGGGCTACACCGTCGGCCCGCTCATCATCGTCGCAGCCATCGGCCTCGTCGGGCTGGAGGGTGCGCCCTGGCTCATGGTCGGCGGCATCCTGGCATCGGTCGCGCTCTACTGGCGGCTGCGCGACGCGTCCTCCCTCTCGCGCTCCGTCAAGACCCCGCCGCTGTGGCGCGAGGCGCTGGCGGCCATGCGCCCGCTGCTCTTCCCGGTCGTCGGCATCACGATTGTCCGCTCCTTCATGGCCGCTGCGCTCAGCACGTATCTCCCCCTCTTCCTCAAAAGCGAGGGGAGCACGCTGTGGTTCGCCGGCGCGGCCCTGGCGATCTTCGAGGCGGCGGGCATGGTTGGCTCGTTGACGGCGGGTTCCGTCAGCGACCGGGTCGGCCGGCGCAAGGTGCTGGCTGCGGCAATGGCGCTCGCCACCCCGCTGATGCTCCTGTTTATGCTGTTCGGCGGGGTGGCTCGCCTCCCGCTGCTGGTCGCGCTCGGCTTCACGGCGCTGGCGATCATGCCCGTGATGATGGCGCTGGTGCAGGAGCGTTTCCCGGAGAACCGGGCAATGGCGAACGGCCTCTACCTCGGCCTGGCGTTCCTCTCAAATGCGGCGGCAACGCTCGCGCTCGGCATTTTGGCCGATGCGTTTACCCTGCGAATAGCGTTTACTGTAAGCGCGCTCGCGCCGCTGCTCGGCATCCCGCTCGTAGCGATGCTGCCCGGACGCGCGAAAGTGTGAGGAGAGAATCGTGCATGACATCGAGATGAAGTATTACGGCGAGGCGGGGTTGCTCTATCCGTTTGACGCGCGCCACGACCAGGCTGACCGCGCTTACTGTGATTCGCTGCCCGACGGGCGCGTCCGCTTCCGCATCCGCACCGAACCGGCCTTTACGGAGGGCGTGCTGGTCTACAACGACGGCGCGCCGCAGGCCGCCTTGCTGGAGCGGTTCGCCGCCGACAGCCGCTTCGCCTACTGGCAGGCGCTCATCCGGCCCGCATCCCGCCGCATCACCTATTCGTTTGCGTTCCGGCTGCTGCCCGGCGGTCGCCCCGTCTACCTCTGCAAGCACGGCATCGACCACAGCGTCGAGCCGCTCGACCGCTGGCAGCTTGACCTCGATCAACTGCCGCCGTTCGACACGCCGCAGTGGGCGCAGGGCGCCGTCATCTACCAGATTTTCCCCGACCGCTTCGCCAACGGCGCCCCGTCCAACGATCCGCCGGGAACGGTGGCGTGGGGTTCGCGCCCGGCGTGGCTGGAGTTCCAGGGCGGCGACCTGCGCGGCGTCACCGAGAAGTTGCCCTACCTGGCCGACCTGGGCGTCGAGGTCATCTATCTCAACCCCATCTTCGCCAGCCCGTCCACGCACAAGTACGACGCGTCAGATTACTACCATGTCGATCCGGCGTTCGGCGGCAATGAGGCGTTACGCGAGCTGGTCGATGCGGCGCACGCGCGGGGCCTGCGCGTCATCCTCGACGCGTCCTTCAACCACTGTTCCCCCCGCTTCTTCGCGTTTCAGGATTTGGTCAAGAACGGCGAAAGCTCGCCCTACAAGGACTGGTTCACCGTGCATGAGTGGCCGGTGCGCGTGCGCTACCGTCCGCATCTGGCCGAGCAGGCGCGCGCGGCCGGTCGCGAGATGTACCTGCGCTACCTCGAACGCTTCCCCGAAATCAGCGGGGTCGAGCTGGAGCCGGTCGAGGGGGAAGGCGCGCTCGTGGAGCCGACCTATCTCGCCTGGTACGGCGTGCTCGACATGCCGAAGATCAACCTGTCCAACCCCGACGCGCGCGCCTACTTCCTTGACGTAACGCGCTACTGGCTGCGGGAGTTCGACGTGGACGGCTGGCGCATGGACGTCGCGCGCCACATCGTGCCCGATTTCTGGGACGACTTCCGCCGGGCGGCGAAGGAGGTCAAGCCCGACGCCTACCTGCTGGCCGAAATCTGGGGCAACACGTCGCCGTGGTTGCAGGGCAATCAATTCGACGGCACGATGAACTACTTCTTCCGCGACCTGACCGTCGACTACTTCGCCCGGCAAAACATGGACACGGCTACCTTCCTCGACGGCATCACGGCCATGCTCGCGCTCTACGCGCCGCAGGTCACGGCGGTCTGCCAGAACCTCTTCTCCAGCCACGACGTGCCGCGCCTGCTCCACGAAGCGAACGGCGACCTGTCGCGCCTCCGCCTCGCCACGCTCTTCCAGCTCACCATGCCCGGCGCGCCCGGCATCTACTACGGCGACGAGATAGGCATGAACGGCGGGCCGGACCCGCTCAATCGGGCCGCGTTCCCGTGGGACAGGCCGGAGACGTGGGATCGGGAGACGCTGGCGCTGACGCGCGAGCTAATCCGCCTGCGCAAGGCGCACCCGGCGCTGAAGGTGGGCGAGTGGCGGCAGGTGTGGCAGGGGGAGGAGGCGTTCGCGTACGAGCGCGTGGCGGATGGGGAGCGCGTAGTGGTGGTGGTCAATCGCGGCGCGCCGCTGGAACGCCTTGTGTTGCCCCTGCAAGCCGAGGCGGTTCAAGTGTTGTGGGGCGACGCGACGGTGACACCGTCTGCTGATGGGCTGCGGGTGTCAGGCGTGGGCGCGCAGACAGGCGTCATATTGACTGTAATGCGTTGACGCGTCTCGTTTTGCGGTAGCTTATTGCGGCAGTGTTTGGAAGGGGAAAGGCGAAAGCGGGGGAAATCTCGAAAATCGAAAGGCGAAAGACGGCGAAAACTTCGCTGCCTCCGGCCTGTCTGCGCGCAGAAAAGCGACCTGCGGGTTTCGCTGCTTTCGTTTTTCGACTTTCGCTGTTTTCTCCGTCTTTCGCCTTTCCCCTTCCAAAATGGCCTGACGCGCTCAACGCTCGAACGCCAACGCGTTCGGGCTCCGGGATCAACTCTGCTTCACCGTCGCCACCGTCCGAATCATCTTCATCACCCAGAACACGATCCACCCTGCCAACACCATCCCGCCCACAACGATGCGCGACGGGTCGACGGTCGGCTCCCACTTCGCGCCGTTTGCGTCGATCTTGATGTAGCCGAGCGGACGCGCCATGCCGCCGCCACCGCCTCCTGCGCCGCCCCCTTCGCCCACCGGCGCGTCGGCCGGGGCATCCTCAGCCTTGCCGCGCCCCCACCCCTGCCCGCTGCCAAAGCCGTACGTGACCGACGCGACGGGGATCAGCGTCATGTCGCCCTGCTGAATCGGCTCACCGAACACGGCATGCGCGCCCATGCGGCCAACCATCTCGTCGATCTGGCTGTTGACCTTCGCGACGGCCTCGCTCATTCGATCGTCCATCTAACCCTCCTACCGCCGCTTGCCGGCGCCCAGTGAAATCAGAACCATGACCAGCGCCACGACAGCCCCAACCGCCGCCATCGCGCCCAACACCTGCCTCTCAACCGATGCGAGCGTGAGTTCGCTTTCTCGCCCGCTCCGGTCGCGCACAATGGCCTTCGTCGGCTGAATCGCCGCCCACGCATACCGCCACTCGCCGTTCGCGTTGCGCTGCGCGTCCGCTCCCCCTCGCACGCGCGCAACGGGCGTCACGAGCACGCCGTGCGCCTCCACGGTCGCGCCTTCCATCACCGTGTCCAGCCGTCTCCCTGAGCCTTTTTCGTCCTTCATCGGCCCTCCGTTCAGACCGGTTTGCGCCCGATCACCAGCGCATGCTCCGACGCCCTCAGCATAGTCGCATCACGCGCCGCGCGCCAGTTCGCCTTCGGTTCAACGCTGATCTACGCCCGCTCCACCACGACCGCCGTGCCGTACGCCAGCACCTCGGTCATCGCCTCGCTCATCTCCGTCGCGTCGTAGCGCACGCCGATAATGGCGTTCGCGCCCTTCTCCGCCGCGTGCTGCATCATCAGGTCGAACGCCTCCTCGCGCGCCTCCTCGCAGACGACGACATATTCGTGAATCTTGCCGCCGACCATGCTGCGGAAGCTGGCCGCAAACTGCCCCGCCAGCCCGCGCGACCGCACCGTAATCCCCCGCACGATGCCCACGCTCCGCACGATGCGGTAGCCGGGAATGTCGTTCGTGGTCGAGGTCATGCTGATGTCCATTGTTTTCTCCATATTAACGAACCGTGATGTAGAGGGTCCGCAGCGCGCGCACGCGTCACGGGCGAACCTCTACAGCGCAATACGAGGGGAGGGAGGGATCGGTTGCGCGCAACGATCATCACGCGGAAGCGTGCCCAATGATTACCAGACGACCGGAACCGGATAAGCTGCAAAAATCGGATCGGCGGTGAGCAGGAGCGCGCCTTCCGTGTTCGCCTGGGCGGCGAGCAGACGGTCGAACGGATCGCGGTGCGGAGTCGGAAGGGTTTGAAGTGAAAGAACGTGGCGCAGGGTCACCGGGAGGATTTTGATGCCGTTGGCTTTTCGCTGTGCGCTAACTACTTCGGCCAGCGGTAGAGGCATAGTCAGCTTTCCAAGTTGCGACTTTATCTGAATCTCCCATGCGCTTGCGACGCTGAAGATCAAAATGTTGCTGGCGTCCTGACAAAGCTCTAACACACGGGGGGAAAGGCGCGTCGGATCGCTATCCCACCAGATGAACGCCTGCGTATCAAAAAGCAGCTTCACTTGTCGAAGTTCCAGAAGGCATCGTCAAGCGGTGCGTCGAAATCCTCCGCAGGCATCATCATCCCCGCATGCAGGCCCGGAATACGCGTGTTGGCGGGTAGCGGCGGCAGCAGGCGCGCAACAACTTCCTCACCCTCAACAAGGGTGATCTCTGCGCCGCCCTTGATTGCTTCCAGCAACTCACGCAGGCGCGTTTCCGCCTCAGCAACCTCGATCGTGTCGCTCCAGCCAGTCACTGCGATTCACCTCGACTTCAACTCAACTGATGTCATCCTATCACTGCCCGCCTGCTGCGTCAACCGGATTTTCGAGGCCGAGGCCGCCGAAGGGCGCATGATTGACGGCTCATCCCCTTTTCGTTATCCTTCCCCCATGTCCTTGATCCAATCCATCGCCACCATCATCGACCGCCGCGCAACGGGCGCAGCAGTCGAGCTTACCTTACGCGCGCCGGACCTCGCGCGCCAACTCCAGCCCGGCCAGCCCGCGCTCATCAAATCCGGCCCGACCCTTTCGCCCTACCTCCGCCGCACTTTCTACCCCATCGCGCTCGGCGCGGACGACTTCACCATCCGCATCGCGCCCTCGGCGGACTGGGGCGCCGCGTGGCTGCGCGTCGCGCCGGTGGGAGCGGAGGTCGACTGTCTCGGCCCGGTGGGAACGGGCTTCACGCTGGACGGTGGCATCCGCAACCTGCTGTGCGTCGGCGAGGGCGAGGCCGCGTGGCGCCTCTTGCCATTGGTCGCGTGGGCGGATGCAGCCGGCATTGCCGTCGCGCTCGTCGTCGGCGCAACCAGCACGCGAACCGGACTGCCTGCCGCCCGGCTGCCTTCCGGCGTCGAATATCACCTCGTCACCAGCGACGGCGGGCCGAACGTGGCGCGTCCGCTCCTCTCCACCCTCTCCGACCTGCTCCCGTGGGCCGACGCCCTGTGCGCGTCCGCCTCGCTCGAACTCTATGCCGGGTTGGCCGACACCGTGCGACAGGCGCGCTTCACGCTCAGCCGGGGTTTTGCGCAGGCCATCTACCCGGCGCAGTTCCTGTGCGGCACGGGCGCATGTCAGGGCTGCGTGGCCGACGTGGCCGGCGGACGGCGGCGCGTCTGTCTGCGCGGCCCGGTCTTTGACCTGGCGGACATCGTGGGGAGGCAGGCGGAATGATCGAGCTGGCCCCGAACAGCAAGACCGGCCTCGCCCTGCGCTCGCCCTACATGCTCGGCAGCGGCGCAATCGGCTGGGGCGAAGCCTGGCCGCCCGACGTCGAGCCTGCGTGGTTCGGCGCGTTCGTCACCCCGCCGCTGACCCTCCAGGCGAAGCGCGGTCAGGCCGGCCCGCGCCTCGCGGAAATCCCCGGCGGCTTCATCCTCAACACCGGCGACCACAACCCCGGCCTGCGCCGCGTCTTTCGGGACGACGTGGAGCGGTGGGACGCGCTTGACCTGCCCGTGATCGTCGCGCTGTCGGGCGCTGCGCCGGAGGATTGGCTGCGGCTGGGCGAGCGGCTGGAGGACATTCTGGTGGCGGGCGTGGAAGCTCAGCTTCCGTCGGACGCAACGCCACACGAGGCCGGGCAGTGGATCGCGAACCTCAAACGGGGCTGCCAGTTGCCCGTGCTGGCGAAGGTGCGCGCCACCTCAGCCGGCCCACTGGCGCAGGCGTGCGCCGATGCGGGCGCGGACGCGCTCGTTGTCGCGACGCCTCCGCGCGGCGCAGCGCCGCCCCTTGGGGCAAGCCATTCCGGCGAGCGTCCCGTCCTCGTCGAAGGATCTATCGGCGGCCCCGCCGCCTTCCCCTTCACCCTGGCCGCGCTTGCCGCCGTCGCCGAGCTTGAACTGGGCGTGCCGCTGATCGCGTCCGGTGGGATTACGACGAGAGAGGACGCCGAATGGTGTTTCCGCCTTGGCGCGGATGCCGTCCAGTTGCGCAGCGTGCTCTGGACCGCGCCCGCGTCAGTGGCCGTGATCGTCGCCTGATTCTGGCCGTTCTGCCTTACAGCAGAATGCCCACCGCAAACAACACCGCATAGAGCACGGCCAGTTGCGCGGTGCCGCCGAGCGTCCGGTTCAGCTTCGGCCCGAGCACGATCCACACCGCGCGCGCGTGGCGGACAGCCAGCGGGATGGTCAGCAGCGGCAGCAGCACCCACGGTTGCATGCCATACGCCAGCCACAGCACGACCGGCACGGCATAGGCCAGCAGGAGCATCAGCGTGTACTCGATGCGCGCGCCGCGCCGCCCCAACACCACCGCCAGCGTGCGCTTCCCGGCCGCCCGATCCGTGTCCGCATCGCGCACGTTGTTGACGACGAGGATCGCCGTCACCAGCGCGCCCATCGGGATCGATGCGATCCACACGAGCGGCGGAGCAGAATGGACCTGGACATAATATGCGCCGACCACGGCAATCACGCCGAAGAAGACGAACGTCGCCACGTCGCCCAGGCCGTAGTAGCCGAACGGCAGCGGCCCGTAGGTGTACGCGACAGCGGCCAGCATCGACAGCAGCCCGACCGCCAGAATCGGCCAGCCGCCCACGACGATCAGGTAGACGCCGAGCAGCGCCGCCAGCCCCAGCACGACGACCATCCCCCGCTTGACATCCCCGGCGCTCAACAACCCGGCTGTCGTCACGCGCAGCGGCCCCACGCGCTCCGGCGTGTCGGTGCCGCGCTCGAAATCGCCGAGATCGTTGGCGAAGTTGGACGCAACCTGGAGCAGCAAGGCAGCCAGCAGGCACGCCAGCGCGGCCAGTGGCGCAAATGCGCCGTCGCGCACGGCCAGCGCGGTCCCCACAACGACCGGCGCAACCGCAGCGGGCAGCGTGCGCGGCCGGGCGGCCAGAATCCAGGCTTGTCGTCGCGTGATCGGTTGAGAGGGGCGCGGGCTTTCGGCGTCGATCAAGGGGCAGCCTCAGACGAAGGGGGCGTCGGAACGCCGTTGCAGGAAGTGGAGCGCGGTGCTGCCGTACTGGCGGCGGTCCGTCTCGATCAGGTGCGCCAGCGCGACCTCGCTCCACTCCTTCGGGAAAATCTGGACGATGACGAAGCCGTCCGGGTTGAGCAACTCCGGCCGCGCGTCCACAAGCTGAAGCGCCTTCAGCCACATGCCCTTGTACTGCGGCGGCGCGATGTAAATCACGTCGAACGGCTGAAGGTCAGGGCGCGCGAGATAGGCGAACGCGTCGCCGGCAACCACACGCGCGCGCTCGGCCAGGCCGGTGGCGTCAAGATTCCGGCGGATGGTTTGCAGCGCGTTGCGGTTCTTCTCGCAATACACCACTTCCGCCGCATCCCGGCTCAGCGCCTCGATGCCCACCGCGCCCGTGCCGCCAAACAGGTCGAGATACCGCTTCCCCTCCACCATCTCCGCCGAGGTCAGGATGCTGAACAGCGCGGCCTTCGTCCGGTCGGTGATCGGCCGCGTGCTGTCCCCCGGCGCCGCAAGGAGCGGGTGGCCCTTGGCCGAGCCTGCAATGACGCGCATCGCTACTTCCGCCGCAGGATGGTGCGGTGCACCGGCTCATCCACCCCGCCGAAGCGGTGCTTGTAGTCCTCGTCGCCCTGCAGGAAGTCAAAGCGGCTGCGCCCAAGCTCGATGGCGCGCTGGATCACGCGCGCCAGCAGCACCCAACCAGGGCTAAGCTGCGGCACGCCCGCCGGATCGTAGCCGGAGTTATACACGAGGATCGTATTCTCGTAGTCGAAGCAGAAGTAAGTTGCGACAGGCGCGCCGTCCACTTCCAGAAAGGAGAGTTGCAGCCACCCCTTCTCGGCAAGCGTCTCCGCAATGGCGCGAAAATACGCCTGCATCTGCTCGGTCATAAAACTGTGCTTGTCCGCGCGGCTGTTGCGGTGCAGAGCGATGAACGCGTCGAGGGCCGCCGGCAGGCTCTCTCCGCCGTCGACAAAGCGCACCACCGCATCCGGCGCCTCGCGCTCCACCCGGCGCAGCTTCCGCCGGATCTCGTGACGCTCCTTCTTGTCCAGCGTGTCCAGATATGCGTCCCACGCCTCCGGCCCGCCACTCGGCAGCGCGATCACCGGACACACGTCCTCCTGAAACACCTCGACCGCGTAACCGGCCTGCTCGGCCATTTGCGGCAGCAGCGTGTAACTCAGCGAGGCGCTCGGCTGGTTGCACAGATCAACCACGTCCCACGGCGGCGCGTCCGGCCCTTCCAGCCAGCGCAGGAAGTCCGCATAAACCGCTTCCTCGCGACCGGCCTCGATAATCAGGTCAAGATAGTCGGACACCTCGATGCAGCCGACCACCTGCAACACCTTGCCGCCGTCCTCCGACAGGTAAAGCGGCGCAATCGCGATCAGCCGCCCCTCTTCGCGCGCTGCTAACACGTACAGTGGCCCGCGCTCGCGGCCCAGATGCCGCCACCACGTCGTCTGCCATTCCCACGTGAGAAAGATCGTGTTGAACCGGCTCCTCGCCAGCAGCTCGTTCCACTCCTCCCGCAACGCATCAAATCCGCTTTCATCCCGATAGAGCGTCCAGTCCACGAACCAGTTCCTTTCCAACTAAGATCAAGGGTTGTAATAATTGCCGCGACTCGCGCGTTGGAGCAGCCAGATCAGCAGCGCAACGACCACGATGATAATCAGCAGCACCCAGTACCACGGAATCGGCCACTGCGCGGTGCGCTCCTGAATGCCGCTCAACAGCCCGAACGGCAGGCGCGTCGTCGAGGGCGCGACGGTCTCCACGGCCGAAACGGCCTGCGTGAGCACTGTCGCCGGGTTGAGATTCGGCGTGGCAATCGCGCGCGCGTCCGGCGGCGGGGGCGTGCTCGTCGGCAGCAGTTCCGAGCCGCTTGCGATCGGCGGCGTGGAGGTCGGCTGCCCGCTAAGGGCAACCTCGGTCCAGCCGGGCGTTGGAATGCCGGAAACGTCCAGCGGCGTCCCTGCGGGGGTGGGGGCGCCGGTGGGGACCGAAGGGGCCGTGGCGACAGGGGTTGCCGTCCCTTCCTCGATGGTTCGCGACTCGGATATAACCCCGGTAGGCAGCGGCACGACAACCGGCGTGGGCGTGGCCGTTTCGACAGGAACGGCGAGTTCTTGCGGGACGGGCGGCGCGGCATACTGTGACGCGTCAGGCGTGAACGGGACCGCCTCCGTGGTCAAGGCTTGTTCGGAGAAGGTGGACGGGTCTGCTTCACCCGCCAGCGCAGTCATCGGCATCGCGCCGGGGGAACACGCCCATACATGCGCGTCGTCAACGTAGAGGGCAGTGCGTCCGCCCGCGCCGTCGTTGACCGCCGCAAAATACACGTCGAACGTCGAACTCGGCGCGCCGATCAGCTCGTAAAGATGCTGCTGCCAGACGCCCGAACTTTCGAGCGCCTTCCACGGCGTCGCCCAGACGACATTGCCGGGGCCGAGGATGACGAACATCTGGCGGTCATTGCCCGCCAGCGACTCCGCCCAGGTGTTCACCCGGAAGCCGATGAACGTCCGGTAGCCTGCGGGAATGAACGCGGTCTGCCGGATGGACGAGTACGAGTTGAGGTTTTGAACCGTGGAGCCAAGCTCCACAGCATAAGGCGGAGTGAACACGGGCGCTGTCACCACGGAGGGGCGCAGCGGATTATTCCCGGCCGCCCAGCCGTCCAGCGTCCCCGTGTCAAAACCGCCATTCTGCAACACGTTGAAGCAGCCCGTTGCAGGCGGCGCGGTCGGCCAGGAGGTTGGGACGGGTGTCGGCCACGGCGTCCAGA